>NZ_JBSVZN010000049.1:0-50046 GCF_054052225.1 Methylobacterium sp. JK268 | reverse complement strand
AGTTCCCGATGGCGCAGGACGGCGGCACATCACCGTGTGCGGCAACCCCGAGCACTCACGCGGAACCGCCAAGCCATTCGCCACAGTGTTAAAAGAGTGCTTCTATAATCTGATGCAATCGTATCATCTGATACTGGGACTAGCTCTGTTCGTCTAAGCCCATTGAACTTGAGTAATATACCCTCGTGAGCGTTGATCCTAAGATTTTGACAAGATTGCTTTAAGGTGTTCTGCGACTGTATGTGCCCGGGTTCAGCCTCGCCTCTGAGACGTTCAGCGCCGATGCGGACGAGTTTCGACGCGGCTTCCTTCGTCAATCGGAGGAGTGCCGCCACTTGCTCTTCGGGGACACTCTATGTCGACGCGCAGACCCTGGATGATCGGCCTTTCACTCACGACCCGGATCAGCCTGATCGGCATCGCCGTGACCGCCCTGGCCTGCGCCGGCGCCCTCGCCCTCATGCTCGCCGACCTGCGCGCCGACATGGGCCGCCGCGCCGGCGAGGCCCTCGACCGCAACATGAGGCTGCTGCGTCTCACCCTCGCCGACGAGGGCGGCGCGGCGACTTTCTCGGTCGTTGACGGCCAGTTGCGCGTCGGCACCCACGTCGTCGACACGGCCGAGCCGGCCGTCGACCGCGTCCGCGAGGTCTTGGGCGGCAACGCCACAATCTTTGTCGGCGACACCCGCCTCGCCACGAACGTCGTCGGTGCGGACGGCAAGCGCGCGACCGGCACCAAGCTCGCCCAGGGGCCGGTCCGCGACGCCGTCCTGGTACGGCGCGAAGCTTACCGCGGCGAGGCCGACGTTCTCGGCACCCCGACCTTCACCGCATACGAACCCATCCTCGATCCCGCCGGCGAGGTCCTGGGCATCCTCTACGTCGGCGTACGCAAGGCCGACTACCTCGCGGCGCTGGATGCGACCGTGTGGCGGGCGTTCGGCATCGGTCTCATCCTGGTCCTGGTCGGGACCGGTGTGCTCGCGCTCGGCCTGCGCCGGGCCATGCGGCCCTTGGCCGGCTTGGCGCAGACCATGCGGCACATCGCCGAAGGGCAGGTCGACATCCCCGTCGCCGGGACCGCGCGCCGCGACGAGATCGGCGCGATGGCGCGCGCCGTCGAGGTCTTCCGCGTAGGGCTTGCTCGGACGCGGGAGCTGGAGCAGGAGGCGGCCCGGGCGCGGTCCGACGGGGAGGCGCGGCGGCGGTTGGCGCTCCGAGAGGTGGCCGAGCGCTTCGAGGCGGCGGTCAGCGGCATCGTGGCCGGGGTCACCGCGGGGGCGACGCAGTTGCGCGCCACGTCCGAGGGCATGGCGGACACCGCCACCGAGACCGCCAGCCAATCGACGACCGTGGCGGCCGCCGCCGAACAGGCCGCCTCGAACGTGGCCACCGTCGCCGCGGCGGCGGAGGAGCTCGGAGCGTCAGTGGAGGAGATCGGTCGCCAAGTGAGCGGTTCGGCGGAGCTGGCCCGGTGCGCGGTCGGCGAGGCGGACGAGGCCGCCGCCCTGGTGGGGGCTCTCAGCGAGGCTGCCGGGCGGATCGGAGGCATCGTCGAGGTCATCGCCGGCATCGCCGCGCAGACGAACCTCCTCGCCCTGAACGCCACCATCGAGGCCGCGCGGGCCGGCGAGGCGGGTCGCGGCTTCGCCGTGGTGGCCGCCGAGGTGAAGGAACTGGCCGGCCAGACGGCGCGGGCCACCGAGGAGATCTCCGGTCAGGTCGCAGGGGTGCAGGCCACGACCGGTCGGGCGGTGTCGGCGATCGGCCAGATCGCCGGGCGCATCCGCGAGATCGACGCGGTCACGGCCTCGATCGCGGCGGCGGTGGAGGAGCAGGGCGCGGCGACCCAGGAGATCGTGCGCAACGTGGCGCAAGCGGCCGCCGGAACCGGAGAGGTGACTGCCAACATCGCGGGGGTCGCACGCGCCTCGGAGGAGACAGGGGCAGCGGCGACGCAGGTGCTGACCTCCGCCACTGACCTGTCGCAGCAGTCCGCGGTTCTCGGCCGGGAGGTCGAGGGCTTTCTGCAGACCGTGAGGGCCGCATGAGGGCAGGAGTTGGGAGGATTGCCATCAGCGGCCCCGGCCGCCTCGGGCGGCCCGGGGCTCTCCCGATCCCCCCGGAGGCGAATGCCCGTAGGTCCTCGCAGTTCGCGAGCGGAGACTTGGGCTTCTCCGAGTGCTAGAACGAAAACAGAACATGCGGGAGCCCGGACCCGCTCGGAGGCGATCATGGCGAGCGCGACCACGTACCTGATCCAGACCTTCGAGATGCGCCGCAAGCGCCTGGTGCCCGGTGCTCGGGACGTCGCCCCGACCGGCACGGGAGCCTTGAAGCGCGCCGAGGCGATCGCAACCCGCAAGCCGGGCGCGGCCGCGCTCCAGATCACCGCCGACAACGAGACGGGCGAGCTTGAAGGCGTGTTGGTTCTCGGGCGCTTCGGCGAGGTGCCGGATGACTTCGCCGATATGCTCGCCGGCAGCTGAGGTGCGCCGCCATGGACAACGACAGGATCGTAGCGCCGCCCATCGACATGCAGGCCGTCGCCGCAGCCGCGGAACTCTACCTCAACGCGCCTACCACACGGCTGCACGAGATCGGCGAGTTCACGCTCGACCTGGCGGCGGCAGTGGCGGCGGACGACCATGCCTGCCGGGTGCTGGCTGATCCGCACGCTACCCGAGAGGACGAGCTGCGAGCCGTCGCTACCGCCCTGCTGATCACCCTCACGGGCAAGCGGACACTCTATCAGTGAGGAGGCGCAACCCCCGCCGCGCCTACGACGCCGAGGGCCGCGAGATCCCGCCGCCAACGGTCGGGCACTACCGGTCCCAGGGCGACCGTACCGCCGCGGTCCGCTGCCAGGCGATCGACTGCGGCCACCAAGCGGTCATCAGCACCGACCGATTCCCGGCCGAACTGCCCTTCCCGGACATCGAGCTGCGCCTGCGCTGCTCGCGGTGCGGCTCCCGCACCATCAGCGTGATGTGCGACATGCTCGGGCTGTACGCGCGCCACTACTCCGAGACAGGCTGGAGCATGGGCACCGCTGGTCAGCTGCCGCCGGACTATCGCGTGGTGGGACGGGACCTGCCGTGGCCGGCCCATCGACCCGAGGACCAGGAGCCGTGACCAACACGGAGTTCCGCATAGCCCTCGCCGCCCTCGGGCTCACGCCGAGCGCAGCGGCGCGGCTGCTGCGCGTCGACGTCCGTCGCGTTCGGAGGTGGGAGGGCGGCGAGACCGCCGTGCCCGGCACCATCGCCGCGTTCCTGCGCCTGCTGCTCGCCCTGGGTGTCTCGGGCGAGGAGGCGATGCGGCTCAGTCAGCCCGCGGCGGAGTGAGCGCCTGGGCCGGACAGATCCCGGAACGAAGAAGCGCCGCGCGATGGGGTCGGCAGCCGCTAGACGTGGTCGCTCACGATCAACAACACCGCAGCCTCGCTCGGCTTCGCCGCCTCGGGGCACGCGCATACGGAGCAGGAGGCCGCCGACCGCGTGTGCGAAGCGTGGGAACGCGCGCATGCGTGGGCGGAGGCGACCGGAAAGCGGCTGGTGAGGAACCGGCCGGACGCGGATTAACAGGTGCTGGTCGACGGTCAGGACGAGCCCTGGGGTCGAAACACCCGGCCGCCCCCGGGACGCGGGCGTGTGCGACTTCTTGCGCGCGATAGCCTCAGGTCCGTCGCGAACCTCGCCGTCCCGTAGAAGCTACGGAAGTAGCCTAGCCTAGCGCTTGCTCGGAGCCCTTCTGATCAGCCCAGACAGCCACGCCGGACGCTCCGGCATATGCCTCAAGTGCGCGCCGGGAAAGAAATAGATTTTATTGCTCTTTGTCTATTTGCTGGCGAGCCATTTGCGAAGCGGAACCTCATCGCACATCATTGAGTTACCTTAGATTTGATCGAACCTGGTAAGTTTATACTAAGTCAAATTCGAGTCTTGTCAGCGTATACAAAATATGATTTTTTACGTTGTATTTGTAATTTGACAGCAGATTGCGACGCTGAGGTCCGGTGTTGTCTGGACGCCCACGGGCACGCACTGGTTGTGCTCAATCTAGAGGCACCCGCCATGCTCTTCGACCGCTCCCAGTCGGCCAAGCTCGACGCCCTGTCCCGCGCCCAGGCCGTGCTCGAACTCGCCCTCGACGGCACCATTCTAAGCGCTAACCCGATCTTCCTGGACGCCCTCGGCTACACATTTGCCGCGATTCGAGGCCGCAAGCACGCCATGCTGGTCGATCCCAGCGAGGGGAGCAGCCCCGCCTATGAGGCATGTTGGCAGGCGCTGAGGCAGGGCCGGCCCCAGCGGGGCGAGTATAAGCGGATCGCCAAGAACGGCGGTGAACTCTGGTTTCAGGCAATCCTCATCCCCGTCCTGGACAGTGCCGGGCGTCCGGTCCGGGTAATGGAGCTAGCGACCGACATCACCGAGCAGAAGCTCAGGAGCATCGGCAGCGAGGCTAAGGTCGCGGCGATCCACCGCTCGCAGGCGGTGATCCAGTTCGCCCTCGACGGCACCATCGTCGATGCCAATGAGAACTTCCTGCGCACCGTCGGCTACGACCTCGCAGAGATCAGCGGCCAGCACCACCGAATTTTCGTGGAGCCCGCCGAGCAGACAAGCCCCGCCTACCGCGAGTTCTGGGCTGCCCTCGCCCGCGGTGAGTACCAGGTCGGCGAGTACAAGCGCCTGGGCAAGGGCGGCCGGGAGATCTGGCTGCAGGCCACGTACAACCCGATGCTCGACCCGGCCGGTAGGCTGACAGGAGTGGTGAAGTTCGCCACGGACATCACCGCCGACAAGCTGCGCGCCCTCGACGTCGCGGGCCAGATCGCCGCGATCGACAGGAGCCAGGGCGCCATCCAGTTCGCTCTCGACGGCACCATCCTGGACGCCAACGCGAACTTCCTGGCGGCCGTCGGCTACTCCCTGGACGAGATCAGGGGCCGGCACCACCGCATGTTCGTGGAGCCGGGCCATGCCTCCTCGGCCGAGTACCACCAGTTCTGGGAGCAGTTGCGGGCCGGGCAGTGCCACGCCGCAACCTACAAGCGCTTGGGCAGGGCCGGCCGCGAGGTCTGGATCCAGGCCACCTACAACTCGGTGCTCGGCGCGTACGGACAGCCGGTGAAGATCGTGAAGTACTGTATGGACATCACGGCCAGCACGACCTCTCAGGTGAAAGCCATCGCGGCTTCGGGTCGGGTCGAGCGGATCGTGCAGTCCTCCGCGGCGGCGGCCGAGGAGCTGAGCGCGTCAGTGGCCGAGATCGCGCACTCCGCCGCACGCTCGAAGCTGCTGATCGACGGGATCAACGCTGAGGCTCAGACCGGCGGCCGCTCGACGGGAGAGTTGGAGAAGGCCGCGGCCTCAATGAACGGGATTGCGCAGGTGATTCAGAGTGTAGGGGAGCAGATCAACCTGCTGGCGCTGAACGCGACGATTGAGGCGGCGCGGGCCGGGGAAGCGGGCCGCGGCTTCTCGGTGGTGGCGAGTGAGGTGAAGAACCTCGCCGGGCAGGTCACCCGCGCGACGACCCAGATCACGCAGGACATCCAAGCCATGCAGGCCGTGGCGGGCGCCGTGGTGGGGAGCCTTCGCATCATCGAGCGAAGCGTAACGGAGGCGCAGGACGTGGTAAGTGGGATCGCCGCGGCGGTGGAAGAGCAGAGCGCGGTCACTCGGGAGATCTCCTCGGCCATGCAAGGGGCCTCCCGCGGGCTGGCGGAGGTCAACCAGAGCCTCAGCTCTCATTCGGCCTGAGCGGAGGCAATCGTGACTGAGATCCTGATGCACCCCGCTGTGTACGACGCCGACAGCACGCTTCGACAGACGGCGGAACTCATCCGAGCCTGGGAGGCTGGAGACGACCTCGGTTCGCGCCGACCCCAGATGTTAGCGCTCGCCACGGTGCTGCACCACCTCCTGGTGCAGCTCCAATGCGAGTTCGGGGCGCTGGCCCAATGCTCCGAGCGGTTCGGGTTGGACGCAGAGCACCTCGGTGGCGTCGTCGACCGGCTCGTGGCCATAAATCAGCAGGTGCTCGAGACCGTTAGCGATCAGGCCAGCTGAATTCGGCGCGGCCAAGCCGGTCGACATAGTTCGGGATGCGTTGGGGCGCGCGCACGCTCGGGCGAAGGCCAACGGGAGCCGGGTGGTGATGAACCAGCGGGACGAGGAGTACGGGGTGCTGGTCAACGTGCCGGAGGAGCCCTGAAACGAAAAGTCCGCCGCAGCGGGGCCGGGCGGGCGCAGAGACTGATGGACGGCGCGAGCCGCTAGAGTCAACACCTACTCAGCTTGACCTGGCGGGAGTCAGCTTCCGACCCTTCTCTGGCGTTCCGAATGTCAGCTTACCGACGGCCTGATCGGCCCTGAACGACCTGGGCTGTGGCCACTGCTAACTGTAATGATCTCCCGTATGCCGAGCAGCGACTACAGCTTGCCGGCCAGATGCAGATCTTGCGCAGCCGCAACTATCTGGCCCGCTCCTAACATATTGAGGCTCTGGCATGATCCCGCTAATTATTGGATGTAGCAGAGTTTTGTGTAACATATGTGTGGAATTCGGCAAAATTACCCATGAAATAGCCTCGTTTTAGATAGATTTTTTTGCGGAATGAGCCTAGGATGTCGGGATCACCAGCCGGTTTCCGGACCCGCGGGCACTGGTGGCTGAGAGAGATGTGTGCTCCCGCCTGCTTTTCGCGAGCACACCATGCCCGATCCCGATCCTGAGCGGCGCGCTCTGACTGAGCAAGCAAAGTCTCTCATCCAGACCCCTCAGCGGCCCAAGCTTGCCGGAAACGACTCGGAATTCGCTCGAACGACACACCCGGTCGTCGAGCGCTCCCTCGCGCTGACCGCGGATGAGGCGCTGCGCGAGAGTGAGGAGCGCTTCCGGGCCGTGGCCGAGCAAGCTGAAGCCGGCATCGTCATCGTCGACACCGGCCATCGGATGAGCTTCGTCAACGACCGCTACTGCGAGATCCTCAGGCGCACGCGGGATGATCTGCTCGGCCGCACCGTGCAGGACCTGACCCACCCGGACGACTGGGTGTCCAACGAACCCCTCTACCAGCGGGCCATGGCGGAGGGTGCACCCTTCACCATCGAGAAGTGCTACCTGCGTCCGGATGGTACACCGGTGTGGGTGCGCAACGTCGTCAGCGCCCTTCGCGACGGCACGGGCGCCATCGTTGGCGTCCTTGCGGTCTCCCTCGACATCACTGAACGCCATCAGGCCGAGGAGGCGTTGCGCGCGAGTGAGGAGCGCTTCCGGCGCTTCGCCGAGCATTCGGCCAACGTGCTCTGGCTCGCCGATTTGGAAAGTGGGCGGCTCGATTATCTCAGCCCGGCCTTCGCGCGCGTCTGGGGGATGCCCGCCGAGGACATGCCGGACGTCGCGGGTTGGCTCGCCAGCGTCCACCCGGAGGACCGCGGTGCCGCCGCTCAGGCGATGGAGCGGGTGAGGGATGGCGAGGCGCTGATCCTGGAATACCGCATCCTGCGTGCCTCTGACCGCGCGGTTCGCTGCATCCGGGACACCTTCTTCCCGATCCCGGGCATTGACGGGCTGATCCGGTCGGCGGGTGGGATCGCGCAAGACATCACCGTCGACACTGGCCTACGCGCCTATGTGGTCGCAGTCGGGGACGACGCCCGGCGCAGCCTCGTCAGTATCCTGCAGGCAGCCGGTTACGAGGTGCAGGCTTTCGGGAGCGGTCAGGCCCTCCTCAAACTGGCGGGTTCACTGGTACCGGGCTGCGTCGTGCTCGACTTGGAGGAGACAGGCGACCCAGTTGTCGCGAGCAAGCTGAAGCCGCTACGCGCGCACCTGCCCGTGGTGGCGCTCGGTGCGAGGGGGGACGACGTCGGCGTCGCGGTCCGCGTCATGAAAGCGGGAGCGGTTGATTTCCTCCAAGCCCCCTGGACACCCGAGGTGCTGCTGTTCGCCGTGAGAACGGCGCTCGCCGAGATCCACTCCAAGGCTGATCGGACGCGCCGGGTTGAAGAAGCCCGCGCCCGGATCGCGGCGCTTACGGCGCGCGAGCGCGAGGTGCTGGAGAGTTTGCTCGCGGGCGGGACCAACAAGACGATCGCTCTAGCGCTGGGCCTGAGCCCGCGCACAGTGGAGATCCACCGGGCCCGCGTCATGGCGACGCTCGACGCCCAGACGCTGCCCGAGGCGGTCCTGATCGCAACGGCCGCCGGCGTGCGTCCCACCGATTACGACGGCGACTAGGTCGCAGCCCGGCGCCCGCGTAGGAAGCGGGCCGCTCTGGGCCTCGAGACAGCCAGCGAACCCGAGAGGTACCCGGCTTCGAACTCCGCGAGCTGACGCAGCCACCGCGGCGCGAGGATCTGCAAGCGGCGTCCCCGCAACGAGATCAGCCCGTCGCGTCGTAGGGCTTGCAGCACGCGGTCGACGTGCAAGTTCGACAGGCCAAGCGTGTCGGCCAGATCCGGCATTATCGAGGGCGAACTCGCCCCTGCCCCACCTACCGCTTGTTGATCAGCCGCCCGGTGAAGACGTCATAGAGCGGCTGCTGCAGCAGCTCGCGGGAGACCGCCAGCGCCTCCTTGGAGCGGGACATGCACTCCCGCGACACGCCCATGCTCAGCGAGTGGTAGGCGAGGCGCTGCCGCGTGGAGGCGGCACGGCGGTTCGCTTCGGAGAGCAAGGTGGTGGGGTCGAGGTGCTTCACGGTAGGTGGGCATGACGATGCGTGCATCTTTCCGCATTCACATAGGCAGATCGCTTGCGGCCGCCGGCTACCCGGGCCTCGCCAGCAGGATCGCCGCCCGCACCGCGTGATGCTTCTGGCGCTTCGTCGAGTACGGCCTAGCCCGGGCTAGCTGCGAGGACCTGAACGCCCTGGCAGGGCGCGAGCGGTTCAAAGTGTGAAAGCGGGCTCGTTCGCGTTTGGGGCAGGGCCGTGTTCCACCGTAGAGTCCCCTAGTGATCGTACGGGCGGAACGCCCTGGGGCGAGCGGCGATTGGCTGGGTAGATGGTGCAGATTGTTGCATGTTTCCTCCCTCGGACTGAGCGCCGGCCGGGTTCACCCAACCCGAGCCGGCCTCTTTTTGCCATGCCTCCGACCGGCTCTGACGGATAGATCAATGCAGTAGATCCGCGCGACCGGGCGAGGGCCTTTCTACTGGCCATAGACTGAGCACCGCCACGGTGCCGCGCTTGGATGCTTCCGAGGACTTACGGCATGGGCTATAACGCGTTCCATGCTATGGGGTTCTGTGAACCGACCGTTCGTGCGCGGGTGAGGCGTTCGCACCAGGTAGGAAACAGACCTTGCACGCTTAAGGTGACCGCCTTCGGTATTTGTGTGGCCCACTGCCGGGTGTTTGCGGTCGAGACAGCGGCTTTCGCGAATCGACCCAGGCCCAGATGGTGTCCTCGATCCGGCCACTTCCATTCTGTGGCCCTCTGCCGCTTAGTTGGCACTGACCCATGTCACGCATCGGCCGTGGCCTGCACGAACACCACCACAGGGCAGGCCACGGCCGATCGTTCGTCTCCCGCCCGCTGCGTCCCCGCCTGTCTGTTTCGGGTAGAAAGCAGTCAGAAGAGGCAGTCTGCTAAAGGCGCACCCAAACCAGACCAACCGCGGCTGGCTTGACCGTCCGGTTCCGGCCGCAGTAGCGAGGGCCTCTCACCCACCCTCAGCGGCCCTTCGCACGATCAAGCTGATTGAGTCTTTTCTCTAAGGCTGCACGTCGTAGATCTTGGTGTCGTCGAAGGTGTAGTCGTAGCCGCTGTCGAGCCAGGGGCGCATCCACTCCGCGAGGCCCGAGAGGTCTGGGCGGATCAGGCTCAGATAGAGTACCACTACCAGCATCACGAGCCACACCGAGCCGAGCTGCAGCTTGTCACGCGGTGGAACGTCCTTGCCGAATAGGTCCGGAACGGTCACGGCGATGACGAGCGCTAGGGAAGCAAGGACCACCCAGAAGTCGAAGATCGCGTTGTTGACAAGGTAGGGCGGCTGCCCGGCGAGGCGCCAGAAAAGCCCGATGCTAGCGTTCAGGTTGCTGGCGAGGCAGAACAGGAAGATCATCACGGCGTAGAGGTACGGCCCTGTCGGCCACCCCTCTATCGCCATGGCTCGCCGGAACGGCCTCCAGTAGGCGAACATCCCCCAGCCCGAGAGGATGAGGAACACGGCGCGCAGCCCGTCGCCACGCGGCTTGATTGGGGTGACACGCACGAGTCCAATGTAGAGAAGGACAATGACGAACGCCGCCATCACCGCACGTCGTCGAAACAAGCCCATCAGGCCCTGCCCCTCTTTCTCCGGCCGGCAAGCTCCATCGTCCTCGCGAGATGCTTCATCATCAGAGCATCGACCCCAGCGAGTTGTTCGGCCTGCATCTCGATGTCGTTGATCTGCGCCAGAGTCTTCGCACGCTCGGCACGAAGGGCTTGGCTCACGAGCGCCTGCTGCGCGGCACGCTCGGACGATCGCCCGGTGATGATGTTCCACATGGCCTGAAGCGCTCCCACAATCAGCGCCCCCTGCCGTCAACCACATCGAGCGCCCGCTTGAGCAGGGCTTGGTTCTCTCGCGCGGCGGTGTTGATGTCCCGGATGATCTCGCCGTTGGCCTCGATCATGCGCTCGACGCGCTGATCGCGCTCGGTCTGGCTGCTGAGCGCACTCCTCGCGTTGGCGTCGATCGTCTGGACGGTGGCCGTCAGGAAGGTCTGCGATTGGGCGACGGCGGCGAGCGTCTCTTTGATCCCCT
This sequence comes from Methylobacterium sp. JK268, assembly GCF_054052225.1. NCBI lineage: Bacteria > Pseudomonadati > Pseudomonadota > Alphaproteobacteria > Hyphomicrobiales > Methylobacteriaceae > Methylobacterium > Methylobacterium sp. JK268. The sequence goes on along the minus strand of NZ_JBSVZN010000049.1, from coordinate 39,272 downwards.
GGAGGATTCGGTTGGTCTCCGCCGCCGTCACGAGCGTCTCGCGCGTCTCCTTCAGCCTCGCTTCGGCCTCGCTGTCCCGGCGCTTCTGCAGGTAGATGACCCCGAGCAGCAGCAGGACCACCATGATCCCGATAACGCCCTGATCGACGAGCTTCGCGAGCGCGGTGTCGAGCACAGAGGGGTTTCCTGCGGGCGGCACGGATCAGCGCGAGGCGACCAGCCGGGGCCTGGGCAGGGTGCCGGCCCCTGGCAGCGGCGCCGACATGTTCGCCGCCCCCACGCCGTTGATCTTCTCGGCCGCCCTGAGGCCGCCCAAGCCGAGCATCCCGAGCAGCAGCGTCGTGAGCGAACCATTGTCGAGGGTCGGCGGAACGGGGAAGGCCACGCCGATCGCGGTGCCGACGATGGCGGAGACCCACGTCATGATCGGCGCCAGGATGAACGAGTAGGCGAAGCCGAACACGCAGATCCAGGCGCAGGCCGGGCGCCAACCGGCCACGAACCAGCTGGGGCTCTGCGCCTCCTGAAGGTTAATCGCCGCCTGCTGCTCGGCTTCCTTGGCGGCGTAGTCGAGGATGGCCTTCTCGCGATCGGCCATCAGCTGCGCAAGCTGCTGCGCCGCCTGATCCCGGGCCGCTGGGTCAGGGATCACCCGCTCGAGCACGATCTTTAGAGTCGAGGTGATGTCGGGCAGGACCGCGGAGATGCCACCGGTCAGGATGCTGCCAATGATGCCGCCGGCCATGTCACGCTCCCTTGATGGGCCACTGCGCCCGCAGGCGCGCCAGGATGCCGGCCAGCAGCCCGGTGGACTGCGGCGATGAGGTTGCAGAGGGCGGCGGGACCGCGGCCTCGGTCACCCGCACCTGCGCCTCGAGGACGGGCTTCAGGTCTGGCTTGCCGGTGTTCACCGCCACGGGAGGGATCGGGCTCGCGGGCACAGGCGATGCCAACGTCGACGCTGCGCCGGCATTGATACGTTCGACCTGCAGCAACGCCTTCTCGACGTCGTCCGCGGAGACGAGCGCCTTGTTGAGGCCATCACCCGCGTAGAAGCTCTGTCCGCGCTTCACGGGCCTGTGAGCGCCCTGGCAGTCCGCCAGCACCGGGAAGCTCGCCCACTCCTTCGCGAGCCCGAGGCCGAACCCCGCGAGCGTGCACCGCCCGGCCGCGAAGTCCACGTAGCCGCGGCGCTTCAGGAGGTGGAAGGCAAGCCGGTCCTGAAGGTCGGGCTCGAACCGCTCGCCGCCCGTTAGGCCGACCTCCTTGACGAGGCCCTGCAGCGTGGCGGTCATGAATTGGAACCGCCCGCAGGCCGAGGACCCGAAGTTGCTAGTCCGCCAAGGCCCCTGCGCGATGACCTCTGCCACCGTCATGCTGGTGAGCGGCTTCGGCATCTTCGCCATGCGGTTCGCGAAGACGGTGTCATAGCCCTTCGGGGCCTCCCTCGCGGCAATGAAGGCGAGCAGAAAGGCCGCGCCGGGCGGCACGGTGGGGTCCATGATCTTTCTCCGGCTTGAGGTCCTGATGCAAATCAGGGGTTTGGGTTGGCCTCCGAGGCCTCGCCGGACGACGCTGCGGCCCGCAGTGCGTCGCGCTCAGCCGTGACGGCGGCGAGCTGCTGGCGCAGGGCATCGCGCTCGGCCATCGCGGCCGCGTTGATCGCGGAGAGGAGGTCGGGCAGCGGGTAGCCGGCCGCCTCGGCCTGCTCGGGCGTCATCGGCGGGCCGACGACGGTGTGCGGGTGGTCCTGGCCCGGCATCGCGACGTCCTGCGCCAGGATGACGTGGTAGGCGTCTGACTTTCCCGCGCCCAGCGCCCAGCTGCGATACAGGAACTCGTAGAGGTAGAAAGCGCTCATGCTGCCACCGCCGTGTCATCGGAAAGACGGCGCCATGCGCCGCCGGAGAAATAGGCGATCACGCCCGTGCCGTTTCCGGCCGTCTCGGTGCCCTTGCGGCCGTTGCTCGCGTAGACGAGGGTTCCGACACTGCCGGCCGGAAGAGTTGCCACCGTATAGGCGGCGAGCGTCATCGCATCGGTCTGCGAGACGACCAGATTGCCGTTAACCCGCGGGCGCAAACTGCCTACGAAATTCCAGGCGCATCCGTTCTCCGCTGAGAAATACGCGTATGTGCCGTCAGAATTTCCGATGTACCAGTCGCGGGCCGATTGGGCGGTCGGGCGCCAGCCCTCGATATAGCCGCCATTGCCGCCGGGCTTGAGATACACGCCGCCTTGCGAGGCGCTGCGAGCCACGGCGATCTCCGCGCCGTTGGCGTGGATGTACCCGGATGCATCGACCGTCGTGCCGCTGAACGCCCCCGTGAGCGACAGGCTGGCATGAGTGACCGCGCTGCTGGTGCCGAGCCCGAGGGCCGTGGCTGCCGTCGCGGCCGTGGTCGCGCCCGTGCCGCCGTTCGCAACCGGCAGGGTGTCGCCGCTCCCGAAGGTCGCGAACCCGCGACCCTGGCGCTTGAGGGGGATCGCCATGGCCGCCGCCTCAGTTGACCGCAACCGCGATCTGCGGCGGCAGCTGGTCGAGCACGCCGGCTGCCGACGCCTTGCCGATGTACTGGTCGGTCTGGCCGGCCGTGGTGTTCTGCGTCGCGGTGACCGCGCCACCCGTGCCGAGCCAGTAGTCGGAGCCCGGTGTGAGTCCGGTGACGCCGGTGTTGAGCCCGCCGTTGCGGTAGACCGCGGCCGTCCCGCCGGACGTCACGGCGGAGAGCACGAATCCGTCCGACTGCTTGCCGCCGTTCGCGGCGCTGGCGTCGGCGTTGCGGGCCGTGAGCGTGCCGCTGTTGTTGTAGAGGTTGACCTGAGCCCCGGCGGCCAGGGCCTCGCTCGTCGGATAGTTGGCGATGTCCTGGCCGATGCCGGCGGGGAACAGGGTCGGGTCGAGCGTGCCCGCGGAGCCCGTCGCCACGATCTTGTTGGCGTTCGGGACGCCGCCGGTCACGGTCGCATAGACCATCGTGAAGCCGCGGCCGAGCCGCTGCAGGAAATACGGGGCAGCCATCATCGTCTCCGGGGGAGTGGGCGGCGGTCAGCCGCGGTAGATCGGCGGCTCGGGGTCGAGGAGCAGCCGAGTGGGGGACAGCGCGATCCCGATCACGAGGAGCGCACCGGTGACCGGCTCCGGCTGCACCAGGGCACCGGCGAGGCCGAGGTAGACGGCGCCGACGCTCCAGGACCAGGACGGCTCGACGAGCTCGCCCGCGGACCGGACCGCGATCGGCGCTCCGGCGGCCGCGGCGCCGGTGGTGACGCCTGCGTAGGTCTCGACGCTCGCGGCATCGTCGGCCGACGCGTAGGCGAGCGATCCGTCCGGACGGCAGCAGACCGCCCGGTGGCCGCTCAAGGGACTCGGCGCCGTGAAGGTGAGATCGCTGACCGCGCCAGCGGGGCCGGGCGGACCCGCGACCCCCTGCTCGGCCGCGGCGATGGCCACCGGCAGCTGCTCCACCGCGACCGCCGCCGATACCCCGCGGGGCGTCTCGATTGTGGCGACCGCGACCGTCTGCGTCGCGACGGCGGCGGTGCTGCTCACGGAATTTCCCCGATCACCGGCCAGACGTAGCGGGTGACGACGCCCTGGCTGTCGGTGAGGGTGAGGCGAAGCTGGGACAGCGCGCCGAGGGGCACGTCCGCCGAGAGCGCGGCGCTCCCGCTCGGGCGCACGTAGCCGTCCGGGCCAAGCGTCCCGACCATAAGCACTCGGTCGCGGCCACCGCCGTGCAGCACGCAGACCGCCGAGGCGCCGGTGAGGTCGAGCGGGGCGCCGCTCGGGCCGGTGATCCGGATCGGCCACGCGATCGGGTCTCCGATCGTCTGATAGAGCGGCTTGTCGCTGCGGGCGATGCGCGGCATGGCGTCAGGCTCCGGGATGGCCCGCGGGCGTCAGAGGGCCCACACGCTCCAGTCCGACCCAAACCGCCGCAAACCCTGATAGAGGTTCTCGACGTCCTGGCTGCCGAAATACCGGCTGTAGGCGCCCGCGGCGCCGATCGCGTCCCCGGGCGGGAATCCCGTGAGATCGCCGCTTGAGCCGATCAGGAGCGGGGCGGATGACGCCGCGCCGATCGTGCCGCTTCCCGCCGTGTGTGCGTTGTCGCCGCTTGGCCGCCGGATGTAGGTGTCGATGACGCCGCCGCCGTTGCAGGTCCCGATCAGCAGTTCCCAGCCCGCGCCGGTGTTCGCCGTCATCGGTACCGTCACCAAGTTATTATTAAACAACGAATAGTAGTACCCATTGTTGTTGACAGTGCCCTTGTCGGCACCGATCGACATCGCGTTGGCGTTCGGGTAGTTTGTGACGTAAAGACTATTGGTGTTGTTGGCGCCACGCGGACCTTGCACACGGTAGATCAGCGCGAAGAGTGTGAAGGCCGACCCGAGCGTGCCGGCCTTGAGTGGCGTCGTGTAATACCCGTTCTGCACGAAATCTCGGGCAAGCGCGCCGCCGCTCCGGATCGACAGCGCGCGATCGTTCAGAGAGTAGTCCCAGCGATCGCCGAGGTAGTTGTCCGGCATGGCCGTGCCGAACAGGTAGAGCATCGCCATCTGGTTCGGGTCGAGATAATCGCCCATTCCGAAAAAGCCGCGACCCAGCGTGCTGTAATCAGCGCCGCGATCGATGATCCGCACGCCCATCAGATGATCTCCCTGTCGAAGATGACGCAATAATTGTAGAGCCGGACGTTCAAGCCGGACGGCTCGAAGACATACGGATCACTGTCCCTCAGACAGCCGCGCGCGCCGATGTTCTTATAGAGCGGTGTATAGCCGGGCGTGCCACTGCTACCGTAGGGGACGAACCCGGCGGGCGGCGTGTAGGCGTAGCGGGCGCGGGCATTGGGTGGGATCGTCCGGTTGCCGACGAGTTCGACCGTGCGGCCGGCGACGACGCGCACCGCCGTGATCGGGATGTTGGCGTTGGCGGCCGGATCGTAGATCTCGAAACCAAAGGCCCCGTTCGGGTCGGTCACCTCGGACGTGTCTAGGACGAGCGGCGCCACCGGCACGTGGAATTTCAGGGCGACGACGTTGCGCTGCCGTTCCGCGAAGAGCGGATATACTGGCCGGAACAAGTCGCCACGCCGCAGATAGTCCGCAGCCTTACCGTAATAGCCGCCGATCCTCTTGAGCGAAGCAGCGTCCGGGTGGACGTCGCCGGTGTACGCGGCGAGGTACATCGGGCAGGCGCAGACGAAGTCGCTGTCGTCCTCGGTGCCGAGGTCCAGCTGCGCGAGGGCGATGTCCGGCGGGCGCCCGTAATAATCGTGGGTGCCGACCTGATAGGTGATGCACACCAGCCGCTCCGAGCGCGGCACGGTGGTCTCAAGGTGCCTGTGAACGTCCGTCCGCAGCTGCCTGAGGAGCGCCTTGTACTGGTCGCGGGTCGTGCCCTGCAGGATGTCGGTCTCACCCTGCGTCCAAGTCATGAACGGCAGGCTGTAGGTGAGCCCGAGCGCCGCCGCGGCGGCGTAGCCGTAGGTGATGTCGTCAAGCATGCGCTGCCAGTACGGACCGCCCGAGGACAGCGCCGCGATGGCCTGCCCGGACTGGCCAGGCGCGGACATGAGAATGGATTGCCCGCGCGCCGCGAGGTCCATCCCAGCAGCGGCCATCAGCTGCGCCAGGCTGATCGCCGTGCCGCCGTTGGGCGTCTCGCCCTCGCCCTTGCTGTTGACGGTCGCGACGAAGGGCACCAGCGAGGCGTGGTTCTGCGCGCTGGTGCCGCCGCCGTCGTCCGCCCGGTCTCCGCCATTGAAGCGGTATGTCCGGGCCGGCGCCGTGGTGGTGACGGGGATGCCACCGTTGACACCGCGGGACAGCGATTGCCCGTCGCCGATGATGTGCAATAGCCCGGTGTCGAACCGCGGCAGCGGGCGAGGGTCGGCGCCGTCGACCCGGTCGACGCTCCTGGCATAGCCGCGCTCATCGGTGACGACCTCGGCGTAGACCGGGCCGGGCACCTGCTCGACGCGGCGGGTGATGTCGCGCGCGTAGCCCCGGGCATCCGTGATGACGCTCGCATAGACGGCGCCCGGCAGCACCGGGGAGCCGCGCAGATACTCGACGCTGACCGCGTAGCCCTTGAGGTCCGTGATCGCGACTCGGTAGACGGTGCCGGGGATCCCGCGCACGTTGGTCTGAGCGTCGATCCGGGTGCTGAGCGCGGTGTCCGCGATCGCGCGGGCCTGCACTTCGGCGTCGATGCGGTCGGACAGCCTACCATCGGCGGTGTTGCGATCGCCGGCCTCTCGGGTGATCGCGTCGCCCCGCGCGGTGGCCTCGTCGGTGATCCGGCCCGCAAGCTCGTTGTCGGCGGCACCGCGGGCGTTGGCTTCAGCAGTCAGCGCCGCGCTCAGCGTCGTGATCCGGCCCGAGAGCCCATCGTCGGCGGCACCGCGGGCGTTGGCTTCAGCAGTCAGCGCCGCGCTCAGCGTCGTGATCCGCCCTTCCGCATCGGTCAGGTGCAGATTCCCGTTGGCATCGACCGTGAAGCCGTGCGCCTGCAGCGCGCCGAGGACGATCGCCTCATTGACGCCCTGCAGATCGGCCAGGTTGAAGATGTTGATCCAGGTCGCAGTCCCGCGGACGCGGTACTGCACGATGCCGGCGAACAGGCGCATGTCGACCGGGCGCGGCCATGCGATCTCGACGCCCTGAGAGGGGCGAGCAGAGGCAATGGTCATCCGAACTGTCCCTGAGTTGCGGTGTCAGCCGATGCGGCCAGGCTGGACGACGAGGCTTCCGCGCCAGACCTCGCGGGTGGTCCAGCCGTAGGTGCTGGCCGGATCGCTCAGGACGGCGAATTGCGTCCACGTGCCGATCGGGAGGTTGGCAATCACCGTCGCCCGCGACACGTGGATCGTCATCAGGGCATCCGGCGCCGAATCGTACCGGATGCCCTCGGCGGGCGCGGCGACGTTTTGCAAATGGAGCATCGGCGCGCCGGGGAAGTCGAACGCCGGGCGCACCCACATGTCGATCGACATGCTGGAGATGTCGAAGGGCTGCCCACCGATCAGGAATTGCGGCAGCAAGTCATGCCAGTCATCATCGCGCGTGATGACGAAGTCGAGATAGAACAGCGGAGCGATGCCAGGGAAGGCGAGGCCGTAAGGACTGTCGGACATCAGGAAGCCTCGATCAGGTCCAGGGTGATCGTCCCGAACCGCGACAGCTGCAGTTCGAGCGGGCCGGTGTCGTCGCTGGCGAGCCGCATCGTGCACTGGGGCGAGACGAGGTCGACTGGCGTCCCGGCCGGCGCGGCGGCGCGCAGCCACGGCCGGAACGACACCGTCGCACCGCCGACCTCGACGATGGCATGCAGGCGACCGGCGATTCCGAACAGCATGCCGGGTTCGAGGTCGCCGAGGGTCGTCGACACGACGTCGGGGTCGCGGAACACCGTGCCGAGAGTGCGGGCCAGCGTCAGCGTGGTGGCGTTGAGGGCGGCGGCGCTCGCGACCGTCGCGGGCACCAGCGTATCGGCGATGGCGGTCGCGCCGGCGTCCGCGAACGGCGTGCCGTCGAGGCTCGGCCGGCGCAGCAGGTCCGGGGTGATCAGGCGCCCGTAGGCGTCCGTTGCCCACGGCACGCGGCTGTACTCCCAGGGGCCGACGAGCCACGTCTGCGCCCGACCATAGGCGATCACCCGGCGCGCCGCCAGGATTCGCGCCTTGGTGTGGCAGGGGATGGTGAGCGTCGCCATCCACCGCATCGAGGGCGACGCGACCAGCTGCTCGGACCCGTCCAGCGCCTGCCCGCCGGTGCGCGTGCCGCCGTGCGGCCGCCAGTTCTCGGACGACGGGATGAGCGCGGAGGGCCACGCGAGCGGCATCAGGTCACCGTGACGGGCAGCGGCCCCACCGTCGACGAGGCGTCGCCGAGGCCGCTGCGGTTGAGGGCGCGGAACCACACCTGATCGTCACCGGGCGACAGCGGCGGGGTCGGGCCGCTGTAGCTGCCGGTGATCGCTTGGTTGGCGCCGATCGCGTAGCTCGCCACCGCGGAGGCGGCGGCGAAGGTCGTGGTGGTACCGACGTAGACGACGACGGCGCCCACATTGGCGCTGTTCGGGGCCGTGAAGCCGAAGTCGATCCGGCCGCTGGCCCCGGTCGCTGTGGCGGCCGTCGGTGGGCCGGGCGGGGTCGTGTCGGCCGCGACCGTGAACGGAACCGCGGCGCTGAATGCGCTGATCGAGGTCTGGTCGGTCCAGGCGAACCGCGCCTCGTAGGCGGTGGCCTCGTTGAGCGCATCGGTGATCGGCTGGCTGCCCTGGTAACCCAGCGCGCGCCACTCCGCGTCGCCCACGACGCGGTACTCACCCACGAGGGTCAGGTCGGTGCGGCCGGCGACGGGGTCGGCGCTCCACAGGGCATAGAGCCCGGTCACCACACCGCCCGCCTCGACGCGCTGGACGGTGTAGGCGGGGTTGCTCGGCGTCGGGATCGGCGCCGGCGCGTAGGCGCCGAGCGCGAGCGGCGTCGTGCCCTCCTCGATCGCCGGCGACCAGGCATAGGCGGCGGCGGTAAACTCGTAGACGTCAACCGTGAGCTGGTCCGCGAAGCTGCCGGCGAGGCGCCCGTTCTCGACGGCGACCGTCGTGTCGATGCCGAACACCGGAATCTTCAGGTTCACCACGTCCTCGCCGAAGACCCGCAGGCCCCGGGAGTTGAGGCGCAGGCCCGTGATCTTGAAGCGCGGGGCGAGCCGATGCAGGGCGATCTTGGCAAGGCGCCGGCCCTGCGCGTGCGAGGGGCAGTTGCGAAACACCTTGTCGGTCGGCAGGACGCCGGACAGCGCCTGCGCGTCCTCGTCGTCCCAGGGCTGGCCCTCGATCTGCTGGTAGTCGTTGAGCGGGCTGGTGTACGTCCACTTGATCCGGTTGACGGTCGCGAGCGCCTTGTCCCCGACCTCGATGGCGTCCCACCCGAGGATCATGTCGGGCGTGATGGTGACCGTCGGCGGAATCCAGCGGCCGCCGCGCACCGCCACCTTGCCGTCCGCATCCTCGTAGAGACGGGCGTCGCAGGCCGCGGTGTAGCGGGCGAGCACGTCGGCCCGCTCCTCGTCGTAGTCGTAGGTGCCCCAGCACCGGTATCGCGGCTCGACGCCGCCCTGGCGCAGCGCCACCGGCTCGTCGCTGACGTCCGCGAGGTCGGCGAAGGTCGACAGCAGGACGTCCGCGATCGGGATGCCGAGGCCGGTCGGGTGGGTGATGTAGTCGAGCAAGTTCAGCGCCGCGTTGCCGGTCTGCTTCCAGGTGGCCGGGTTGTTCGGATCCTGGGTGGCGTCGCGCGGGTCGTAGACCGGCACCATGCGGGCGACGATGCGGATGGTCGGCGCGCCGCCGGGATAGATCAGGTCCCCGTGCTTGACCGCGCCGAACTTCCCGACCGTGTAGGCGATGCCGTCCAGCCGCATGGCCGCGGTCCAGGGATCCGGCGAGCCCGAGGTCAGCAGGAAGCCCGAGGCGGCCTGCGGAACGGTGCCGAGGTGCCGCTCGATCAGGGCGGTGCCGCGGAAGCGGGCATCGGGAATGACCAGGGCGTCGGCGGTCGTCGTCGGTCCGACGCCCGTCATCACGTCGTCGAACCAGACTTCCAGCACCTCCGCGATCGGGCCATCGCAGTGGAGCGTGCCGCGGACCATGACGCCGTTCACGACGTCGAAGAAGAAGATGTAGCCCCCGAGCTTGCATTGGCCGTGCCCGCGCCGGCGCGGCCCGATCGGCTGCTTGACGGTGATGTTCTCCGGGTTGCGCTTCTGCGATTGCAGCGCCTGCCCGAGCACGTTCAGCGCCGCCCCGGCCCCGATGATCGCGGTCGATCCGACGATGGTGGCGAGCGAGACGCCGGCGATGCCGACGCCGACCGCAACGCCCTCGCTGACGCCGACGGCGCCGAGGATCGCGATCCCGATGGCGACCGGCATCAGGCGACGGCCCAGGCCACGAGAACGGGCCAGTCGCCGAGCGCCAACCCGCGCTCACTCTTGACTGCCCAGCCGATGCCGACGTGCACGGCGAAGGCCGGGCCGACGATCGGGTGCTCGACGAGGCCGGCATCGCCGGCGCGCGGCGCGCCGGTCTCCGCGAAGCCGGCGGCGCCCATCAGCGTTCGCCCGGCCGCCACGAAGCCGCCGAGCCGCGCGATCGCGCGCCGAGCGCCTCGCGCCGTGCTGTAGCGACCGCGGAGCGGCGCAGCGGGATCAATGCCGGCGCGCGCCACGCACCACAGCCCCATCATGCAGCCGCAATCGGTCGCGCCCCAGGCGAAGGGCTCGGCAGCCATGCGGCGCACGAAGGCGGTCAGGTCTTGACCGGGTTCCACGCGCGGATCCTCGCCTGCATGGCCGGCATCAGGTAGAGCCCGTGGTCGCCCGGGTACCGCTGCTGCTGGTCGCTCTCCGAATAGGTCCCGAAGGGCGGCAGGCCGCGCCGCGCGAAGCGGCTGACCGCCGTCAACTCGGCCGTCCAGGCATCGACCGACACCATGCGGTGCGTCAGCCGGTCCATCGTGCCGGTGTAGAGGCGATACGAATTGCCGAGCGGCGCCAGCTGCTCGTCGAAGTATTGGAGGTAGACCCGGCACGGCTGGCCCTTCACCTCGGTCGCCGCCGACATCACGTCCTGGATGATGGCGGGATCGGTGCCCGAGAGCGTGAACGTGACCGACGGGGCGGTCCCGCCGGTCGACTGCTGGATGACGCCGATCGCGGCGAGCGCGCCGATGCCCTGCCAGACCTGCCCGCCGGCCGCGAGGTCGCCGAGGCCGCCGTGCAGCCGCTTCGAGCCCGACGCGAAGGCGAGTTCGACGAGGACGGCCCCGCGCACGGTCGCGCCCGACTGCGCGGCTATCGCAGCGGCGTCGAAGATCGCCACCGGTCAGCCCCGCCGCCGGAAGTTGGCGTTCGACTCCTGCACATAGGTGTGGGCGTTCTGGCGCAGGTTGGCGTCGTAGGCCGCGAGCGCTGTGGTGATCTGCTGCGCCACGCCCTGCTGCGCGCCTCGGGCATCGATCACGAAGCTGCGGCGGTTGTCCACGGTGCTGGCCCCGTAGCCGCCGGATCCGCGATCGATCGGAACCATCCGGCCGCTCTGGTTCGGGATGAAGAGCTCCCGGCCCACCTCGCCCACGGTGTAGGCTTGGCCCGCCTGAACGTCGCCGCCGTTCGCGCGGAAGAGGTTCGTGAAGGCGCCGAACAGTCCGCCCACCGCGTTCGTGCCGGCGCTCGCGGCGGGGGCCGTTCCGAACAGCCCGGCGAGCGGCCCGGTCCCCGTGAACACCGCGTTCAGCGCCGATCGGGCGATCTGCTTCTCCAGGTTCGACAGGATGTCGCCAAAGGACTTCCCCTCGAGGATGGCATCCGCGAGGCTGTTGGCCGCCATGTCCCCAAAGAAGCGCGTCGCCTCCGCGGCCTGCCGCAGCTGCTGCTGCGCATCGGCCGTCGCGTCCTTGTACTTCTGCATCGCCTCGGCCGCGGCCAGGACGCGGTTCTTCTCATCCACGTCGAGCGCCGGATCGGTGCGGTTGCCCTTCTTCACGTCCTCGCGGGCGGCGGCCTCGGCCTTGGCGAGCGCCACCGCCTTCTCGCGCTCGACGTTCGTCTTCCCGACGTTGTCGAGTTCCGCCTTCGCGGTGTCGCGGGCCTTCTCGAGCTGGTTGATGAGCGTCTCGACCGCGTCGAGGCTTTCGGCGCCACTGCCTCCGCCTCGGCTCGGCCGCAGCGAGGGCAGGACGTTCGAGCGATCCGAGCCCCGAGGACGGACCCGCACATTGACGGGGGCCGGCGGGCCCTGCTCATCGGGGCCGATGATGCCCGTGGCCTGACCGATCGCCTTGGCGGCCGTCACGACGTTCCCGGCGGTCAGGATCTTCCCGATGTAGGGGATCTGGTTGACCAAGTCCTTCGCGGCGCCGACCGTGTCGCGCACCGCGACGTAGAGATCGGAGGCGATCTTGACTACCCGGGCGACCACCTCCTCGACCTTCAGAAAAGCGTCGTAGGTGTCGAGCGCCGCGTTGGCGATGTCCCGCTCGATCGGCGCCAGGGCTGAGGCGAAGGTGTTGGCGATGTCCTTCAGTTTCGCATCGAGCTGGTTGCCGCGCTCGATCATGTCGGGGGTGATGATGCGCTGGCCGCCCGCCGTTTCGGACGTCGAGTCGAGCGCGCGCCGCAGTTCTCCGACGAGATCGACACCGTTGCGGAGCTGGCGCTCGAAATCCGCGCCGAAGAACTTGCCGGCGAGGTCGTAGGCCGCGAGGTTGCGGCTCTCCGTCTGAAGCTTCTCGATCAGGTTAAGGACGGCGCGAACGCGCTCTTCCTGCGAGGTCGCAGCGTCGAAGGTGGCTTTGTCGGCCGCGCTGAGGTTTCCCGCCCGGACGTTCTGTTCGAGCCGGTTGTCGATGGCGGACGTGTTCGAGCCGTCCTTGCCCTCGCCGATCTTCACCTCCGAGGCGGCGCGCGCGTTAGCGAGCGCTTGGGCGACCTGATCGACCTTCAAGCCCAGCTTTTCCGCATTGAGCGTTGCGCGCTGGAAGAAGTCCGTGCCGACGCCGGCATTCTCAGCGTCGCGGAAGATCTTGACGTAGGACTCGATGTGCTGGCGGGCCTCATCGATCGAGGCCGCGACCGAGGCGAAGACCAGCTTCGCCGCCTCGAACGCGAGGAACGCGCCGAGCAGCGTGGTCAGCGAAGGGATCTGCTGGGCGAGCGTCGCGATCGCCGTCGTGGTGCCGGCGACACCCGAGCGCACCGCCTGCTGAGCCGTGTTCGAGGATGCGGCCGCAGTCGTGAACCCGCGCACGATGCCTTCAAGCGTGGCGCCTTCGCGTGAAGCGGCGCTCACGGTCGCGCTCGAGATGTTCTTCACGTCGCTGGCGACCGCTGCCGCGGCCCGGCTGGCGTTCTGAGCGAGGCCGCTCAGCGTCTGGCCGAGCGAGTTGGTGTTCGCGGCGCCGCCGGCCATGGCCGCCCCGACCGACGCCATGTTGCCGACGACGGACGCGGCAAGGCTTGCCATCGCGCTCTGCGCGCGCGAGGTGTCGGCCTGGAACTGGAGGGTAAGCGGTTCGGCCATGAATCCCACTCAGGTGCGGCGGCGCGCGCTCGCCGGTGCGTTTGCCGGACTGATACTGGCGGGCGCGGCAGGGGCTGCGCCGAACGGCGAAACGCGCTGGATGCTTCAGCGCGAGGTCGACAAGCTCGACGGAACGGTGACGATCGGGGTTATCGAGCCGGCGATCAATACGGCGCTCGCAAAACCGCGCCGCCCGGAAATCGTTACCAAGATAGGATACCTGACCGTCGGGTGTACGGCCGGAGTCACCACGTTCACGTTCCGTGTACCGGGCGAACTCGTCGCGGGACACGCGCCAACGGTCAGTTACCGAATTGATAAACAGGATGCTGTTAAAAACAGGCGCTGGATTTCCGCAGAAGACAATACGGGAGTTGGACTGTGGAAATCCGTGGAATCAGTTCCTTTCTTGAAAAAAATTTCTGAAGGGCAGGAATTTTTTATCAGAGTGGAGGAGACCGTGTTTGGAACGACGGAAGCGACTTTCAATCTCTCAGGGCTCAAGGAGGCGCTGAGGCCGATCCGAGAGGCCTGCCACTGGTAGCGCCCTACGCCCGTCCCGCCGCCATCTCCTCGGCCAGGATCCGTGCGTACTCATCCTCGGTGACGTCCACCGCGCGTGGCGCGGCGTGCGCGGCCAGGAAGCCGTCGATCCCAGCGTGGAACGCCGGGAGGGTCATCTTGTCGATCTCCTGCGGCGTCCACCCGAGGACCGCCCCGGCTCCGTAGAAGACGGAGAGGTCGCCGGGCCGGCCTCGCTCCCCTCCGCCTCGGCTTTTCCCAGGTCGGGCAATCCGTTGACCGCGGCCGCCACGATCTGGCCGGCGAGCGGGATGAAGGTCATCAGCGGGTAAGCCGGCGGGTGGTACCGGAGGCACAGGGCCGTGGCCTCCATGGGATCCATGCCGCCGCCCTCAAGACCGAGCCGGATCGTGTCCCAGACATCGCGGCTGGTGAACTGGTGCGCCCCGATCCGCATGAAGACCGCGCCGATGCCGGAGCCGGTGAGGCGCTCCAGTTCCGCGATCTCGCCGATGCGCAGAACGAACCGCCGACGCTGCCCGGCGAAGTCGGCGTCGACGTAGCAGCGGCTGGTGTCGACCTGGCTCATGCCGCGTCGGCCCAGACCAGCACGTCGTCGCCGCGCATTTGCGCCGTGAAGTTCACCATGCCGTTGTTGTTCTTGGTGACCTCCAGGCTCTCGATGAAGATGGCCCCGGTCCAGGTCCCGCCGCCGTTGGCGGCGGTTTGGTCGACCATGAACTGGTAGCGCACCGGCGTCTCGCTCTCGGCATCCTGGCGGATGGCCGCGAACCGCTTCGCGTCTACGATTCCCGAGATGCGCGCGCTCCACGCCCGCGAGCGCAGCACGCTCTTGCGGTTGGGGATGGACAGCGGGGTGTCGCAGTCCGGCACCGTCGCGTCCTCGAACTCGTTGGTGCGCGTCACGCCGATCGTCTGCGCGATGCAGACGAAGTTGAACACCTCCGGCGTGCCGCCCGCGGAGCGGTAGGCCCGGAAGCGGTTGCCCGGGAGAAGGGTCGGCGAGGTCATCGGTGGGCGGTCCTTCTGCTCACGCCGCGCGGGCGATGGTGGTGGAGACGTCGAGGAACACAGAGCGCGGCAGCGTCGGGTCGAACACGTCGCCGCCCTGCTCGACCTGCAACGGCTGCTGGATCACGTAGGGAGATGCCAGCGTGATGGCGGGCGCGTCCTTCAGGTCGAGCGCCTGGGCGACGGCCTCGATGATCTCCCAGGCCTGCCGGCGCCCGAAGTCGATCGAGATGGCGTAGATCCGCGCCCGCACCGTCCAGACCGGGCAGCAGTCCAGGATCACGCGCCGGCGGTTCATCGGGCCCATGTAGACGTACGGCGGCAGATCCTGCGGAGCGCCCTCGGCCGGCACCTCGTCGTAGACCCGGCCGCTGATGATCCCGGCGAGCGTCGGATCGGCGACGAGGATGGCCGTGAGGGCGTCCAGCAAGGCGATCTCAGGCGTCACCGCCCCGGTCCTCGTCCTCGCCGTCCCGGGCCTCAGCCTTGTCGAGCCATTCGCCGGCCTTGACCGCCTCGATGCGCTCGGCGTGAGCCTTCGGAACCCGGCCCTCGAAGCCAGCCGCGTAGTGGACGTTTCCGGTGTCGGTCGCCCGCACCGTCACGTCGCGGCTCACTTTCACCCGTGCCATGTCACAGCCCTTCCTCTTGCGCCGCGTCGCCCGCGGCGCGATCCATGGTGCCCCTGAGCTGCGCGAGCCCCTCGCGGGCGGAGATCCAGAAATACGGCTGGCCCGGGACGTCGGTCTCGTGGTGCGGCCGCCGTCGCAGCGCGCCGTGGTCCTCGCGCGCGAAGTAATCCGTGTCGGCGTGGCCGCCCGCGTGGTGCCCGGCCTCGACCGCGAGCGCATAGTTGTAGGCGCCGCGGAGCGCGGAGGCCTCGACCGTGATGGTGCGCCCCTCCTTGCGCCAGGTGATGCCATTGAGCAGCAGGCCGGTGTCCTGCGGAACCCGGGCGCGCATCGCCTCGACCATCTCGGCGGCGGCCTGCTCGGCGGCGCGATCCGAGCGCAGCGCCAGCTTCACCGCGTACTTCGCGAGTTGCCCGGTGAGGCGCTCGACCCCGACGACGCCGGCGATGGTGTCGACGAGGTTCAGCGCGCCGAGCACGCCCGGCGCGCTCCGAAAGGCCTGCGCGGCGGGGGCGAGGCTGAGGGCCGAGTAGCCCTGGCCGATGGCGCCGAAGGTCGCGGTGATGTCCATCACTGTCCGCCGAGCCCCGAGGCGACCGCCAGCATGATCAGGCCGGTGCGGATATCCGGCACGCCGACGCCCTCGATCGCGAAATCGCGGCCCTGGATCATCACGCGATCGGCGACCGTGATGGTGCGGGTCTCGGGGCCGTTGCGCACCATGAGCGTGCCGTTCTCAATGTTCTGGACGCGGCCCGCCTCGATCGCCTCGCGCACCGACAGCGCGCGGAACGAACCCCAGGTCTTGAACGCGTCCTCGTAGGGCCCCCGGGAGGTCGTGCCGACCTGCGGGCGCCGCCGGATCGTCACGAGGCGGTCGAGGGATCCTGCGCCGGCCATGGGCGCCTCAGGAGTGGTCGAAGCTGAAGCGGTAGCGACCCGCCAGCTTCTCCACGCCGTAGTCGATCTTCCGCGACGTCTGTGTCGCCGTCCGCTCGACCAGCGACGCCTCGCGGTTCTGATACCAGTGCGCGGCCAGGAGCTTGATCGCCTCCTTGAGGGGCGAGGGCACGGCCGCGGGATCGGTGACGCCGGCCGTGAACCGGATCCGGTAGGCGCGCGGGTAGGGCTGTCCGAACGCTCGCCGGAAGACGGAGCGATCCAAGCCGACGATGCAGCCGCAGCCGTCGCTCGACGTCAGCGCGAACGCGTTCGATGGCACCGGCCGGTAGATTCCACTGCCGGCATCCCACGCATCAAGGGTCAAGCCTTCCTCGATGAGTGGCCGCACCGGCAGGATGAGCCGGCATGCGACCTCGGGCACGTACATCTCGAACTGCTCGGCGAGAAGGCAGTATCCGTTCGTCCAGCCCTCGGGTCCCGACAGGTAGTCGTAAGCCGCTTCGATCTTGTCGACGATGAACGCGTCCTCTTCATCGTGCAGGACGCGCTCCTGCTGCTTGACTTGGTCCAGCGTCACGACGGTCAGCTTCTGCTGTCGCGTCAACGGCGCGGAGATGCGGCGCAGATCCATGGCTCACTTCGTCGGATAGGGCGGCTTGGCCGCCGGGCGAACCATCTTGTCGGGATGGCGCCGGGCCACTTTCGGCGTGCGCTGCGCAGGCCTCGCAGGCATGGCCGGGACGCTCGTCTCGGCCGTGCCCGGGGCGGCCGTGCCGCCCTGCTCGTCGTCGGCCACGGGTCAGGCCGGGATGGGCCCGCCGCTCGGCGGGATGCTCGGCCCGCCGTCGCCCTGGTTCTCGGGGTTGCCGCGGTTGGCGACGCCACGCTGGAACACGGTCGCGCCGCGGCCGCGCCGCGCGAGCTCGTCCTCGATCGTCCGGTCGGCCAGTTCGACCGACGGCACGTTGGCGCCCTTGATCTGCGAGGCGATGCGCAGGCGCTGCAGGTGGTGCTGGGCGCGCCAGTCGTCGGGGATCTCGACCGACGCCTGCCGCTCCATGGCCGCCTCCTGCTTGCTCGCGCGCGGCGGGGCGGCGAGCGTCGCGAGGACGTCGGCGTCCTCCATGTCGACCGTCTCGACGCCCTCCGGGATCGCCGCGAGGACGCCGAAGCGGCCCGCGAGGATCGGCGCGACGTCGCCCGGCTTCACGCCGCCGGTGTCGCCGGGGTGATAGGGGCCCCACGGAACATCGAACGTCACCGGCACGAGGCCGGTCTCCTTGACCACCTTCATGGCTATCGTCTTTCGATCGGAGGAATCGGGTCGGTGACGGCCGGTGCAGTGCCGCGCCGGCCGTCAGGGGCGGCCGGCTACTGCCACTTCACGCCGGTGATGACCTCGACGGCCTGCAGGTAGCGCAGGTCGATGTCGTGGCGGACGATGCCGCGCACGAGCGTGAGGTCGTTCTGGAAGGCGGACACCGGCGTCGAGGCGACGACGACGGTGGCCTCCATGGACGTCGTGATGACGATCTGGGTGCCCTCGCCCACGTACACGTGGCCGAAGTCGATGAGGTAGATCTCCGACTCGTTGGTGCCGGTGCCGAGATTGTCGGGCACGTGCGTCGACACCTTCACCGGCAGGTTCATGAGCGTCGGCTCGTCGCCCTGGATGCTCGGGAAGATGAAGTTGGAGTTCGGGCCGACGAGCGCGGACAGGTACCCCGCCGTGCGCGGCGACATCACCCAGGTCGGCTTGATGGGCGGCACGAGATTCGTCCGCATCCGCGTCTTCGCGCTCGTGAGCGACGCGATGATGCCCTGGATGTCGGCCGCCAGCGTGCCGGTGAGCGCGTAGGCGGCGGTCTTCTGGCCGGACGGGATCAGGTTGAGCAGCCCGGTCGGGGCCGTGGACGAGCCGACGCCGCGCAGCATCTGCGAGTCACCGGTGTTGTTGATCTCGTAGACGAGATCGTCCGCCACCATCGTGTCGATCGCGAACGTCGAGTCCACGATGAGCTCGTTCGACACCGGGACGATGCCGGCCAGCTTCTTGAGGTTCAGCGTCACCGACTTGAAGGTGGGCTGGCTGGTCGGAATCGGCTGCGTCTCGCCGACGTAGGCCGCGGTCGCGCCCGAGGCCATGCCGGGGATCGTCAGGTTGCCGCGCGGCAGCGGGATTATGCGCGGGCCCGACGAGAGGATCACCGACTGCTGCCGCAGCAGCGGGATGAACTCGGCGGACAGCACGGTCGGGATGAGCACGCCGCCGTCCGTCGAGACGCCCTGGTTCAGGGCCTTGCGGGTCGCCGCGTCGACGTCTTTGGCGAGGTCCGGAAAGCCGGCCTCGTCGATCGCCTGCATCGTGTTGACCATGCCGCCGCTCATCTTGGAACGGGCCGCGGCCTTGATCAGGATCGAGACCTTCTCCTTCGGCGTGAGCTTGCGGGCGACCTCCGCGGGCGCCAGCGCGGTCGGATTCACGACCGGGGCGTCGGCGGGCTTGGCCGCCTTGGCGCGGGCGGCCTCGGCGCGCTCGGCGAGGTCGATCTTCCGCTCGACGTCCTCGACGTCCTTCAGGCCGGCCTCGAGGGCCGTGAGATCCTCGGGCGCGGAGCCCTCGGCGAAAGCCTTCGCGTGCAACGCGTCGAGCGCCCCGTGCTTCTCGCGCAGGGATGCCCGGAGCTGGTCGAGCGTCATGCCCGTCTCCTTCGTTCGGTGCTGTGATGGAGGCGCGTGACGCGCCGGGATGCCCCGCAGTCGCCGGGGCGCGCGATCTCGGCTCTGCGCCGGAGACTGGTCAGGCCGCCTTGCCGATCCGGCTCTTGGCCGCCGCGAACCGCTGCATCGCCTCGTGCCGGCGCTGTGCCAGCTTCAGGCCGTCATAGACCTTCTGGGCCTCGTCCAGGCGCTCGGCACGCCCCTGCGGGCCGGGCGGGTCGGCCGGCGCTGCGGGCGGCACGGGCGCCTGCGCCTTCCCCATGAGCCGGTCGAGTGCGCGGCGGATCATGGAGCGGGTCTGTCCCACGGTCGCGGCCGCGGCGTCATCCGTCTCGTCGTCCTCATCTTCGGCACCGGTGGTCGCCACCGCGTCTCCGGTCGTGCCGCTCTGCGTGATGTTGACGGTGATGTTGAGCGGGATCTCGACATCGATGCCGGTGACGGCCTCGGTCTCGCCCTCGTCGCCGTCCGGCTCGCCCATGGCGCCGGGCAGCGCCGCCGCCACCTTCTCGGCGATGCGCGTCACGAGCAGCGACCGGCGATCGCGCGTGGCCGCGGCGTGCGCGCGCTCGAACACCGTGCGCGGCACGACGAGACCGTTCTCAACGGTCCACTCGTCGAGCACCTGCTCGATGATCTCGCGCGCCAGCACGTCGCCCTTGGCGGCCGATTTCGCGAGCGCCGACGGGTTGGCGGGGATGCTGCACGGCGAGCATTCGAGGAGCTCGGCTTCCAGGATGAGGTAGCCGAGCCACGCGTAGCTGTCGGCATCCTCCGGCAGTTTCCGGCGCTGGATCGTCTTCGGCATGAAGCCGATGGAACAGGCGCGGATCGACCCGGCCGCGATGTGCGTGGCGAGCCGATCGGCCACCTCGTCGCCTTCGACGAGGGTCAGCGTCCCCTCGGTGCGCTTCGGCCGGCCGGTCAGGAGCTTCTCGACGTCCGACCACGTGCCGACCGGGAAGTCGTAGGAGGCATGGGAGAACGGAGCGACCGGGTTCTGCATGAACGAGTCGACGTCGAGGCCCGCCTGCACGACGATGTCGCGGTCGCGGTCCTCCACCTCGGCCGACATCACGAAGCGGGCGGTGCGCGCGGCCGAATTCCAGGACGACGGCGCCCGGGTCGCCTTCATCAGCGTGCCGGCGCCCTTCACGAACGCCTTGCGGGCCGACAGGAATTCGTCGACCGAGACCAGATTGTCGCCAGCCATGCTCATTCTCCGGAGACGAGGCGCAGGCCTCGTGCGGCCGCCTGATTCCCGCCGGCCTGCGCGTCGGTGCCGGTGCCGGGATCGGCCTGCCCCTCGGCCGCGTGCGACACGAGGGTGCCGGCCTGGTCGTAGAGGGCCATAGTCACCGGCACGAGGCGCACGTTCCCGCCGGCGATGGGGTTGAGCGAGAGCCGCGCCCGACCCTCGTTGACGGTCATGAGCCCGTTCTTCACGCCCATCTCGATGCGCGCGTTCATCGACACGCGATCGCCGGCGAGGATCGACTCCCGGTCGAACTCCGGCCACAGCGTATCCCATTCCTCCTCGGTCAGGAGGTCGTTCCGCAGCCGCTCTTCGATCATCCCGGCCAGCGGAACGAGACAGTCGTTCGCATACTGGTCATCTGCGTGGCTCATGTTGTCGTACTTCACGCTTTCCAGCGCGAATATCTTGTGTGGCGGGGTCATCATGAACCCGCAAACCCGCAGGATCTGCTGGTTGTACGTCTGTGTCGCCAGCGCATCGTTCGCATTGGTGCCGAGCGGCTTGGGCTCGATGCCGTTCTCGAGGAGGAGCGGATCTCCACCCGCCATCATGCGGCGGTAACGGATCGTGATCTGCTCCTTCAGCCGCCGGAACGCGGCATCGGACTGGTCGCCCGGGAAGCTCTCCTTCGTGACGAAGGCCATCGGCAACTTGCCGTCGGACGCGAACAGATGGGTCTGATAGTCGCTGATCGCCTTCAGCAGCACGAAGGTGGGGTGGCCGAGCACGCGGTTCGACAGGCCGTTCAGGCCGTCCCACATCCGGCCCCGCAAGTGGATCATGCGGCTCGCCGGCACCATCAGGAAGGGTGCGCCCAGCTGCGCCTGCTCGAACAGCGTGCCGGCGTGGACCTGATAGAACAGCTCGCCCTCCTGGGTCACCCAGGGCCGCACCCGCGCCGGCATCAGCGGCAGCAGTTCGAGCACGGTCCCGTCACGGGCGATGCGCTTGAGGATGAACGCGTTCTGCGCGAGGTCCAGGTGGAGCACCACCATGCGCCAGAACTCGCCCCAGGTGTGGACGGTGTTCGGGCGCCGCGCCAGCAGACGGGCGAGCCAGTGCTGACCTGGCGTCACGAGGCGCTTCGTCTGGCCGGCATGGCGCCAGAGGTTCAGGTCGGCCTTCGCGATGTCGCGCGCCTTGACGTCGGCGCACTGGATGGCGATCGCCAGCCCGACCGCGTCGCTGCCGCGCATGCCCGTGAAGAACGGCGAGGTGTCGAGGCCGAGCGAGAACGCAGCGTCGGCCCATCCCTCGCCGATCTCGCTCCAGCCTTCCATCGAATCGGCGCGCAAGTCCGGCGGATTCTGCACCTTGCCGGTCACGTCCAGGACGTCTCGCTCGGTCATGGCAGGCCGTACTTCCATCGGATCAGGGCGCCGCCGGCCGCCACGCCCATCGGGAAGGCGGAGAGCACTGCGGTCAGGACCAGCGCGGGCTCGCTGCCGCGCCTCACGCCGGGAAGCCCGCGAGGCCGCGTTCAAGGTATCGGGCCGGGTCGTAGCCGCGCCCCTTGGCGCCGCCACCGGTCAGCGTGCCGGCTTCGTGATCCAGGCGGATCGCATTGGCGACGATCAGGGCGTCGATGCCGTCGATGTTGGCCTTCGACCCCCGCTTCTCCTTCTTCGGCAGCACGTTGTCGTTGGCGTCCCAATGCCCGACGACGTTGCCGGCGCACCACGCCGTGATCGGGTTGGCATCGTGCTGCAGCAGGCCGGGATCCGCGACGCGGGCGACGAGGTCCTCGGTCGCGGCAGTGAGGTTGCGGGCGTTCTTCTGCACGAGGAACACGCGATGGCCGGCCGCCTCGATCTCGGAGGCCATGAGGTTGGCTTGGTAGTCGTCGAGGCCCACCCCGATGACGGTGTGGCCCTCCAGCGTGGCGAGGATCGCCCGCAGGATCACGCGGTAGTCGATGAACGACCCCGGCGTGAGCGTGAGCCACCCCTCGCGGTGCCATCCGAGGAAGGCGTCCGCAAAGCGATCGTCGCGCAGGCGCTCGCACCCCTCGCCGAGCCAGTAGCGGCCGACCGCGTAGACCCGCTCACCTGCCTTCACCACGAATTGCGCCGCGTTCAGATCGGAGCGACTCGCAAGGTCGATCCCGACGTAGAGCGGAAATCCGCGCAGCGCGTCGAGGCTGAGGTTCCGGTCGCCGCATCGCTCCCAGGCCTCGACGCTGATCAGGTTGCCGGCCGCCCGGCTCCACATGTTGAGGCGCGTGCGCAGGTACTCCTGCAGCTTCGCCTCGCTCTTGCGCCCCTCGAAGATCTCCTCCTCGATCGACGTCGGGTTGAGCGAGATGCCCCACATCGGGTTGAGCTTTTCCAGGACGCCCTGATCGAAGCGGCGGTCGCGGTCGGCCTCCGAGCCCGCGTACATCGCCGTGAACAGCCGCGGCGCCTTCAGGCGGCCCTCCAGCACCTGCCGGCAGGTCTTCCAGTCGTCGTAGGCCGCCGAGTTGGTGTCGCGGCCCGCCGTCGAGATGCCGAGGTCGAGCGGTGCGCGCCGCGAGCCCTGCGCGGTCTTGAGCACGCCGATGACGGCCTGGTCCTGCGCGTGCAACTCCTCCTGCAGCAGGACATGCGGGTTGAGGCCGTCGAGGTTCTTCGCGCGGGCATGGGCCAGCTTGATCGTGCCGCCGGTCTGCGTGAACTCGCAGGCGTCCTTGGTGTCCTCGGCGCCGGTCGCCTGCCGCAGATCCTCGTCGGCCGCCAGCGTCTGCCGGATAGCGTTGTAGGGGATGCGGGCCTGATCCTCAGACCCGGCCGAGATCACGCACTCGGCGCCGCGCTCGCCCTCGAAGTTGCAGCAGTAGAGCACGATGCCGGTCGAGAGCGTGGTCTTGGTGTTCTTGCGCGGGATCCAGATGCGCACGGTGCGCGTCCAGCGCAGGCCCGTCCGCTTCTCGCGGAAGGCGAAGATGCCGGCGAGCCACCAGCACTGCACGGGCTCCAGCACGATGGTTCCGTCGAACGCCTTGACGTGCGGCAGCTTCTCGATGAAGTCGCAGACGTCCGCGAGGTGCGCATCCGACCACGTGAACTCGGCCCGGCCCGCGAGCGCCGCCGCCCGCATGTCGAGGAAGCGGCGCGCGGCCTGGACCTCCTCCTCGCAGGCCGGCACTCGTCCGGCCTTGACCTCCTCGCAGTACCAGACCGCCATGCCCGCGTAGTCCGGGAACGCGTGACCTTGGATCTCCACGCTGCGGAAGATGCAGTCAGCGGCGGTTCGCGAAACCTGTGCGCGCGAACTTGTTGAGCGGCGCGCTCGCGGGGGCCGCGATCGGCTTGTCGATGCCATCAAGGTCGAGTTCCCTGCGCGCCCGATCCATCTGGGCGAACCACGACGCCCGCAGCGGCTTGCCTTGGTGCGTGGCGGTGATCACCGCGTCGAACTGCATCGCGTAGGCGCTGAGCGCCGAATGCCGGGCCAGCGTCAGCCGGCCGGCGTCGAACAGCACCCGGGCGAGGCGGTCGTATTCCCGGCCGGCCTCGTCGGTCGACAGCGGGAACAGGCAGGCGGGGATCTGCCGGAACGCGGGGTGAGCCAGAACGCGCTCGTCGCCTGCGCCGACCTGCGCCACCCCCGCGCTCGCCTTACGGCGCGCCGCCGCCATGCCTCACCTCGCCCCGTTCCCGCGGCCGCACCGCGGGGTCATCGCACCACGCCACGATCCGATCCATCTGCCCGGTCTGCCGGGCGTAGTTCTCCAGCCAGCGCTTCCAGGCGTGGCAGGGCGTGCACAGCGACCAGAGCCCCGCGTCGGGGCAGTGCACCGCGCCGCCATCCGAGACCGGGTGCTTGTGGTCGACGACATCCGCAAGCACGAACTGCCCGGCCTCGAGGTGTCGCGCACAGAACGGGTTGCGTCGGCGAAACGCCCGCGACCGCCGATCCCAACGTGCATCGTAGCCTTGGACGCGCGGAGGGTCGGCCCGGCGCGCCGTCACCACCCTGGTCGCAGGCCGCTCACGTCTGCGGAAGATCGCGACCATGCGCCTTTTTCTCAGATTCAGCAGCGAGAATTGAGTGGCGGCTCGCTCCCGAACGCGCAGCCGAAGTTTTTAACCAGACCCCCCTACCCCTTCATCTGGCATGTACCGCATTGATCTCAGACGAGACTTACGTTTGACTCACCGGGCGATCTTGGGGCCAGGGCCGGGGTGTCGCAGCGGGAAGCCTGTGCCGCGTACTCAGGGGGTCGATGCCGTCGAGGCCGGCCATGTCGTAGACGGTGGCCGCGCGCCACCGGGTTTCGATGGCCTCGTCGTACCGGGCAGCGCCGCTCCAGAACCCCACGTAGCCGCGGCGACGGCCCTCGCGCACCTCGACGACGAGGCGACCGAACAAGGACCGTCGCAGCCTTGCCTCACCCATCAGCTGCCACGCGGAGACCACGGGGATCAGTCGGCCTGCAGGCATCGCGTGGAGACCCTTACCTACCTGCGAGGCGTGCGGCCAAAATGTCCGAGCAAAATGTCGAGGGGTGGTCGGAGGGTCCCCTCCGGACACAAACCTAGCAAGAGGCGGGGATCACCACCGCCCGGGCCGGCAGGCGCACCCTCGATGGAGCGCAGCACACATTCCGGTCGTCCGTCGCGCATAGATTCAGGCTCCTTCCGTCGAGTCAAGCCGCATCCAACTGATCGGGTGTGAATTCAACCGGCGTGATCCGGCCGAAAATCCGCACACCAGCCCTGACGATGCCGTTGGCCAGCACCTCCTCGACCTCGGCGAAGAAGCTCATGAACGGGCCGTTGATGATCCGGCGCATCTCGCCGACCATGATCTTCGCCGCCGCGGCCTTGCGGCGGCCCTCCTCGGTCTCATCGCGGGTATGGCCCGAGAGCAGGTCGGACAGCGTCTGCAGTGCCTCAGCCGGGAAGGGCAGCGGCCGGTCGACGCCGAGCACGCCGAGCACGTGGTCTGTGTCGCGCAGTGCCCATGGCCCGCGCGTCGCCATCTGCGCGACGTCCAGGCCCGCGAAGATGTAGCCCGCGAAGATCTTCTCCTGATGGTCGCACTTGCGGCCGCGGCGGACCACCGTGACGCGCTCCATCGGCATCCACGTGTCGACACCGTCGCGGGCGAGCAATTCGCACACTCGCCGCTCCCGGGCCGGGCCCACCTGCACCACGAACCAGGTCTTGGCTTGGTCGATCATGCGATGCTCCTCGGTCAGGCGGCGCTTCCGGTTTCCACGCTTGCGGCTCATCTCGCGCCCCGATGGGTGGCAGGAGCCGGCGCCGAAGCGCCGGCCGGGTTCGTCAGGCCGCCTCGGTGCCACCGACCAGCTGCGGCCGCTTCCGGCTCGCCCCGAGCCCCGAGGCCTTGGCGAGCTCGCTGCGCTGGGCGGCGTAGGTCTCCGCGACCATCGGATAGTCCGGCGGCAGGCCCCACTTCCGCCGGTAGGCCTCCGGCGTCAGGCCACGCGAGGCCAGGTGCCGTTTCAGCGACTTGTAGGGGCGGCCATCCTCAAGGCTGACGATCGCGTCCGGGGTGACGGTCTTGCGGATCGGGACCGGCGGGACGAGCGGCTCGGCGGCCGGTGCGGGCGGCGCCGTGAGGGCTACCAGCGCGGCGTGCGTCTCGGCGATCAGCCCGGCCAAGTCGGCAGGCCGGATCGCGTTGTGCGCGACGTAGGCGGCGACCGTCTGCGCGGTCAGGGCGACGAGGTCTCGGGTCTCGGTGTCGGGCATCGGGGTGCTCCTGATGGCGGCGCTGTGGCCGGGGTTGGCCCGCGGGGCGGGGTTCGGGGTCAGGCGGCGGACGATCCGCTGCCCGGCTCGGGGACGCGATGGCGGTTCGGGCGGACAGCGGTCCGGACAAGCGGCTGTCCGCTCGCCGAAGGGACGGCGCCTCCCAGGCGTTGTCCCGTCGTATCGCCGAACGCCTCGTCTCGGATGTGCTTGACCAGTTCTACCACCCTGAACCTCCTAACTACACCCTGAACCTTACGAGGGTAGTAAACACAGGGCCGAAGGCCCTGTTTACTACCCGAGGAGTATTACTCCCCGCGTGCGCGCGAGGCCGGACAAGACCGGACAAGTTTCGGACAAACGCTCTGTCCGGCGGGTCCCGTTTCACGGCTAAGTCCTTGATTTCGCTTCGGACATTTCCGGACAGAGTTTGGACAGAACCCGGTTTGAGGGCACGGGGAGGGTCGGTGCGGTGCACGTCCTCTTGTCCGATCCTGTCCGGGTTTTGTCCGGGCCTTGTCCGGCGTGCGACGGGGTCGTCAGCTGCTGTCGGCCCTCCTCAGGATCGGCCACACGACATCACCCTCGACGCCGATGCGGCGCTCGGCCCGCAACGTGTCCATGGCCCGCTGGAAGGCCTTGCGGAGGGCGTCGTCGGTGCTGCCGGGCGCGACGAGGTTCTGGCGCGCGCATTCCCGCTGCCAGGCCTCCAGCGTCGTGCAGGCCCGGGTGTGGCCCGCAACGAAACGGCGCTCGCCGCGCTCGTCGCAGTGGTGAAACAGGATGTTGTAGGCGTTCAGCGCCTGGGGCGGCAGCTTGCGAGAGGGCCTAGCCGCGCTCGAGAACTTCTGCTCGACCGGCTCGACGAGGCAGCTGGTGATCGCGTCGCCATCGCCATCTAAGCCGATGACTTGGCTGCGGAGCGAGAAGCCGAAGGTCTGACCGTCCTCCTCGTCCTTCTGCTTGGCGACCTTCCAGCGGTTGCCGCCGTCCTCGAACCGCTCGACCTCGATCATGAAATCCAGAGCGCCGCGGAGCGAGGAGTGGCCGCGCTCGCGCGTGCCGCTCGCGTTCATGTGGTGGACGGGCACGATGGTGGCGCCGCCGACCGCCGCCTGAAGGCGCGAGCAGTTCCGGATCAGCGCTCCCATGTCCTCGGGGGCGTTCTCGTCGCCCCCGGCCAGCACCCGATTCAGGGTGTCGACGAACACGAGGCCAAGGCGAAGACCGCTGCGCTCCTGCATCCTGCGGTCGAGCGCCTGGAGCTCGGCGCAGAGGGGGGCTGTGTCGCCGTCGTCGGACCGGAGATCGACGCTGCTCGGGATCAGGACGAAGGGGTGCTCGGCGAGGTTGTCGACGCGATAGCGTTTCAGCAGCGCCTCGACCCGCTTTACGAAGCCCGTCTGGCCCTCGGCAGCGATGTAGGCCACGCCAATCGGGTGGACGCGCCGCCCGAACCACCGGGCGTCCTCGCCCTCGGTCCGCGCCAGGACGGCGACGCTGAAGGCGAGGTCGAGCGCCAGGAAGCTCTTGCCGCAACCGGGCTGCCCGACGAAAGCGCCGAAGCCGCGCGCCGGGATCAGTCCCTTGACGATCCATGGCGCCGTACTGACCCGGCCCGGAATCTCGTCCAGCCACAGGGCGCCGTAGCGGGACCTGAACGGCGCTTCGCCCGGGCGAAGCGCGGCCGTCTCGACCAGGTGATAGAGTTCTTCCGCCGAGCCGCCGGCGTCGAGCCAGTCCGAGATATCGCCCTTCGGACCGAGTCCGGGCAAATCCAGAGACCGGACGCGAGCCGCGACGCCGGCGAGCTTGCCCGCGACGAGGTCGCGATGCTTGGCGCCGGCGTCGTCGTTGTCCGGCACGATCACCACGTCCGCGCCGACGAAGTGCTCGTTGAGATCGTCGGCCCACTTGCCCGCACCCATCGGGTTGCAGGTCGCCGGGATGCCGCGCAATGCCAGCGCGTCGACGTCCTTCTCGCCCTCCACGATGAACACGACGCGCTCCAGCGCGATCGCCTCGGCGAGCTCGGGCAGCCGGTAGGGCAGCAGCCGGACGCCCTTGACCGACCAGACCCAGCCGTCGCGGATCGTCGAGGGATCGTCGCCCGGCCCCGGCCGCCGCCGCTGCCGGAAGGTCTTGGGCTCCATCCGGACGACCTGGAAGCCCAGCGCGCCGGTCTCGTCCTGGTAGTCGTAGGTGGCGACGATCCGCGAGCGCTGGGGCACCGCTGCCGGCGATGACAGGGACGCCCGGTCGGGCATGTCGATGCCGTGGTCGCGCATCCACTCCACGGCGCCGCCGTTCTTCAGGCCGAGCCGCGTCTCGATCAGCTTCAGGACGCCGCCGCCCTCGGTCGCCTCGTGATCGAAGAAGGTGCCCTTCTGCAGGTCGACGGAGACCGATCCGTGCGAACCGAAGCGAAGCTCGGTCCCGGAGGACAGGCGCGCGTTGGGCTCGCCAAGGATCAGGCGGGCCACCGCCTCCATGTGCACGGCGAAGTCGTCGCGATCGGCCATGGCGATCATTCCGCGGCCATGAGAGCGGGAGTGCTGTCGAACAGCCCGGACTCGGCGCCCCAGGTCGCCCAGCCCGCGCGGGACTGGCGGCTGAACAGCTCGCAACGGTAGGCGTCCGGAACGAGCCTTTCGGCGATCGCGAAGGCCTGTTCGGGCTTGCGGCTGTGCTCGCGCGCGCCGCCGCGGATGATGTTGGGGATGCTGCGGCCGTCGAACGTCGGCCGGCCCATCGTTCCGATCAAGAAGGGCTCGGCGACCGACCGCATGATGTAGCCGGTTCCCCAGCGCTGCTTGTCCCAGGTCCCGAATGTCCGGTAATTGAAGCCCCAGGCCGCCATGACGCGGAACGCCACGTCGAGCTTCGGCCCGGTCGCCCAGAGCCATAGGACCGCGTCTCCGCGTGCGAGGTGGCCAACCGGGAGGGCGCAGATGGCCTCGTCGGACATGCACGCGTACTGCGCCATGGCTGACTTCTTCATGCCCTTCACAGACCAAAGGTCATACGCCCAGGGCGGATCGACCATCAGCAGTCCGAACGACAGGGGCGGGAGCGGGTCGAACGGCCACGTCATGCCGCCCTCCCGCGCGCGGCCGCGGCAGCGAGAGGCGCCATCCGGTAATCGCGGTCGAGCCACCGCGGCGCGAACTCGGTGCCGTCGAGGTGCCAGGACCGCGCGAGAACCTGCCACTCCTCGGCGAGGTCGAGCATCTGCTGGTAGGTGCCGCGGGCGACGATGGCGCCCTGGTGAATGAGCGCCCAGGTCATGCGGCACCCCGCTTCAGCCACAGCGGATCCACCGAAGGCGCCTTGCCAGGCGCCCAGAGATTGCAGCCCCACCACCACAGCGCGCCGGCGTCGGCTGCGTCGAGGTTCGAGGGCTCCCAGCCGAGCGCGCGGCAGGTCGCGCGCGCCTGGCGCTTGGCGGCGTCGCCCGGAAGCTGTCCGTTGCCGAGGAAGGCCGCCCGCACGGTCGAGACCGCGACGCGGCGCACCATCACGCGGCGGGCCCGGGCGAACCCGGTGATGCAGGACCAGAGGCCCTTCGTGACCAGAAGCGCGTCGGCGTTGGTCCGGCCGCCGACGCCGGTCATGATCGGCGCCTCGACCACGATGCGGAACTCGCCGGCCTCCACAGCCTCTCGCTCGACGTAGAGCCGGTCCGCAATCCAGCCCACGGCGCGGCCCCACGTGTCCTCGTAGTCGTCGCCCTCCTTCCGGAGCGCGACGTCGTAGAGGCGGGGCGTCTCGCCCGGCCGGCCCTCGCCGACGCCGGTCGTGCTGGCGAGATCAAGCGCCATGATGATGCCGGAATAGCTCACGCGTGCGCCGGTCAGTTCAGCTTGCTGATGCCGGCCGTAATGCGGGCCGCGTTGTCGGCCGAGACGGCGTCGAGCGCGGCGTCGCGGTCCTGGCGCGCCTTCTCGCGCCGCTTCTGCGCGGGTGAGCGGACGTCCTCCTCGGCGCCGTCGTCGGCCGGCAGCACGGTCTGACCAAGCGGCGTGTCGGCGAGGTCGCCGAGCGCGTGACGGATCTGGTCGAAGGTCTCCTGCTCCTCGCCCTCGAGATCGTCGCGCAGCGCCTCGAGCTTGCGCTCCATGGCGCGGGTCTTGATCACGGCCTTCAGCGAGCGGCGGTTCAGGCCCCAGGCCTTCTTGGCCTCGTCGTAGACCGCCTTGGTCTCCTCGGCGAACACGGAGCATTGGCGCATGTACTCCATGTGCGCCGCCTCCTTCCGGTCGGCGATCGCCTCGATGCGTTCGACGCATTCGCGGGTGCGCTCCGGATTCGGTCCGTTGCCGTGCTGTGCCGCCGCCATCGTCTGCCTCCTAGTGCTGCGGGTTGGGGTCGAGGCGCGCGGCCAGGACGGGCTTGCTGGCCTCGTCGGCGTGGCGCGAAAGGACGTTGAAGGAGGCTTCCGGCCCCTGCGTCTCGCGCAGGAACTCGACCAGCGCGGCGAGCGCTGCCTCGCAGGCGACGCCGGCATAGGCCGCGCCGTGACGACGCTGCATGTCCTGCAGGTCGCGCAGCACCGCCGCCTTGGTCGCGTCGTAGAGGGCGCCGGCGCCGGCCATGCTCAACCCTCCCTGCCGCGCAGGGGCGTCCCTGCCTCGATCAGCGCCGCCGCCTCGGCCCGCGCCCGCGCGCATTGCTGCTCCAGGTGCTCGACCGCCCAGGCCGGCAGGCGCCACGAGGCCGCGACGTGGGGCAGCGACACGGTGAGCATCACGAAGCCATCCGGCTGGGGCTCGACCACCAGCCGCAGCCCGTCGCCGTTGCATTCGATGCCGCCGCCGATCGCCTGGACATCGCTCATCGCGAACCTCCGGTCCGCCCGTCTGTCGGCGCCGGCTTGCCGGTCTCCGGCGCAATGAAGCGGCCCCGCCAGACGCGACGTTCGCACCACGCCGCAGCGGCCAGCACCGGCGAGGCCCACGACCCGACCACGAGAAGGCGCTCGGCCAGGAAGCGCAGCGCGGACGCGACCGCGAGGAGGATCCGGTTCATCAGCGCCGCCCCCGCAGATGGGCGAGTTGCGCCTTGATGGCCTCGGCCCGCGCCTCAAGCGCCGCTTGGTGCTCGGCGCGAGCGGCCCGATGCCACCACGCGTCGCGGTCGTGCGGCCTCACCGCGCAGAGCATCGGTGCGCCGTACACCACCACCAGGGCGTCGTAATGGGCGCCGCTCGGCGCGTTGCCCTGTTCCAGCCATTTCCGAACCGTCGCGGAGGGGATACCGGTCTCCGCCTCGACGTGCGCCGCGGTCTTCGCCGGGTGACGCAGCCGCAGGAAAGACGAGATCCGTTCCGCTAATGTTCGGGCATCGACATGTTCAACCCTTCGCAGGGCGTGCCCTGACTTTCCCATCACGATCTCCGATGCTGAGGGCATCAGGTCGTGATCTTCGGGAAAGGAGCGCAGCGTCATGGTGGGGGCGAACGACATCTCAGCGCCTCGCCGGTTCAAGGACGGAGTACGCAGAGACACAGGCGCGACCGCGAATGCTTGCCGGCTCTCGGCGGTCACGCAGAAAGGAAGCGCCCGCGCCGAAGCGAGGGTTGCGCTGGGACACGGCGCGGGCGCACACACCGCTGGTCGCGGCATGTTGGAATTTGCGGCCGGGGTTTCGGGTAGGCTCGGCCGATGCGCCGGCTTCGTCCCGCCCTACTCGCCCGTTTCGTCTGCCAATCCGGCTGCCGGAATCCTGCGGGGCCTCGGCGGCAGCACTGTACCCTTGAGCGGCGACGCCGCCCTCACCGATACCCGGCGCATTGCGGGCCCACGCCCGTTCGGGTCGGCTACTCGTTCCGCCAACCGGCCGAAATCCGGCCGCGCGGGCGCACGCGCCGCTGATCGCGGCACGTCGGGAACCTCGGCGCCAGAAAGCACCCTCCCCCATAGGAGGGGGAGGGTCAGTCAGGGAGGAACCTGCACGCTGCTGGGCGTGCCTCGGAGCACCGGACGTGCCGGCGCGAGAGGTGGCGGCGGGGCTCATGCGAGCCTCCCGGCCGCGAAGAGGATGACGGCGACCGCCAGGAATCCGCCCGAGGCGGTTCCGGCGATGCGCGCGCTGGCGCGCCCGATCCACGGCCGGTCAGCGACGACCGCCAGGAAGGCGGCGTCGATGGCCAGCCAGAACGCGAGAAGCGTCAGGGCGGGCGCCATGCTCATGGCCCCACCCGCACGAGCGCCACGCCCGGCCCGGTCACCGCGTTGGGCGCTCGCACGACGCCCGGGCCGGCCAGGATCACCACCCAGCCCACGGCCGCGAGCACAGCAAGGTGAGTGGCGACGATGACGGGCAGGTCCGACATCCGCATCTCAGGCCTCCTCGCGGGACGTGAGCACGTCGCCGTGCCCGGAGAGACGGCGCTTCACGGTCTCGACGACGTTCCGGCGCTCACCCGGCGCCAGGATCACCGACATCCCGCGGGGTGGCCGAGGATGGGCCGGAACGGGGACCGCGGGCGGGCCCGGCTCCTGGCCGAGCGCCGCCTGCAGAGCGGCGCGCGTCTGCGGGTCGAGCGAGGCGACGGCAAAAGGCCCCGCCTCCGAGATCGACAGCACGGCGGTGTGGCCCGCCCAGGCGAGGCGCACCGGGCCAATGGTCTGGGCGGGGCGCGTCACGCCGCGGCCCCCGTCGTCGCGCGCGTATCCGCTTCGGTCACTGCGCAGCCAGATGCCGCTGCGTCGAAGTGGTCCTGCGCGGTGACCTGACCGCCCGTGACAGCGGAGATGCGCCGCTGCATCGCAAGACGGGGCATGCGCTGCCCGTACCGCCACTTCCGGACGGCCCAGGACGACACGTCGGGGCCGATGCGCGCCGCCATAGCGGCGTCGTCCAGGCCCTCGGCTTCCATGTAGGCGGCGAGCTTCATGGGCACATCATATGCCCATCATGGGCACGATGTCCAGACCGCTCGTGCCCATCTTGTGCTCTGCCCAAAACGGGCACGTTTCATCATGTTGCGGGTCGTGGCGAACAACCTCAAAGCTCTTCGAGAGGCGCGCGGGCTTTCTCAGGAAGCTGCGGCCGACATGATGGGGACGACACGGAACCAGCTCGCCAAGCTGGAGTCCGGCGCCCGCCGGCTGTCGAACGTGTGGATTGATCGTGCAGCAGCGGCATTCGGTGTCGACGCTGGAGAGATCGTGACGGCTAAGCCCCATGAGCGAAGGTCGATCATTGCCAGCTTCGACCCCGACGACGTCGCCTCCGAAGTCCACAACCCCCGGATGGTCGAGGGCGCGCTTGGGCGCGATGTCGGCGAGTTGCCCAAGGACGCGATCCTGCAGGCGGATGTGGCGATCGGCATGGGGCCGGGCGGCATCACCCACGTCACCGATCTGCTCGCGGCGGACGGCAACACCTACGGCGCAGAAGGCATCAAGGACTGGTGGCGCCTGCCAGCCGAGGTCGTGCGAGGGCGCTTCCGCGTGCCGGCGCACCGGGTGCGGTGCTTCGAGGCGATCGGCGATTCGATGTCACCCAAGATCCTCGACGGCGACATCGTGTTCGTCGACGTCGGTCACCGCGTGCCGTCCCCGCCCGGGATCTATGCGCTCGCCGACGCGCTCGGCGGTGTGATCTTGAAGCGGCTGGAGATCTCGACGGCGCGGGGCCAGGACCCCGTGAAGGTGCGGCTCATCTCCGACAACCCGAAGCACACGCCTGAAGATCGCACGCTCGACGAGATCACCATCACGGGCCGCTATCTCGGCCGCCTGACAACGGAGTGACTGGATTGGGCCGAAGCGAATCGCGGGTGAGGCGGCGGAGTAGGCGCTGTCGCTGAGATGAACAGCGAACATCAGCAGCGGATCCTGGACCGCCTGGCCTTCGTCGTGGAGGCGAAGAAGACATTCGACTCCGCACCAAAATGGGAGCGCGTGCCATACAGGGATGGCGAGCGGCTGCAGTTGACGGTGGCGCTGCGCGTTGCTGGCGTTCTACGCGCCGTCACTTTGCGCCTGGTCACGCCGGCCGACGTTTGGGAGGAGGACGTCTACGGGCATTTAGAAGTGCGAGGCCTCGGACTCGCGAAGCACCTGCGGCTCCTGCCGATTGAGTGGCGGCCGCTGCATCACCACGACAATCCACCTGATGCACCTGCCCCTCACGCCGGCCTGCGCTTGTTCGACAGGTTCATGCCTTTCGACCTCAACATGGATCGCGGGTTGGGCGTCTTCGCCCAGAACCGACCGGCCGTGATGGTCGATCTGCCACGTGCGCCGACCGACTTTTTATCGTACTGTGACCTCTGCTCCGACCTGTGGCGATGCCCAGACATGATTGGGTTGGAGCCTCCGCCTTGGTCGAGGGCGATGATATGACTCAGACAAGCGATCTCAAAGAGATAGGCCAGGAAATCGCTCGCTCCCTCAGCTACTCGCGGGTGCGAGGGCATTCGGCGTATGTCGCCACACCGCTGCTGTATCCAAACGGGAGCGGCGTGCTTGTTCGGATTGACGAACATCCGGCCGGATTCCACGTCTCAGACAACGGAGCTGGAGCGCACCTAGCCGACATGATGGGCGGATTAGCCACCTACAGCAGGATCGCGGCCTCCGTGGCGGAGCGCGCCGGCATCGCGTTCGAGGAGCGCACCTTCTTCGCCGATGTCGCCGATCGCGACCGCCTGACCTCGGTTGTGACTGCTGTGGCCAACGCGACGGCGCGTGCAGCGGACCGGATGGCCCAAGCTCTTGACCAATTCAAGAGTAAGAAATCTCGCGAGCTGTTCGATGAACGTCTTCGCGCAGCTTTTGGCAGCTCCATCGTTTTTGACGTCACGATTAGAGGCGGAACGGGGCGACCTTGGGACTATGACGCATCGGCACAAGACAATGGTAATCTGCGTCTGTTTACCTTCGTGGCCCCGGCATTTGCGGCCATCGCGACGGCGAACATCAAGATTGCTGACACCCTCGCTCTCGTGTCGCCGCCAGCCGTGACCGCCGTCCTCGCCGACTACGGTAAGACAGAGCCTGCGCTGCGACGCATCCTTTCAGACACTGGAAGTATCGTCATTGGTGCGAGCGACGGCATCGAGAGCTACCGTCTCTCTCACTGACGTCGGTCTCGCCCCATTGTCGCACAGGCAACACTGAGTCGCGTAAACCACGCCGAGCGTCACAGCCCCGCCCTCGCGCGGGGCTTTTTCGTGGGCACATCCGGTTGCCGGAGTTGCGCTGAACAGGCGCCGCAGAATGTGCCCAGTATGGGCTTGACGCTCGTGCCCTTTATGGGCACGTTGGGCACATCCACCACGGATGGCCCGACATGCTCACCCGCCCCCGCCCCGACCTCGTCGCCGTCTACGGCCGCGCGCCGCGCACCCTTCTGATCCACTCGG
Source organism: Methylobacterium sp. JK268 (assembly GCF_054052225.1). Taxonomy (NCBI): domain Bacteria; kingdom Pseudomonadati; phylum Pseudomonadota; class Alphaproteobacteria; order Hyphomicrobiales; family Methylobacteriaceae; genus Methylobacterium; species Methylobacterium sp. JK268. The sequence continues at coordinate 4,027 of NZ_JBSVZN010000049.1, read as the reverse complement.
CCGCCGCCCCCGCCGCGGCCAACGATGATCACCGCCCCGACTGGCTCCTGATCACCACCGTGGCCGCCGGCATCGTCGCCGGCCTCGGATACGCCGTCGCGGCCATCTCCCTGGCCATCCGGTTCGTGCGGTGGCCGCTGTGAGCGCCGCTCCCCTCACCTACCTCGCGCATTTCCGCGACGCCCACGGCCACCGCTGGATCGAGGAGACCGCGATCGGCAACGGCCTGCCGGCGATCGCCGCATGGCTCATCGCCGACGAGCGGCCCTACGCGACGCTGGTCGAGGTCTACGAGATGGACCTCACCGACCCGGATGCGCCCGTCGCCCGCACCATGACCGGCCCGGTGCTCGGCAAGGCCGTCGACCTGATCGACCTCGACGACGAGCGCGACGACCTGCCGGCGAGCCTGCGGGACGCGGCCCGGCGCCATGGTGTGCCGCCGTGCGCGCCGAAAGAGCGGCGCAGCGACGGGCCCGATTTCCTAGCCTGGGGCCGGGAGGAGTACCGGCTGCAGGTGGAGGGCCGGCTGTGACCGCCTCCATCGTCTCTCTCGCCACGCGCCGCCCGGTCGACCCCGTCGTCATCACCGCCTACGCGCGGTTCGAGAGCCAGCGCCAGGCGGCTCATGCCCGGCGCGCCGACGAGGCCGCGGCCCACCGCGCCACCATGGCCGCCGTCGCCCAGGCGATCGGCGAGACCTACCGGATCATCGCCGCCGCCGATCCCGACCTCGCCCGGGCCGTCCGCGGGCCGCTGCTGCGCGCGGCGAGCCTCGTGCTGCCGGAGATCGATGCTGCGGCGCGGGCGGCAGGAGGTGTCGCGTGACGACCGCCGCCCAAGCCGCAGCCGCGGCCACCCTCGCCCGTCTCGACGCCCCGACGCCTTGGTGGCCGCTCACCGCGAGTGGTCGGCAGATCGTCGACGCCCTGGGGCGCCCCAGGCTGCTCGTCCTGCCGACAGCGGCCGCCAATCCGGGCGAGGACCATGCCCTGGCGCTCGCCGTCTGCCGGCTCATCAACGAGGCCGCTGGCGAGCCCGATCCGCCCGCTGAGGCGCCCCTCAACCCCGACCACCTGGAAGCCGTGAGCGCCGAGGGCGCGCGGTTCCGCCGAACCGCTGCGGAGTAAGCGATGCCGATTCCCGACGACATGGCCCTGGTGAAGGGCGACGTGATCTTGGTGCGGGCGGTGGTCCGGCATGCCGGCATGGATGGTCGCTCCGCCCAGATCTTCGCTACGACGGACGCGTTTACCGACCTCTTCGTGACACGAGAGAGTGCAGAACTCGCGGAAACGGCGCTGGCCGTGGGCGACGAGGTGATTGTTCGGCAACTGCCACGCCATGGCTGCGGCTTCGTGCGGGCCATCGACGGCGATGATGCGTGGGTGCGGTGGGGGCCGGCGGGAGACGATCTGGATCCTGTCCAGCCCGTTGCCGACCTGATCCGCACCCGCACCGCGGCCCAGGCCGAGGCCAACGCGCCGCGGCCCGGCGAGACGGCGGAGCCGGCCGAGGCCGGCGCGCTGGCGGCGGAGTGACGGCGATGCTGCTGCCCGACAGCGTCGCCGCTGCGCCACCGGCCGTCCTGATCGAGGATGGCATCTACTTCGGCCTCGACGAGGCGCGCTACCACGCCGACCCCGCGCTGGGCTCATCCGACCTGAAGCGCTTGGCAGCCGAGCCCGCCGACTACTGGTTCGGCTCGGTCCACAACCCCAACCGGCCGGCCGAGGAGTCGACGCCGTCGCAGGTGATCGGCCGGGCCGTTCACAAGCTGGTGCTAGAGGGGCAGCAGTCGTTCGCGGCGGCGTTCGAGCGCGAGACGACCGGCGACGTCCTGCGCACGAGCGAGGAGATTGCCGACTACCTGACCGCCGAACTCGGCGTGACGAAGCCGCCGCGCGGCAAGGCGGACCGGATCGCGCTGCTGCAGGAGCTCTGCCGCGATCCGCTGCCGATGCCGCCGGTGCTGGACTTGATCCAGGCCGCCGCCGCGGACGCGGGCCGGCTGATCCTGAAGGCCGAGGACTTCGACCGGATCCAGCGCGCCGCCGGCGCCGTCCTGGCCAACCCGCACCTCGCCGCATCCTTCACCGGGGGCGCCTCCGAGGTGTCGGTGTTTTGGACCGACGCCGTCGACGGCGAGCCGGTCCGCCGGAAGGCGCGATTCGACTACCTGAAGCCGCGGGCCGTGGTCGACCTCAAGAGCACGCGGCCGAGCCGCCCGACCTCCTTCGAGGCGAACTGCCTGCGGGCGATGGCCGAGTTCGGCTACCCGGTCCAGGCCGCGGCCTACCTGCAGGGCCGCGCGCTGCTGGCGCGCCTCGTCGCCGATGGCCGCGTGCACGGCGACCACGATCCGGCTTGGCTCGCCCGGGTCGCCGCCGCGCCGGCCTACGCCTTCGTCTTCGTCTTCTGGTCGACGGGCGATGCCCCGCTGACCTGGGGCGTCACGCTGTCGCCCGGCAACGAGGTGCTGGCGATCGCCGAGAAGACCGTCGAGGCGGCGCTCTGGAACTTCGTCTGCGGCCGCCGCGCGCACGGCCTGGAGCGGCCGTGGATCGACCACGCGCCGCTCGCCGAGATCGCGATCGACGACCTGCCCCGGTGGTGGGGCGCCACCCGCTGACAATCGGAGATCCCATGGGACAGCAGCTCACCGTTGCACAGCAACGTCAGCAGGCCGCGATCGCGTTCCGCGGCGACTTTCAGCGGATGAGCGGCGAGATCGCCGCCGCCCTGCCGCCGCACATTCCGGCCGAGCGCTTCGTTCGCGTCGTGCTGACCGCCGTCCAGGGCGACGCGGCACTCCTGGAGGCCGACCGGAAATCGCTGTTCGAGGCCGCCATGAAGGCAGCGCAGGACGGTCTTCTGCCGGACAAGCGTGAGGGCGCGCTCGTCATCTTCAAGAACCGCGTCCAGTGGATGCCGATGATCGCCGGCATCCTGAAGAAGGTGCGCAACAGCGGCGAGCTCATCAGCGTCGCGGCGCACGTCGTCTATGAGAACGATCGGTTCGCCTACGTGCTCGGCGACGAGGAGCGTATCGAGCACGAGCCGAAACTGGACGGGCCGCGCGGCGCCGCACGGGCGGTGTACGCCATCGCCCGAACGAAGGACGGCGGGATCTACCGCGAGGTGATGAGCCTCGAGGAGGTCGAGAAGGTCCGGAAGGTCAGCCGGGCCGCGAATGATGGGCCCTGGGTCACGTGGTGGGAGGAGATGGCGCGCAAGACGGTGCTGCGCCGCCTCTCGAAGCGCCTGCCGATGTCGACCGACATGGACGACCTGATTCGGCGCGACGACGACCTCTACGACTTCGGACGCCGCGGGCAGGGCGATCGACCGTTCCAGCCCGTGGTGAACCCGCTGGCCGACCAGATCGAACACCAGCCTGCGAATGGGAACGGAGTCGGGCAGGAAGCCCGCGAGGCGGATGCCGGCGCCGACGCTGGCGACCCGGTGGACGAGCCTGACACGAGCGCCGCCGACGACTTCCCGGGCAACGACGCGATCGACGAGGCCCGCGGCGGTCGGCGTCCGGCGAAGCGGGAGGGCTGAGCGATGCAGCCCGAACCCCGCACCCGCCAGGAGATGGCCGAACGCTACCGCGCGGCCTGCCGCCGCCAAGCCGAGGCGGCCCACGCCCACCAGCGCCGCACGGCGAGAGCCGCGTTCGACGCGAGCCCGGCCGGCATCCGCCTGCAGGACGACGCCGTCGTCTACCAGGTGCTCGATCCCGACCAGGTCGCCCGGACACCGCGCCGGATCGTGTCGCGGGTCGCGATCGAGCACGGCGTCAGCGTCGAGGACATCAGGGGCCGCGGGCGCGGGACGGATCTCGTCGAGGCGCGGCGCGCCGTCCTCGCCGCGCTCCTCGAGGCCCGCCCCGACATCAGCCTGCATCAGCTCGGGGCCGCCATCGGGCGGGATCACACCACGGTGCTGCATCACCTGCGGGCGATCGGGCTGCGGGTGGCGGGCGAGGGCGCCGGGCGGCCGGCAGAGGTGCGGTGACATGTCG
>NZ_JBSVZN010000048.1:0-54158 GCF_054052225.1 Methylobacterium sp. JK268 | reverse complement strand
CCACCCGGAACGATGCGGACGTCGAGGGTCTTTGCGGCGACGTCCACTCCACAGATGATCTGGGTCACGGTAACCTGCCTTGTGCGTGCGATGGGCGATCAGGCGACTGTCCGGTCGTGCGTGACAGTGGCGACGGTCCCAAAGCTCACCAGCGGTTGCAGCCAGAGGGGGCGCGGGAGCCGTCCGCCACGCGCGGGGACCGGCGGCCGCCGGTCCCCGCGCAGCCCTCATCACATCATCCAAAAGGGCCGGCTTCCAGATACAAGGGGGCCGTGCCGGATGTGGCTCCTCCGGAAGCGCCCCCTCACCTTCGGCTGCCGCCTCGTCTCGCCCCCGACAAGGGGGGCTCGACCCTCTCCCCGCACGCGGGGAGAGGGCATGCGCACCGCCCGAAGTGTGAATCGGCAAGCCCGAGTGGGAGAGGGGTAGGGGTGAGGGACGGACGCTTCAGCACGCAGACTGAACCGTCGAGCTGCCAGCGGCACTGTCCAGTCCTTTTGCTGAGGCCGAGCCACCCTCACGCGGGATCTTCGATCCCCCGGCCCCTCTCCCACTCGGGCTAGCGGATTCACAGAACGCGAAATACAGACGTGGCAGATGCTTACGTCGACACACGATGGTTTCGGGTGTGGCGCGGGGAACCCCTCTCCCGTGCGGGAGAGGGGCAGGGGTGAGGGTCCAGGTGGTTCAGCAAGTATTCTGGAGTGTCCCGCTGCCAGCACGACAGTTGCCGCTTGATGACGGCACGGTCCGGGACCCTCACCCCTACCCCTCTCCCGCACGGGAGAGGGGATCCCGCGGGTCTCCTCGGTTCCGTTCAAGCAACTGCGAAAGAAGCGCTTTTTTGATGCCGGGAGGCGAAGTGTGAACACGCTAGCCCACTCGGGAGAGGGGGGCGCGCTCTTCTTTCCCAGTGGTCGGCCGCGCATGCGGCGAGCGCCGCATCGGCGAAATCCATCCGGTGGTTATGGAGGTTCATCTCACGCTTCGGCTCGTCCCACACGATCCGCACACGGTTCCCGGCAGGACGGTGACGCGGACGCGCCGCGTCACCGGCGCCGTCAGGCGGCCTCCGCGAAGACCTCCTTGGCCGCGAACAACCCGTTGAGGGCGGCCGGGAAGCCGGCATAGACCGCCATCTGCATGATCACCTCGACGATCTCGTCGCGGGTGAGGCCCACGTTCAGGCCCGCCGCGACGTGGACCTTGAGCTGCGGCGCGGCATTGCCGAGGGCGGTGAGCGCCGCGATCGTGGCGATCTCGCGGGCGCGCCGATCGAGGCCGGGGCGCGCATAGATGTCGCCGAAGGGGAATTCGAGGAGGTAGCGCGCGAAGTCCGGCGCGATGTCGGCCAGCGCCGCCACGACGCGCTCGCCGCCCTCGCCGTCGATTTCAGCGAGCGCCCGCCGCCCGCGTTCCAGCCGGGTCTCCGCTTGCGTGGAATTGGGGTTCGTCATCGTCCGTCATCCTCTGGTCCGTGGCGCCGTAGCCGGCGATCTTGGTGTCGAGGACGAGAAGGCTGGCCTGCAGCTCGGCGACCTGCGCCCGAACGCGCGCGCGGTGCTGCTCCAGCAGCCGGCGTCGCTCCGTCTCCGTTCCGCTGCCCCGCTCCCGAAGGGCCGCGTAGCGGAGCATGTCCCGGATCGGCATCCCGGTCCGCTTGAGGCGGACGAGGAAGGCGATCCAGGTCAGGATCGCGGCGTCGTAGTCCCGCTGGCGGGTCCGGTCCCGGTCGGCGTAGGGAAGCAGGCCGATCCGCTCGTAGTAGCGGAGCGTGTGCGCCGACAATCCCGATCGCCGCGCCAGTTCACCGATCCGCATGGGCCGCACCTTCCGTCACGACGTCCAGGACGGTAGGGGTTCGAGCGCGCTCTCAGTCAAGCGGCCGGATCACGCCTCGTCCTCGCCGTCCCGGGCCTTGGCGGCGAGCCGCTTGAGGGTCGTCATCTCGCGGAACCACTCGCGCACGGGCTTGGCCGGCGTCCCGCCCCAGCGGGCGCCCGGGGGCACGTCCTTGTTGATGTTGCTGGAGCCGGCGATCTGCGCGCCCATGCCGATGCGCAGGTGGCCGACCACGCCGACCTGGCCGCCCAGCACGACGTAATCCTCGAGCGTCGTCGAGCCCGAGATCCCGACCTGCGCGACGATCACGCAGTGGCGGCCGATCACCACGTTGTGGGCGATCTGCACGAGGTTGTCGATCTTGGTGCCCTCGCCGACGATCGTGTCGCGGCTGGCGCCCCGGTCGATCGTGGTGTTGGCGCCGATCTCGACGTCGTCCTGGATGATGACGCGGCCGACCTGCGGCACCTTGAGGTGCCCGCCCGGCCCCATGGCGAAGCCGAACCCGTCCTGCCCGATGCGGGCGCCGCCATGCACGATCACCCGGTTGCCGAGGAGCGCGTGCAGGAGCGAGGCGCCCGGCCCGATCGCGCAGTCGCGCCCGATCCGGGTTCCCGGCCCGACGACCGCCCCCGCCGCCAGCACCGTTCCCGAGCCGATCTCGGCGCCCGGCCCGACCACCGCGCCCGGATCGACGATCACGCCCGGCTCCAGCCGCGCCTCCGGATGCACGAAGGAGCCCGGCGAGACGCCGGTGGCCCCGAACAGCGAGGCTGGACGGGCGGCGCTCGGGAAAAGCCGCGCCAGCACCTTGGCGAAGGCCCGGTAGGGCTGGGGCGTGACCAGCGCGACCGTGCCCGCCGGCACCCGGGCGGCGAAGCGCGCGGAGACCAGGCAGGCCCGCGCCCGGGTGCGGCCGAGCGCCTCCGCGTATTTGGCATTGTCCATGTAGGCGAGGTCGTCCGGTCCCGCGCTCTCCAGGGGCGCGGCCCCCGTGACGGCGAGGCTCCCGTCGAGACCCGGGGGGAGGGCGGCCCCGGCCAGGGACGCGATCTCGTCGAGCGGGATCGGGCCGGCGAGGGGGAAGAAGACCGGATCGGACATGCGGGCCTCGCGGGAGCGGGCCGGGAGGGCCGGCGCCGGATCGCGGCCCTACAGGCTCGCGGCGGGCCGCACAAACGAAAAAAGCCGGCTCCGCGAAGAGCCGGCTTCGTCGCCGAGAGGCGGTCGGGTCAGAAGCGCGAGCCGCCCGAGAAGCGGAAGGCCTGCGTCTGGTCCTTGCCGACCTTGCCCAGGTAGGTGCCGTCCTGCGCGAAGACCTTCTGGCCCTCGTCGCGGGACAGCGCGTAGGCGTAGTCGAAGCGAATCGGTCCGAGCGGCGAGTTCCAGAGGATCGAGGCGCCGACGGAGGAGCGGATCACGTTCTTGTCGCGCACGTTCACGCATTCCGGCTCGATGCCGATGGTCAGGGCGTTGAAGTTGCAGCCCCCGACCGCGCTGAAGCCGTTGATGATGCCGTCGCCGTTCACGTCGAAGGTGCGGCGGGCCTTGTAGCCGAACAGCGTGCCCGCGTCGGCGAAGACCGCGCCCTTCAGACCGATATCCTTCGGCACGCCCCAGATCGGGAACTGCACCTCGACGGTGCCGCCGATATAGGTCGTGCCGCCCAGCGCGTTCGACCGGGCATCGCCGGTGCCGATGTCGCGCGGGCCGATGCCGTTCGGCGCGAAACCGCGCACCAGCGACGGGCCGAGGAAGAACTGGTCGGTGATCCGCAGCGTGTTCCCTTCGGTCGGCAGGATGTGGCCGCCCTGGAACTTCACGAAGCCGATGATGTCCTCGTAGAGTTCCTTGTAGTAGCGGGCCTCACCGGTGACGCGGAAGAACTTCGAGTCGCCGCCGAGGCCGGCGAATTCGGGCTTCAGCTCGCCGTAGAAGCCGTTGTGCGGGATCGAGATGTTGTCGAGGGTCGAGTAGGCCAGGGTCACGCCGGCCAGCGACGTCAGGGTGTTGCCGACCGCCGACTTGATGGCGATCGAGGCCTCGCCGTCATACGTGCATTGCGGGTAGAGCGCCTGGCCGGCCGCGTTGACCTGCGTGTAGCCCGGGAGCGGGAACGAGCAGTCGTTGTAGGGCCGCTTCAGGGTGTTCGGGATCTTCAGGTCGGTGTTGTAGATCGAGTAGCGCAGCGTGACGCCGAACTCCTCGGTGATCGGCAGGCCGAGGCGGAGCTGGCCGCCCACCACGTCGGTGATGTAGCGCGAGTAGCGGGTCAGGTCGCTGTACTTGTCGAAGATGTCGAAGCCGGCGGCGAGCCGGTAGCCGAGGAAGTACGGCTCCGTGAACGAGAAGTCCACGCCGCGGGTGTACTGGCCGGCCGAGACGCCGAGCCGGACGAACTGGCCGCGGCCGAGGAAGTTCGACTCGGAGACCGAGACCTCGCCGATGATGCCGTCGGCCGTCGAGTAGCCGCCCGCCACCGAGAAGGAGCCGGTGGGTTGATCCTCGACGTCGATGTTCACGACGACGCGGTCGGGGGAGGAGCCGGGCTCGTTCGAGAACCGGACCTTCTTGAAGAAGCCGAGGCCGTTCAGGCGCCGCTCGGCCCGGTCCACGAGGACGCGGTTGTAGGCGTCGCCCTCGCCGAAATCGAGCTCGCGCCGCACCACGTAGTCGCGGGTGCGGGAATTGCCGCGCACGTTGATGCGCTCGACGTAGACCCGCGGGCCGTCCTCGACCACGAAGCCGAGTGCCACGGTGCCCGAGGCGCGGTCGCGCTCGCCGGTCGGGCGGACCTGCGCGAAGGGATAGCCGCGGCGCGCCACCTCGGTGGTCACGCCGGTCAGGGTCTTCTCCACGTCCTCGGCGTTGTAGACGTCGCCGACCTCAGTGCGGACCTCGCCGCGCAGGGCGGTGCCGTCGACGCCGCCCAGGCGCGAGTCGATCGCCACGGCGCCGACGCGGTACTGGCGACCCTCCTCGACCGTGACGGTGATGATCCAGCCGCCGGCGGCCTCATCGAAGCGGGAATCCGCGGAGACGACCCGGAAATCCGCGTAACCGTTCTTCAGGTAGTAGCGGCGGACGAGGTCGAGGTCGTTGGCGATCCGGTCGGGGTCGTAGACGTCCGAGGTCTTGATGAAGCTCAGGAGGTTCATCTCCGTCGAGGTCATCAGGTCCTTCAGACGACCCTCGGAGTAGGCCTCGTTGCCAACGAAGTGGATCTCCTTGATGCCGGTCTTGTCGCCCTCGTCGATCTGGTAAACGACGTCGATGGTGCCGTTCGGCAGGTCGACCGTGCGATAGCTGACCTTGGCCAGTCCGCGGCCGGCGCGGCGGTAGACCTCGCGGATGCGCTCGACATCGGCCTGGACGACGGCCGGGTTGAAGCCGCCCCGGGACTTGGCCTCGACGATGCTCTCGAGGGTCGACTTCTCGACCTTCTTGTTGCCCTCGAAGACCACCCGGTTGATCGTGTTGTTCTCCCGCACGGTCACGACGATGCGGTCACCGCTCCGCGAGACGCGGGCGTCGGAGAACATCCCGCTCGCGATCAGGTTCTTTCGCGCCTCTTCGGGCGAGACGCCGACCACGTAGGACCGCACCGTGTCGGGATCGACGCGGCTGCTGCCCTGCACGACGACCTGCTGCGCCTGGGCGCTGCCCGCGGCCAAACCGGCGACCATCACGATGGCGCCAGTGGCCGACACGCGCGCGCGCTTCCCCGTCATCGACATCATCAAATGGCCCGTCTCATTCTTATCGGTCCGGGTTCGCACCCGCGGAGTCCCGACCCTCGTGAGAGGGCAGGGGCCGTCTGGTCCTCGCCCGCTTCTACTGAGAATCCCCTGCGAAGCAAACGCCAAGCTCGCAGCTGGCCGGGATTTTGGGGGGACGTGGCCTTCCTGTCACGGGAGGGCCGGGAGCTTTCGCCGAGCAGGGTGAGCGAGCGCTGAAGGCGCGTGCCGACGCCGCGGCCCAGTTCGGGACGCGCAACAGGGTCTCCGAACCCGCCGAATCTAAGGCCGAATCCCTGGGGAAAGTCTGAAGGTGATCGTTCGAATTGCGCGCAATCGGCGCCTGCCGCGACGGCCCGGTCCCGCCGGCCCCGTCAGGTGCCGCGGGTCCAGGACGCGCCGATCTGGACGATGTCGTTCCAGGTCGCGAACAGCATCAGCATCAGGACGAGCGCGAGCCCGATCCGGAAGCCGATCTCCTGGGCGCGCTCGCTCAGGGGCCGGCCGCGCAGGATCTCGATCGCGTAGAACAGGAGGTGCCCGCCGTCGAGGAGCGGCACCGGGAACAGGTTGATGAGCCCGATCGACACCGACAGCACCGCCACGAGGCCGATCACCGCGGAGAGCCCGCCGGCCTTGGCGGCCTGTCCCGAGACGCGGGCGATGCCCATCGGCCCGGAGAGCTGGTCGGCGGATTCGCGGCCGGTGATCAGCTTTCCGATGTAGTCGAAGGTGCGCTCGACCACGTAGTAGGTCTCGGAGGTGCCGATCCGGAGCGAGTCCGCGAGGCCGTAATGGACGAGCTTCACGTCGGCGGCGTCGCGGGGGCCCTGGATGCCGAGGCGCCCGAGCCGGTGCATGCCGAAGGGCGTCTTCTCCTGCACGGTGTCGGGCACGGCGGAGAGCGTGGTGCGCACGCCCCCGCGCTCCACCGTCACCGTGAGCGTCTCGCCGCCGCTCGACGAGACGATCCGCTGCATGTCGGCGAAATGCGTCACGCGGCGCCCGTCGATGGCCTGGACCACGTCGCCGACCTGGAACCCCGCCCGCTCGGCGGCGCTGCCCGGCTGCACCGCGGAGACGAGGGGCGTGACCTCCATGCGGCCCAGCGCGTAGATCGAGCCCGCGAAGACCAGGATGGCGAGCAGGAAGTTGGCGATCGGTCCGGCCGCCACGATGGCGATGCGCTTCCAGACCGGCTGGGTGTGGAAGCTGACGGCGCGCTCGGCCGCGCTCATCCGCGCGAGGCTGGCGGGATCCGGCACGCTGGCGCCGTTCTGGTCGCCCACGAACTTCACGTAGCCGCCGAGCGGGATCGCCGACAGCTTCCAGCGGGTGCCCCGCCGGTCGTTGAAGCCGAACAGCTCCGGCCCGAACCCGATCGAGAAGCTCGTCACCCCGACGCCGCACCAGCGGCCGACCAGGAAGTGGCCGAGCTCGTGGATGAAGACCACGACGGTCAGCACGAACAGGAACGACGGCACGATGTAGAGAAGGCTGCCGGTCGTTTCCGTCACGGCGTTGAGAAAGGTCATGTCGGCCCGTTCCGGCGACGCCGCCGGTTCCTCTTCGGGGTGCCGCGGCCGGAGGCGGGCCGCGGCGCCATCCGGCCACCATACCGCGGCCGGGGTTGCCTGCCCAGCGCGCGATTGCGCCGCGAGGCGGGTGGGGGCGTTCAGGCGGCCAGCGCCGCCTCGCTCCAGCGCCGGACCTCGTCGTCGATCGCCAGCGCCTCGGCGACGTCGGCCGGGGCGGCGCGGAACCGGGCCGCGAAGGTCTCGCAGGCCCGCTCGACGAGGTCGGCGATGTCGTAGAAGCCGATCCGCCCGGCGATGAAGGCCGCCACCGCGATCTCGTTGGCGGCGTTCATCACGGTGGGCTGGGCGCCGCCCGCGGCGAGCGCGGCCCTGGCGATGCGCAGGCAGGGGAAGCGCTCCTCGTCCGGGCGCTCGAAGGTCAGGCTGCCGGTCGCCGCGAGGTCGAGGGGGCGCCCGCGCGCCACGCTCAGGCGCTCGCCGAGGCCCAGGCAATGGGCGATCGGCACCCGCATGTCGGGCATGGCGAGCCCGGCCGTCACCGCCCCGTCCCGCCAGGTCACGAGGCCGTGGATGATCGATTGCGGGTGCACCACCACGTCGAGGCGCTCCGCCTCGATCGAGAAGAGGTGGTGGGCCTCGATCAGCTCCAGGCCCTTGTTCATCAGGGTCGCGGAATCGATGTTGATCTTCATCCCCATCGACCAGGTCGGGTGGGCGGCGGCCTCCGCGGCGGTCGCCGCGCCGATGCGCTGGCGCTCCGCCGTGCGGAACGGCCCGCCCGACGCCGTGATGGTCATGCGGGTGATGTCCGCGACCTTGCCGTCGCCGATCGCCTGCGCGAGGGCGTTGTGCTCGGAATCCATCGGCAGGATGCGGGCGCCGTGGCGCTCCGCGTCGCGCATGAAGGCGTCGCCCGCGCAGACGAGGCTCTCCTTGTTGGCGAGCGCCACCGTGCGCCCGAGCCGGATCGCCGCGTGGGTGGGGGAGAGCCCGGCCGCGCCGCTCACCGCCGCCACCACGAGGTCGGCCTCCCGGCTCGCGGCCTCGATGACCGCCTCCGGCCCCGCCCCGCAGGCGATGCCGCTGCCGCCGAGCGCGTCGCGCAGGGCCGGCCCGCCCTCGGGATCGGCCAGCGCCGCGAACGAGGCGCCGAGGTCGCGGGCGACGCGCGCCAGCGCCGCGGCGTCCCTCCCCCCCGCCACGGCGGCGACGCGGAAGCGGTCGCGGTGCTGGTCGAGGAGGTCGGCAGTGGAGCGGCCGATGGAGCCGGTCGCCCCGAGCACGGTGACGGTGCACGTCAAGGTCGAAGATCCTCGTTGGTCCGCCCGGAACGGCGAGGGGAAGGCCGCGGTCCGGCGGATCGGCCCACCCATATCCAACCGCGGGGGCGATCGGCAATCCGTTCGCTTTCGCACCGCCCGGCCGCGGCGCAGCCCCCGCCGCGGCCACCGAAGCCTCTCCGGCCAAGGTTGGCCTGGATGAGAGGATCGATCCGGGGACCGTCCGACCGTCCGCCAGGACGCCGCGTCGCCCTGGGTCATCTGCCCTAGAATTCGTCTCATCCGAAGATCATTCACACCCCCTTAATCATTTCCATCATTCATCATGACGCTACGTGAATGGGGGCATCGGACGTGACGATTGGAATTCGCGCTCGCCTTTATGTCGGGTTCGGCCTGCTGGTGCTCCTCGCCGGCGGGATCGGCGGCTTCTCGATGCAGCGGCAGGCGGCGATCCTGGCGCAGTACGAGGCGCGCCAGAGCCTCGAGACGCGGGCCCGCAAGGTCTTCGACGCCAACGCGATCGCCGCGCGCCTCGCGGGCCAGGCCGAAGCCTACCGCCTGATGCCGAGCCCCGAGACCCTTGTGCAGGTCGAGGAGGGCCGCCGCACCCTGGAGCGAATGGGCCAGGAGATGATCGACGAGTCGCCCTCGGAGGAGCGGCGCCAAATCTATCGCCGGATCCGCGACGGCGCCCAGACCGCGAAGGCCGCCGTGGAGCGGCTCGGCGCGGCCGGCGCGGCGGTGCTGGCCGGGAAGGCCACGCTGTTCGGCGGGGGCGACGAGCTCACGCGGCGCACCGAGGCGCTCCTCACCGCCGTGAAGGCCGACGGCACGGCCCGGCAGGTGACGCAGGGCACGGCGGTCGGGAATGCCGTGCTGCTGACCCGGGTGGCGAACTGGCGCTTCCTCGCGACCCTCGACCCGAAGGGACCCGCCACCTTCCAGGCGAATGCCGACGCGGCGAATGCCGCGCTCGAAGGGCTGCGCCGCACCGATCCCGAGGGACAGTTCGCGGCGCCGATCGCGGCCGCCGCGCAGGCGCTCGACGCCTACACGGCCGCCTTCAAGGCCACGGCCGCGGCCCTCGCCGAGGTGCGGGCGGCCTTCGAGACCGGCATCGCGCCCGCGGTGGCGGCGATTTCCGAGGGCGCGGTCCAGGCCCAGGGCCGGATCGGCGCCGCCATCGAGGCCACCGGCGCGGAGACCGACGCGATGGTGCGCCGGGTGCGCCTCACCCAGGCGATCATGATCGCGCTCGCCGTCGTCCTGGGCGGGGTCCTGGCCGCCCTGATCGCCCGCAGCATCATCCGCCCCGTCGCCGGGATGACGGCGGCGATGCGGCGGCTGGCGGCGGGCGACACCGCCGTCGAGATCCCCGGACAGGGCACCGCCGACGAGATCGGGCAGATGGCGCAGGCCGTGGAGGTGTTCCGCCGCAATGCCCTCGATCGCATCGCCCTGGAGGCGGCGCAGGTCGAGGAGCAATCCGCCCGCCAGCGCCGTGCGGACCGCGTCGACGCGCTGGTCCGCGGTTTCCAGCAGCGCGTGGCCGGGGCCCTGGGGATCGTGTCCTCGGCGGCGACCGAGCTCGACGCCACCGCCCGCACCATGACGGGGGTGGCCGAGGGCACGAACGCCCAGGCCGCGGCGTCGAGCGCCGCCGCCGAGCAGACCGCGGCGAATGTCCGCATGGTGGCCGCCGCCGCCGAGGAGATGGTGTCCTCCCTCCAGGAGATCGAGCGGCAGGTGCTGCGCTCCAACGAGGTGGCGGCCGCGGCCGCCCGCGAGGCGCAGTCGAGCAACGCGGCGATGGACGCGCTCAGCGGGGCGGCCGAGCGGATCGGCGCGGCGGTGACGATGATCTCCTCGATCGCCGCGCAGACGAACCTGCTGGCGCTCAACGCCACGATCGAGGCGGCCCGCGCCGGCGAGGCGGGGCGCGGCTTCGCGGTCGTCGCCGCCGAGGTCAAGGAACTCGCCGGCCAGACCGGCCGGGCCACCGAGGAGATCGGCGCGCAGATCGCGGCGATCCAGGGGGCGACCCAGCAGGCTGTCGGGGCCATCCGGCAGATCGGCGACACCGTCGCGTCCATCAACGCGATCACCGGCAGCATCGCGACGACGGTGGTGGAGCAGACGGCCGCGACGAACGAGATCTCCCGCAACGCCGGGGAGGCGGCGCAAGGGACGCAGGACCTCTCCGCCCATGCCGGCCGGGTGCTGGCCTCCGCGGCGGAGACCGGCAACGCGGCCGCGCAGGTGCAGTCGGCCGCCGCCGAACTCGCCACGCAGTCGCTCACGGTGAAGCAGGAGGTGGACGGTTTCCTCGCCGAGATCCAGGCGGCGTGAGGCTCGGGCGGTGTCCGCTCAGCCGAGCGGCGCCGCCAGCATGATCCCGGCGAGGAGCGCCACGGCGAAGAAGCCGTCGAGCCGGTCCATGACGCCGCCGTGGCCGGGGATCAGGCGGCCGGAATCCTTGGCGCCGTAAGCCCGCTTGAGGGCGGATTCGGCGAGGTCGCCGCCCTGGCTCAGCACCGAGCCGAGGGCGGAGAGCAGCAGGGCGGGGGCGAGGGGCAGGCCCGCCCGCGCGCCGAGATGGCCGGCCCCGGCCGCGATGGCGCCTCCGACCAGGGTCGCCCCCGCGAGGCCGCCGCAGAAGCCCGACCACGTCTTCTTCGGGCTCACCGCCGGCCACAGCTTGGGGCCGCCGAGGGCGCGGCCGGTGAAATAGGCGGCGATGTCGGTGGTCCAGACCACCCCGAACAGCCAGAGCGGGCCGGCGACGCCGATGCGCGGATCGTCGCGCAGGAGCACCGGGACCAGCGCCACCACGGCGGCGCAGGCGAGGCTCAGGGGCGCCCACAGCCGGCCCGTCCGGGGCCGCGCCGCGAGGGCGAGGAGGCCCGCCCCGGCCGCGGCGCCGGCGAGGAGCCAGGGGCCGGGTGCCCCGAGCCGCATCCCGGCGACGAGGCCCGCGAGGACGAGCCCGCCCGCGGCGAGGAGGATCCGGCGGGGGCCGGTGCGGGTGATGGCGAGCCACTCGCCCACGATAGCGAGGCCGGCCGCCAGCCAGATCGCGGCGAAGAACCAGCCGCCGGTGAGCGTCGCGGCCAGCACCAGCAGGCCGAGCGCCACTCCCGACACCGTGCGCAGGCCGAGTTCGCTCGCCGGCCAGGGGACGCGGGCCGGATCCGCGCGCCCGGGCGGGGCGTCGCCGGAGGCGGCCATCAGCCGGCCTTCGCGCTGAGGCCGCCGAAGCGGCGCTCGCGGCCCTGATACTCGCCGATCGCCGCCGCGAAGGCGGCGTGGTCGAAATCCGGCCAGAGGTCGGGGAGGAACACGAATTCCGCGTAGGCGGTCTGCCAGGTGAGGAAGTTCGACACCCGCTGCTCGCCCGAGGTGCGGATCACGAGGTCCGGATCCGGGATCCCCCGCGTGTCGAGGGCGCCCGCCACCGCGTCGAGGTCGATGGCCTCCGGCGCGAGGCGCCCGGCCGCGACCTCGCGGGCGAGGTGCTGGACGGCCCGGACGATCTCCTGCCGGCCGCCGTAATTGAAGGCGACCACCAGGGTCAGCCGGGTGTTGCGGGCCGTGCGCTCCTCCGCCTCGCGCAGCAGGGCGGCGATGTCCTCCGGCAGGCCCTCCCGGGCGCCGATGATCCGCACCCGCACGCCGTTCGCGTGCAGGTCGGCGAGGTCGCGCCGCACGAAGAGCTTCAGCAGGCCCATCAGGTCGGCGACCTCGGCCGGCGGCCGGCGCCAGTTCTCCGAGGAGAAGCTGTAGACGGTCAGGTAGGCGATGCCGAGGTCGATCGCCGCGCGCACCGCCCGGCGCACCGCCTCGACGCCGCGGCGGTGGCCCTCGGCCCGGGGCAGGCCGCGGCGGGCGGCCCAGCGGCCGTTGCCGTCCATGATGATGGCGACGTGCGCGGGCACGTCGCGCCGGGGGGACGCGGCGGGGTCCGCGCCCGCGAGGAGTGCCGTCTTGCCGTCGCCCGCCATCCCCGCCCCAACCTGCCGCCCGGGCCGCCGCGGCCCGCGCGCCTCGCCGAAGATCCACGCCGGTCCCGGAGCGCAACCGCCCTGGGGCGGTACCGGGTCGTCCCAGCTCGCATTCTCTACGACGAATTGCGCTTCGCTTCGCCGGAAAATGCGCCTCAGACCTGCATGATCTCCTTCTCCTTGGTGGCCAGGGTCTGGTCGACCTCCGCGATGTGCTGGTCCGTGACCTTCTGCACCTGGTCCGCCTGGCGCTTCTCGTCATCCTGACTGATGGCGCCGTCCTTCTCCAGCTTCTTCAGCAGGTCGAGCCCGTCCCGGCGCACGTGCCGGACGGCGACGCGCGCCTCCTCGGCGTATTTGTGCGCGACCTTGACCATCTCCTTGCGGCGCTGCTCGTTCATCTCGGGGATGCGCAGCCGGATGGTCTGGCCCTCGGTCATCGGGTTGAGGCCGAGGTCGGATTCGCGGATCGCCTTCTCGACGGCCGCCACCATGCCGCGGTCCCACACGGCGACGCTGAGCAGCCGGGGCTCGGGCACGCTGATCGTCGCGACCTGGGTCATCGGCATCGCGGCGCCGTAGGCGTCGACCTGGATGGGGTCGAGCAGGCTGGGGCTCGCCCGCCCGGTGCGCAGGGAGCCGAGGTCGTGCTTGAGCGCGTTCACCGCACCCTGCATGCGGCGCTTGATGTCGGCGAGGTCGAAGGTGGGGGTGGCCATTCCTGCACTTCCCGGGACGGAGCCTGCGTCCGGGGCGCGGCGCCGCAGCGCCCGCCCCGCGTGCCGGCTTCAATGGACCAAAACCCGACCTGCCGCAAATGGCTCCGCGGTCGATCGTTTCAGGGCACCACGTGGGTCGCGCGCGCCCGCCCGGTCAGGATGTCGGTGACCGAACTCGGGGCGTGGACGGAGCCGACCACCAGGGAGAGCCGGCTCTCGCGGGCGAGCGCGAAGGCGGCGGTGTCCATCACCTTGAGGTCGCGGGCGATCGCCTCGTCGTGGGTGAGGCGGTCGTAGCGCTGCGCCTCCGGGTCGAGCTTCGGGTCGGCCGAGTAGACGCCGTCGACCTGGGTGGCCTTGAGCACCGCGTCGCATTTCAACTCGGCGGCGCGCAGCACCGCGGCGGTGTCGGTGGTGAAGTAGGGGTTGCCGGTGCCGCCCGCGAGCAGCACGACCTGCCCCTTGTCGAGGTGGTGGAGCGCGGGCTGGCGCGCGTAGGTCTCGCAGATCGTGGGCATCGACACCGCCGACATGGTGCGGGCGGTGACGCCCGCGGCGTTGAGCGCCGTCTCCAGGGCGAGGGAGTTCATCACGGTGGCGATCATGCCGAGCGAATCCCCGGTCGCCCGGTCGATCCAGCCCGCCGCCGAGACCCGGGCGCCCCGGATCACGTTGCCGCCGCCCACCACGAGGGCGACCTGGATGCCGGCCCGCAGCGTGCGCGCGATGTCCTCCGCGAGGCCGGCGAGCGTCGGCGGGTGCAGCCAGTAGCCGTCCGGGGCCTGCAGGGCCTCGCCGGAGAGTTTCACGAGGACGCGGCGAAACGGCGTCGTCTCCGACATGGGGCCTCCTGCGGGGAATCGGGTGCGGGCGGGTTCTACCCCGGCCCCCCGGGGCGCGTCGAGGCGGGATTGGCCCGACGCCGGAGAGGGCGGCCGGGAGCGTGAGGGCGGTCCGACGTCCACTTTCCCTTTTCCGGACGACTGAAACGCAGTGGAAGGAGATCCAGAAACCAGCGCAAGAAGTCGCGGAGCGACCGCTTGTCAGCACTCTGTCTGGAAAGCGGAGCCGCTTCGCAGCGAGTCCTTGCGCTGGTTCCCGGATCTCCTTCCGCTGGCGCTCCAGTCGTCCGGGAAAGAGGGGAGCCGTGGAGCCAGCATCCCGCGAGCTGCCTCACTCGCGCCCCAGCACCGCGAGCCAGCCCGGCACGTCGGCTCCGCGCTCGCGGCGGGTCGAGGCCGGCTCCAGCCGCAGCACCGCGAGGCCGGCGGCCGCGGCCTCCTCCCGCACCAGCGCCTCGGCATGGGCGTAGCGCCCGTCCTCGCCGAGCACCGCGCCGTCGCCCGCATGGGCCTGGAGCGTGAAGGCGAAGAGCCCGTCCGGCGCCAGCACCCGGCCGGCCTGCGCGAAGACCGGCCCGAGGTCGCGGACATACACGAAGACGTCCGCCGCGAGCACGAGGTCGGCGCTGGCCTCCGGCTGCCCGGCGAGGAAGCCGGTGAGGTCGCCCTCGTGCAGGGCGGCGTAGCGGCCGAGCTTCCGCGCCTCGGCGAGCATGCCGGGAGAGAGGTCGACGCCCTCGATCGTCCCCACGATGTCGTCGAGGGCGCGGGCGGCGAGGCCGGTGCCGCAGCCGAGGTCGAGGGCGTGCCGGAAGGGGAGGGGGTGGCCGCTCGCGATCAGCGCCGCGCGCAGCAGCGCCGGGGCGCGGTAGCCGAGCCCGTCCACGAGGTGGCGGTCGAAGCGGCCCGCATAGCCGTCGAACAGGGCTCGCACGTAGGCCGGCGAGAGATCCGCTCCGCCCGCCCCGGGCTCCAGCCGGGCGAGGCGCAGCCGCGCGCCCAGCGCGTCGTCGGGGTCCAGGTCGAGCGCCCGGGCGAAGGCGCGCCGGGCCTCCGCGCGGGACGCCGGATCCTCGGCGCCCAGGATCTCCCGGGCGCAGCCGAGCAGGAACCAGGCCGGGACATAGGCGGGCACCAGCGCCAGCACCTGCTCGGCGAGGTCGGCGGCCGCGGCGGCATCGCCCTCCGCGAGCGCGGCCTCGGCCCAGACGTAGCGGCGGTCGGCGAGGAGGTCGCCGGAGGAGCGGAGGGTCATGATCGGGCCGGACACGGGGCGGAGCGCGCCTATATACGGTGGCCCGCCGATCCCGGACCAGCATGGCGAAGAGCGACGACATCCTCACCCTCACCCGCGAGGGCCTCTACTGCCCGCTCGGCGACTTCCACGTCGATCCCGTCCGGCCCGTGCCCCGGGCGCTGATCACCCACGGCCACTCGGACCACGCCCGCTCCGGCCACGGCCGCGTCCTCGCCACGCCCGAGACCCTGCGCATCATGGCGGTGCGCTACGGCGAGGAGTTCTGCGGCGCCCGCCAGGAGGCGCGGCTCGGGGAGGAGATCCGCCTCGGCGAGGTCCGGGTGCGCTTCGTGCCCGCCGGCCACGTGCTCGGCTCCGCCCAGATCGTGATCGAGGCGCGCGGGCGGCGCATCGTCGTGTCGGGCGACTACAAGCGCGCCCGCGACCCGACCTGCCTGCCCTTCGAACTCGTGCCCTGCGACGTCTTCATCACCGAGGCGACCTTCGGCCTGCCGGTCTTCCGCCACCCGGAGGCGGCCGGCGAGGTCGGCCGGCTCCTCGATTCCGTGCGGCTCTTCCCCGAGCGCACGCACATCGTGGGCGCCTACAGCCTCGGCAAGGCGCAGCGCGTGATGGCCCTACTGCGCGAGGCCGGCTACGACGCGCCGATCCACCTGCACGGGGCGATGGAGAAGCTCACCGACCTCTACAAGCGCGAGGGCGTTCCCCTCGGCGAGACCCCGAAGGTGGCCGCCGCCGACCGGCCGAAGCTCGGCGGCGCGATCGTGCTCTGCCCGCCCTCGGCCATCCAGGACCTGTGGTCGCGCAAGTTCCCGGACCCGGTCACCGCCTTCGCGTCGGGCTGGATGCGGGTGCGGGCGCGGGCGCGCCAGAAGGGTGTGGAGCTGCCGCTCGTGATCTCCGACCATTCCGATTGGGACGACCTCTGCCGCACCATCGCGGAGACCGGGGCCGGCGAGGTCTGGGTCACCCACGGCCAGGAGGACGCGCTGGTCCACTGGTGCGCGACCCGCGGGATCGCCGCCCGGCCCCTGCACATGCTGGGCTACGGCGACGAGGGCGAGGCCGAGGCCCTCCCGGACGAGGCACAGCCGGCCCCGGAGAGCGCCGCGTGAACGCCTTCGCCCACCTTCTCGACCGGCTCGGCTACGAGCCCCGCCGGAACGCCAAGCTGCGGCTGCTGCAGGACTTCTTCGCCCACACGCCGGATCCCGAGCGCGGCTACGCGCTTGCCGCCATGACGGGGGCGCTGAGCTTCCGGGAGGCCAAGCCCAACCTGATCCGCGGCCTCGTGGAGGAGCGGGTCGATCCGGTGCTGTTCCGGATGTCCTACCATTATGTCGGCGACCTCGCCGAGACGACGGCCCTGATCTGGCCGGCGCCCGCGGCGGCGGAGCCCGGCGGCCTCGGCCACAACAACCCCCCGCCTCATGTGCCGACGCTCGGCGAGGTGGTCGAGGCGCTCGCCACCATCGGCAAGGGCGAATTGCCGGCCCGGATCGCCGCCTGGCTCGACGTCCTCGACGAGACCGGCCGCTGGGCGCTCATCAAGCTCATCACGGGCGAATTGCGGGTCGGCGTCTCGGCCCGCCTCGCCAAGACCGCGGTGGCGAGCCTCGGCGGGGTGAAGGCGGACGCCGTCGAGGAGGTCTGGCACGGGCTGAAAGCCCCCTACCTGCCGCTCTTCGCCTGGGTGGAGGGAAGGGCGGAGCGCCCCGAGAGCCTCGACCCGGCTCCGTTCCGGCCGCCGATGCTCTCCCACCCGGTCGACGAGGAGACCGACTTCGCCAAGCTCGACCCGGCGGCCTTCAGCGCCGAGTGGAAGTGGGACGGGATCCGGGTGCAACTCGTGGGCGGGCGCGACCGGGCGGGCGCCCAGGTCGCCCGGATCTACTCGCGCACGGGCGAGGACATCTCCGGCGCCTTCCCGGATCTCGCCGAAGTGGTGGGCTTCACCGGCGCCCTCGACGGCGAACTCCTGATCCTGCGCGAGGGCCGGGTCCAGAGCTTCAACGTGCTGCAGCAGCGCCTGAACCGGAAGGCGGTGACGGGCAAGCTCCTGCAGGACTTCCCCGCCCATGTGCGCGCCTACGACCTCCTCGGCCTCGACGGCGAGGACCTGCGCCCGCTGCCCTTCGCCGAGCGGCGCGCCCGGCTCGAAGCCTTCGTGGCCGGGCTCGACCACGCCCGGATCGACCTCTCGCCCCTCGTTCCCTTCGCCGATTGGGAGGACCTCACCGCGATCCGGGCCGACCCGGCCCGGGCCGGGGCCGGCGCGGATGCCGAGGCGATCGAGGGCGTGATGCTCAAGCGCCGCGACAGCCTCTACCTGCCCGGCCGCCCCAAGGGACCGTGGTGGAAGTGGAAGCGCGAGCCCTACCGGGTTGACGCGGTGATGATGTACGCCCAGCGCGGGCACGGGAAGCGCTCCTCCTTCTACTCCGACTACACGTTCGGGGTCTGGCGGGAGGCGCCGGAGGGCGGCGACGAGCTGGTGCCGGTGGGCAAGGCCTATCACGGCTTCACCGACGAGGAGCTGGCGAAGCTCGATCGCTACGTCCGCAACAACACCGTGAAGCGCTTCGGCCCGGTGCGCGAGGTAGAGTATGGTTTCACCAAGGGGCTGGTGCTGGAGATCGCCTTCGAGGGGATCCAGCGCTCGACCCGGCACAAATCGGGCGTGGCGATGCGCTTCCCGAGGGTCAGCCGGATCCGCTGGGACAAGCCGCCCGCCGAGGCGGACCGGATCGAGGCGCTGGAGCGGATCCTGGAGCGGGGCGAGCGCGAGGTGATGCCGGGGCGGGAGGTGGCGCGATGAGACGGATCGAGACGATCGCGGAGGGTGCGGTGACCCGTCAGGTCCTCGGGCGGTTGAGCGTGACGACCGGCGGCCAGGGCTTCACCGAGATCACCCCCGACGTGACGGGCTTCGTGCAGGACAGCGGGATCAGCCATGGGCTGCTGATCCTGTTCTGCCGCCACACCTCGGCCTCGCTGACGATCCAGGAGAACGCCGATCCGGACGTGCGCATCGACCTGCTCACCGCCCTCGACCGGCTGGCGCCCCGGCACGGCGCGGCCCTGCCCGATCCCGAATTGCCCGACCGCGCGCAGGGCCGGATGTTCTACCTGCACCGGGACGAGGGCCCGGACGACATGCCCGGCCACATCCGCACGATGCTGACCGATACCGGCCTCACGGTGCCGGTGGTCGACCGGCGCCTCGGGCTCGGCACCTGGCAGGGCATCTACCTGATCGAGCACCGGGACCAGCAGCACCGGCGGGAGGTTCTGCTCCACCTCTCGGGCGCGTGAGCGGGCCGGAACCCTCGCGCATCCCCGTGGTTCTGGCGCCATGCTGCAGCACCTCCTCGGCGACCTGTCCGGCCTCATCGCCCAGCACGGGCTGTGGATCGTCGCGCTGGTGGTCGGCCTCGAGAGCATGGGGCTGCCGCTCCCCGGCGAGACCCTCCTCGTCACGGCGGCGGTCTACGCGGGAGCGACCGGCGCCTTCGGGCTGACGGAGATCGTCCTGGCGGCGTCCTGCGGGGCGATCCTCGGCGATACCGGCGGCTTCTGGATCGGCCGGCGCCTCGGCCAGCCCCTGCTGATCCGCTACGGCCCGCGCGTCGGGCTCACGCATGGCCGCATCAAGCTCGGTCAGTACCTGTTCCTGCGCCGCGGCGGGACGGTGGTGTTCTTCGGCCGCTTCGTGGCGGTCCTGCGCGTGCTCGCGGCGCTGCTCGCGGGCGCGACCGGGATGCCCTGGCCGCGCTTCCTCGTGTTCAACGCGGCGGGCGGAATCCTGTGGGCGAGCGTGTTCGGGGTCGGCGGCTACGTGTTCGGGACGCGGATCGAGGCGGTGAGCGGGCCCGTCGGGCTCGCGCTGCTCGCGGCCGCGATCGGCCTCGGCCTCTGGCTCGTCGTCACCGTCCGGCGCAACGAGGCGCAGTTGCTGCGCGAGGCCGAGCGGGCGCTGCCGGGACCGGTCACGCCGCGCTGACGGCCCGCGCCGGCGGTGGGCGGCTCAGGCCGCGCGCATGGCCGTGAGGAAGCACTCTATCTCGCGCCCGAGATCCGCGGCCTGGGCGTCCAGGGTCCCGGCGAGCCCCGCCACCGATCCGGCTGCGGCGAGCGCCTCGCCCGCCACGGCCTCGGTCGTCCGGATCGCCTCGGCACCGGCGCGCGCCTGCCCGGCGACCTCCCCGGCGCTGCGGGCGATCGCCGCCACCGCACCGGTCTGCTGGCCGACGATCGTGCTCACCGCGCCCACTGTGCGGGCGACATCCTCCACCGTGCCCTGCACCCGCTCCAGCGCCCCGAGGGCGCCCTGCGCCTCGTCGCGCACGCCCGCGACCTGCCGCTCGATCTCCTCGGTGGCGCGGGCGGTGCGCTCGGCGAGGGCCTTCACCTCGCCCGCCACGACGGCGAAGCCGCGACCGGCCTCGCCGGCCCGGGCCGCCTCGATCGTCGCGTTGAGCGCCAGCAGGTTCGTCTGGGCCGCGACGCCGCGGATCATCCCCGCCACCGCGCCGATCGTCGCCGTCGCGCTCGCGAGCGCCGCCATCCGTCCGGCCGCCGCCTCGACCTCGGCGACCGCGCGGGACGAGACCGCCTCGCCGGCGCTGGTGCGGGCCGCGACCTCCGCGAGCGAGGCGTCGAGTTCCTCGGCGGCGCTCGCCACGGTCGCGACGCTGTCGGAGGTGTGGCGCGAGGCCCGGCCGGCGATCCCGGCCTCCTGCGTCACCGTGTTGGCCGAGCGCTCGAGGGTGCGCGAGGCCCCCGCGAGGTCGCGCGCGGCGGCGTCGACCGCCCCGAGCGCCTGCCGGACGGGGGCGTCGAAGGACGCGATCGCCGCGTGGATCGCCTCCGCCCGCCGGGCCGCCTCGGCGGTGCTCCGCTCGCGCTCGCCCGCGAGGGCCTCGCGCTCTTGGGCGTTCCGGCGGAAGACCTCGACCGTGCGGGCCATGGCGCCGATCTCGTCCCGCGCCGCGACGCGCGGAATCGTCACGCCGGTATCGCCCCGCGCCAGGGCCTCCATCGCGGCCTGGAGCGCGGCGAGCGGCCGGGCGATCGAACGGCCGACGAGAAGCGTCAGCGTCAGTCCGACCGCCAGGGCGCCGGCCATCACCCACAGGATCAGGGCGAAGCTGCGCCCCTGCGAGGCGATCAGCCGTTCTCCCGCCGCCTCGACCCCGGCCCGGGCCTTGGCGAGGAGCCCGTCCAGGATCGGCCCCAGCAGATCGAACTGTCCCATCAGGTGCTCGCCGGCCAGCACCGCCTGCCGCTCCTGGGCGAGCCAGGCCGCGAAGGCCTCGCGATAGGCCCCGGCCGCGGCCGTGAGGTCGGACCGCGCGGCCTCGTCGTCGAGGCGGCCGAGCACCCGGGAGAAGCGCCCGCTCTCGACCTCGAAGGCACCGACGGCGCTGTCGTCGCTCGCGTTGTGGCGGACCAGCGCCTCGTCGCGCAGCATCCCGAGGGTGGCGGCCCACAGGCGCAGCGGCTCGGGCGCGCCCTCCAGCGCCAGGGGCTTCACCGCCTCCTCGAGGGCCGTCCCGGCCCGGCTCAGCGTGCCGCGCGCCCCCTCCTCGTCGGTCTCGCCGAGGGCGCGGTAGCGTGCCGCCAGGGCCTCGCCCTCGGCGATCAGGGCCCGCACCCGCCCGTCCAGGGCGGCGATCTCGTCGGCACCAGCCGCGGCGTCCCCGGCCTCGGCGAGCGCCCGGTGTGCCTCGGCCAGGGCGGCGCCGGCCGCATCGTACTGCTTGGCCTGATGCGGCAGACGGCCGCTGATCCAGTCGCGCGCGGCGACCCTGAGGGCGTCGACGGCTGCCCGAACCTGCACCGCCCGGTCCCCGAACGCCGCGAAACGCTGCTGGCCGGCGAGCGTCCGCTCCACCTCCGTGCGCCCTGCTGCCGACATCGCACCGACGGCCGCGAAGCCCAGAACCAACACCGCACTGATCAGCGCCACGCGCATGCGCACCGACGGCGACATCAAACTCTTGCGTAATGACCGCATCTCAGCGCCCGATCGACATGCCGGCGTATTTTGCCGCGCAGGTCTTAATGATCCGCAGCCACGACGCGTCGATTTTCGTTTTGGCGGGGCGAGTGATCGCCATATGGGCATTCTGGCGAGAATCCGGACAGGTCCGGCCCTGAATTACGCTGGGGAAGATGGTGGCGGCCGGCGTCACTGGCGCGATGACGATGCGGCCCGTGCGCCATCGTGTGCCCGCGTCGCGAAAACGGCTGTCAATTCCGCATGCAACCGAAATTGTCGCCGGCGCCGCGACGTCCTAAGGTCGTCTCACAGAACGGCCGCCTGAAACCGGGGCCGACCCCGTGGCGGGGGCGGGAGGCACCGCTTGAGTTCCCAGACCACCATCGTCGTCGCCGACGATCATCCGCTCTTCCGGGGCGCGTTGCGCGGCGCGGTCGGGACGATCCTGCCGGCGGCCCGCATCGTCGAGGCGAGCGGGCTCGAGGCCCTGACGGCGCTCCTCGACCGCGACGACGACGTCGACCTCGTGCTCCTCGACCTCACCATGCCGGGGGTGCAGGGCTTCTCGGGGCTGATCTACCTGCGCGCGCAGCACCCGGCGATCCCGGTGGTGATCGTCTCGGCCACCGAGGATCCGGTGGTGATCCGCCGCGCGCTGGATTTCGGCGCCGCGGGATTCATCCCGAAATCCCTCGATATCGACGCGATCGGCGGGGCCATCCGGCAGGTGCTGGCCGGCGGCAGCTGGGTCCCGCCCGACATCGCGCTCTCCGCCTCCGAGGACAAGGAGACCGCCGCGCTGATGCGCCGCCTCGCGACGCTGACGCCCCAGCAGGTGCGCGTGCTGATGATGCTGTCCGAGGGGCTGCTCAACAAGCAGATCGCCTACGAGCTCTCGGTCTCCGAGGCCACCGTGAAGGCCCACGTCTCGGCGATCCTGCAGAAGCTCGGCGTCGAGAGCCGCACCCAGGCGGTGATCGCCTCCTCGCGCATCGGCGCCACGCTCAAGCCCCCGGCCGGCGTGACCTGACCCTCGCGAAGGGTCTGGCCGGAACGATCGGCGCCTCGCCCCCGTTGTCCGCCCATTCCCAAGATGGAGGCGAAGCCATGAGATCTCTCGCCTGGGCTGCTGCGGCCGTCGCCGTGTTCGGAACGGCCCAGATCGGCACCGCACAGGCCTACGAGTGGGGTGGGGGCAGCTGCGTCGGCTACGGCTGCGTGCGCGCGCTGCACGACGACGACGATGGCGACCGCGTGGTCGTCCGGCGCCGGATCATCGAGGAGCGCCCGAGCATCCGCATCGAGGAGCGCCGGATCGAGCGTCGCCCGCACGATTGGGACGACGACGAGGATTGATCCTCTCTGCGCCGTCTGGCCCGACGACGATGCGGCCGGATCCTCGGGGATCCGGCCGCATCGTCGTCCGCGCGCGGTCGCTCAGTAGAAGTAGCGGGCGTGGCGCCAGCCGCGGTGGCCCCAGCCGTAATGCCGCCAATGGTGGCGGTGCCAGCCGTAGTGGCGGTGCCAGTACGGGCGGTGATAATAGCCGTAGCGGCGCCAATGGTGACGGTGCCAGCCGTAGCGCGCGGGCACGAACGCGACCCGGCGATAGGCGTAGGGCCGGTGCCAGCCGTAGTGGCGCCAGTGCGGACGGCCGTACCAGCCGACGCGGCGCCCGTGCCAGCCGCGGTGACCCCAGCCGTGGTGCCAGCCCGTCCAGGCGGTCGGCGGGGCGGCCGCGGTCGCGGGCGCGCTCTCCGCGACGGCGGGAGCCGGCCGCGCGGCGACGCCGAGGCCGCAGACCAGCATCAGTGCCAGGAATAGACGTTGAAGACGCATCGAGGCCTCCGAGTGTGAGTGGCCAGGAACCACGCTCGCCCTGGTTTGTTCCGGGGCCCCGATCCGGGGTCCCGTCACGGTCGACCCATGATCCGCCAGCCGGCGCGCGGCACCAGGCTTCGCGGCGGAGCGGTGCGCTCCACCGCGAGGCGCGGGCCTGTCGGCGCCGGGACCGGCTCAGTCGCAGCCTTCCTTGTGGACGGTCTTGGACTCGCCGAGGTCGTTCTCCTTGTGGACGGTCTTCGAGCCGCAGCCGAGGCCGTCCGAGGACCGGGTCACGGTCTTCTTCTCGACGGTGCCGGTGGTGCCGCGATCGACGACCGCGCCGTCGCGGTGGATCACGGTCGTCTCCTCGGCGAGCGCCGCCGTCGAGGCCCCGGCGAATGCCGCGCAGAGCGTCAGAGCCATCAGTGTCGTCCGCATCTTTTGATCTCCTCCAAAACAACCGGCTCCTAAACGCCAACCACAACGACCAGTTCCACACCGTAGATCGCCAGTGTCAACGATCATATTGCGCACAAAATATCGATGATGCGCCGGAAAAGACGGGGAGGAGGTGAACCTCGCGATCGCTATGCTGTCGGAAGGATGATCTGTTCGCGGCGGGGGCGCCGGCCGGCGCGGCTCTCCCGACCATAAGAATTTTCAAAGAAGGGCGGGAACGGTTTTCGGGAGGTCGGCATTCCTGCGCATCAGCTTGGCCGACCTCATGCCTGGAGCAGAGCCGCGTGCGTCCCGACCTCCTCGGCCCCCTCTCCGATCCGCATCGCGCCGACGCCGCCCCGGCCGTCGTGATCGGGCTGGCGCCGGACGGCCTCCTCGACGGGCGGCCCGATCTGCCGCCCTTCCTGCGCGAGCACCTCGGCCGGCATCTGCGCGCCTGCTACGCCGCCCTCCTCGCCGAACCGCAGCCCACGCCGCTCATCGCCCTGCTCGACCGGCTCGACGCGGCGCTCGAGACGGCCCGGCCGGCCTTCTCGTTCCGCGACGAGCTCTTGGCGGCGCTGCCCTGCCTGCGGGCCTTCGCCCTGTCGCTCACCGCGACCGTCCCCCAGGCCGACGACCTCGTGCAGGAGACGCTGCTGCGGGCGTGGCAGAACCAGCACCGGTTCGAGCCGGGCACCAACCTCAAGGCGTGG
Source organism: Methylobacterium sp. JK268 (assembly GCF_054052225.1). NCBI lineage: Bacteria > Pseudomonadati > Pseudomonadota > Alphaproteobacteria > Hyphomicrobiales > Methylobacteriaceae > Methylobacterium > Methylobacterium sp. JK268. The sequence continues at coordinate 29,956 of NZ_JBSVZN010000048.1, read as the reverse complement.
CTCTTCACCATCCTGCGCAACCAGTTCTACACGGCGGCCCGCAAGCGGCGCCGGGAGGTGGAGGACGCGGATGGCGAGCAGGCGGGGCGCATGGTGGCCCTGCCGGACCAGGAGGATGGGATCGTCCTGCGGGAGGTCTGGGAGCAGGTCGGGCGGCTGCCGCCCCTGCAGCGGGAGGCGCTGCTCCTCGTCGCCGTGCAGGGCCTGACCTACGAGGCCGCCGCCCGCCTGATGGATTGCCAGGTCGGGACCGTGAAGAGCCGCGTCAGCCGCGCCCGCACCGCGCTGGCCGAGGCCCTGGGCGCCGGGGCCGGCCTGTTCGGGGACGCCGCTACAGCCGCGCCGTCAGCGTCGCGAGCACCGTGAAGGGCGCGCCCGGCAGGTTGTTGTACTGGTTGTAGGGCTGCTCGATGTAGCGCGCGTTCGTCAGGTTGCGCATGTTCAGCGATAACCGGTAATGCGCGTCGACATCGTAGTAGATCGCCGCGTCGACGCGCGTATAGGCACCCACCTTGTAGCTGTTGAGGAGGTCGCCCGTGCGCTGGCCCACGTGGGTGAGGCCGGCGCCGAGGCCCAGCCCGCGCAAGGGCCCCTCCTGGACCTCGTAGGTGGTCCAGACGCTGGCGCTGAAGGCCGGCACGCCCACGAGCTTGGCGCCGACCGCGTAGGTGGTGTCGCGGGTGACCCGCGCGTCGAGGTAGCCGATCCCGCCGATGATCCGCCAGCCCGGCAGGATCGTGCCGGCGAGGTCCGCCTCGACTCCGTCGGAGCGCTGCTGCCCGGTGATCACCTTGTAGTTGATGTTGATCGGGTCATCGGCCGCCACGTTGTTGCGGGTGATCCGGAAGGCGGCGGCGCTGAGGCTGAGGTCCGGGGTGATGTCGTAGCGGGCGCCGGCCTCGACCTGCTCGCCGGTCTCGGGCGGCGGGTTCACGGCGCCCAGCACGTTGGCGGTCTGCGGCTTGAAGGAGGTCGCGTAGCTCGCGTAGAGCGTGAGCGGATCGACCGGTCTGTAGACGAGCCCGACCCGCGGCGAGGTCCCGGAGAGTTCCTGGTCCGGCGGGATGCTGCGCGAGGACGGGGTGCGGTTGAAGTAGAACTGGCTGCCGGTGTCGTAGCGCAGCCCCGCCAGGAGCTGGAACCCGTAGCCGAGGTCGATCTGGTCCTGCGCGTAGAGGCCGGTCAGCGCGTTCTTCTGCCTTAGGTCGCCCTGGAGCTGATTGGCCGGGCCGGGCACCGCCCCGAAGGTCGGGTTGAAGAAGCTGACCGAGGCGATATTGCCCTGGGTCGTCAGGGTGTGCCGGTAGCCGTCCGTGTACTCGATGCCGACGAGGGCCGTGTGGCGCAGGCCGAACGCCTCGAACTTCGCCACCACCTCGGTCTGGCTGTCGACGGAGGCGTAGGAGGAGAGGCCGACATTGTCCCGGCGCTGCACCACGGTCTGCGTCCGGTTCAGCCCGGTGGCGCGGACCGCGAACTGGTCGAACCCGCCCCCCTGCGCGCTCAGCACCTCGCGCAGCATCAGGTGCTCGTTGACGTCGTGCTCGACCTTCAGGAGGCCGAAATTGGCCGTGCCGTTGTAGCGGGAATTCGGCTCGCCGTAGAACCGCGAGATGTTGTCCAGCGGCACGCGCCCGTACCGGGCGATCAGGCCCTCGTCGTACTGGTTGTCCGTCCGGGTGAACTCGCCCAGGAAGGTGACCCGCGTGTCCGGGCCCGGGTTCCAGGTGAAAGACGGGGCGACGAAGAAGCGGGAATTCTCCCGGTCGCCGAAGTTGCGGAAGGTCGGGTCGCCCTGCGCCGCGAAGCTCAGGCGGCCGGCCAGCCCCTCGACGGTGGGGATCGCCGAGGAGACCGTGCCCTGCACCCGCCGGAAGCCGAAGCTGCCGCCCTGCACGCTCGCTTCCGCGCTGGGCTCCAGGGTCGGCCGCCGGGTGACGAGGTTGATGAGGCCCCCGGGCTCACCCCGCCCGTAGAGCACCGAGGCGGGCCCTTTGAGCACCTCGACCCGCTCGATGTCGGCGAGGTCGCGCTCGACCGTGTAGAAGTTGCTGGCCTGGTTCAGCAGCACCCCGTCGATCGCGTAGGTCTGGGTGTTGAAGCCGCGGATGTTGTAGGTCTCGCTGCGGCCCTGGATGGTGCCGGCCGGCTGCACGTTGCTGACGTTGAACAGCGCGTCCGTGAGCCGCGTGTCCTGACGGTCGACCAGCACCTCGCGGGGAATGACGTTCACGGTCTGGGGCGTGTCGCGCAGGGGCGTGTCGGTCCGGGTCGCGGTGGCGCTGCGCTGCGCCCGGTAGCCCGCGACGGGACCGTCCGCGCGCTCGCCCCGCGCGCCCGCGACGTCGATCGTGTCGAGGGCGATGGTGTCCGAAGCCTCCTGGGCCGGGGCCGGCCCGGCCGTCAGGGTCGCCGCGGCGGCGAGGAGCGGGAGCAGCCCCGCACGGGGGCGGGTGACGGAACCTGGACGCAAGCGGGACCCCGATCTCTGACGCCGTGGGTGGGTCGGATGTCCGTCGCTAATCTGCCGTAGCGCACCGATCAACGCTCGATATCGTCACCGGACTGGAACCGTTCTGAGGTCGGCAGCATTTGCCAAGTGTGTTGCAAATCGGACGCGATCCCTGGGTCAGGTGCCGCCGCAAGTTTCGAATTGTCTTTAGACCAATTCGATTTCGTTCAGGCCTTTCGTTGCCCCGGCGGGCGTCCGGTCTCCGCGAGCCGCTTCCTGTCCAGGCGGACGCGCCGTTCACGCTCCCCGGACGTCCGTAGGGGCGGGGAGGGCGGTCCGGGGGATCCGGACCGCCCTCGCTCAGCGGCCGGTGCCGGAGCTGCGCGACGAGGCCGGGTCCTGGCCCGGCGCGTAGCCCGAGGCGCCGGTGGTGCCCTTGACGCTGCCGGTGGTCTTCATCTCGTGGCCGGGCGTGTAGCCGGAGGCGCCGGTGGTGCCCTTCGCGCTGCCGGATTCCTGCATCGTCTGGCCGGGCGGCTCGGTCCGCGGGTTCGTCGCGCCGGTCTGCGCGACGGCGGCGGTGCCCAGGAGGGCGAGGGCGCTGGCAGCGACGATGGCGCGCATCATGCGGTGTCTCCTTGGATGGACGAGCCGCCCCGGAGGGCGTGGCTCCCTCAACGGAGAGCCGCGGCGGTCCGTTCCGGGGACGCGGCCAGCATCCGGCGCCAGCGGCCCGGCGAGAGGCCGAAGGCGCGGGCGAACAGCCGCGTCATGTGGCTCTGGTCCGCGAAGCCGGCCTCCGCGGCGGCCTCCGCGAGCCCGGTCCCCGACCGGATCAGCACCCGGGCGCGGTCGAGGCGCCGGAGGGTCAGGTAGCGGTAGGGGCTCGTCCCGAAGCGGTGGCGGAACTGGCGGGCGACCGTGAAGCGGTCGAGCCCGGTCAGCGCCTCCAACTCCTCCGAGCGGACCGGGCAGGATCCCGCCGCGTCGAGGACCGCGCGGGCCGCCTCGATCCGGGCCGTGATCCCGGCCGGATCGCCGCGCCGCCGCGCCGAGGGATCCTGCGCCAGGAGGGCATCGGCGATCGCCGCCAGGACCCCGTCGGCCTCCAGCGGGTCGAGCGGCCGGTCGAGATCCGCGAGCAGCGGCACCAGGGCGGCCCGGAGCCGGGCGTCGTCGAGGACGGCCCGGCCGAGGAAGGGCAGGCCGCCGGCCCGCGTCCCGAGGGCGGCGCGGATGCGGTGGGGCGGCAGGTAGGCCATCCGGTAACGGAAGCCGGTCGCGGCGCCCGAGCGGCCGTTATGGACTTCGTCCGGGTGGATCACGATGAGGTTGCCGGTGAGGCTGTTCTGCTCCGCCCCGCGGTAGTCGAAGCGCTGCACGCCCGCGACCGTCAGGCCGAGCGCGTAGCAATCGTGCCGGTGCGGGTCGTAGGCGTGGCCGGTGAAGAAGGCCTCGATTCGCTCGATCCCGTCCGGGGCGGCGGCGGTGCGGATCCAGTCCGCCGGGCCAGGCCCGCACGATCGTTCAAGACGCCTCCCCGGGGCGGGGGCTAGGTCCTCGTCCATGCGCTACGACACCAAGATCGCCATCGCGGTCCGCGACGACCTCGCCTCCTGGCAGAAGCTCAACGTCACGGCCTTCCTGGCCGGCGGGCTCGTCGGGAGCCATCCGGACATCACCGGCGAACCCTACCGGGACGGCACGGGGGCGGTCTACGGGCCGCTGATCCGCCAGCCGATCCTGATCTTCACCGGGGGGGCCGAGGCCCTGACCCGCGCGCTGCGGCGGGCCCGCGAGCGGGACCTGCCCTGCGCCATCTACACCCACGACCTCTTCGCCACCGGCAACGACGCGGCCAATCGCGCCGCCGTGGCGCGGGTGCCCACGGAGGCCCTCGACCTCGTCGGTCTCGCGCTCCACGCCGACCGCAAGGCCGTCGACAAGGTGATGAAAGACTTGGCCCTGCATCCCTGACCGCGCGGTCGCGCGATATTTTGGGAAGGCGCTTAAACTCCCTTGCGTCATGAAGGCCTGGCGCTAGACTTGGCTGCATGCTGACCATGAGGCAGGCCGACGGCTTGGTGGCGAAGCACCTGCGGAATGGCGGGCGGGCGGCGCATTCCCGCGTGGTCGGATGCCTGATGCGGTCGCTGGCCGGCGGGTTCGACGGCGATCCCGACCTCTGGGACGTCGTCGGGCTCTGTCACGACCTCGACTACTACGTGACCGAGCACGACCGCACTCGGCACGGCCTCGTCACCGCCGCGTGGCTCTCCGGCGACCTGCCGGCCGAGGCGCTGCTGGCCATCGCGGCGCATGATCCCCGCACCGGCACGCGATGCCGGACGATGCTCGCCGACGCGCTGCGGCTGGCGGATTCCTTCGCGGTGGTCGATGCGGTGATGGGCCGCGCCGCGACGGTCGCCCTGGGCCGGTCGGGCGATCCCCTCGACCTCGCGACGCGGCTCGCCGCGCGCCCCTATCTGGTCGGGACGATCCTGCAGACCTCCAACCGGCACGGGGTGCCGGTCGCGGTTCTCGCGCAGGCCTGCGCGCAGGCGCCGCTCCAGGAATGACGGGGCGGATCGCGGTCGGGGGAAGCGTCGGGCTCTCGCCACAGATTCCCGATCGGCACAGGCACTCACCCCCCGCCCGCGTCGAACCGGGCGCGGGCGTCGCGGATCGCGGCGTGGCGGGTCTCGGCCCAGGCGACGAGGGCGGCGAGGGGCTCCAGCAGCGACTCGCCGAGGGGCGCGAGCGCGTAGGCCACGCTCGGCGGCTTCGTCGGGAAGACGGTCCGCGTCACGAAGCCGTCGCGCTCCAGGTCGCGCAGGGTCTGGGTCAGCATGCGCTTCGAGATATCCGGGACCGCCCGGGCGAGCGCGCTGAACCGCTGCGGCCCGCCCGCGAGCGCGATCAGGATCAGGCTCGACCACTTGTCCCCGACCCGGTCGAGCACGTCCCGCACCGGGCAGGAGGCGGGGTCGAGGGCGGCGTCCCGCCAGCTCGCGAAGGCCCGCGCGAGGTTGGCCCGGGCGCTCACGCGGTTCCCTCGCCGTCACCCTGTCCCATGAAAGTGCCTCCTTCCGCTCCAAACCGGTCTCGCATAGGAACCTCGTATCAGGAAGAGACCACGCGAGGAACGAAGCGATGTCGACACTCTCTCCGGGCCGCCTCCTTGTCACGGGTGCCAGCGGCCAGCTCGGCACGCTCGTCGTCGACGCCCTCCTGGCGCGGGTCGCGCCCGAGGGCGTCGTCGCGGGCCTGCGCCGCCCCGACGGCGAGGCGGGCGCGCGGCTGCGGGCGCGGGGCGTGGAGGTCCGGGAGGTCGATTACGACCGCCCCGAGACCCTGGCCCCGGCCCTGGCGGGGATCGACCGGCTGCTGCTGATCTCGTCGAGCGAGATCGGCCGGCGGGTCCCGCAGCACCGGGCGGTGATCGCGGCCGCGCGGGAGGCGGGGGTCGGGTTCGTCGCCTATACGAGCGTGCTGCGCGCCCCGACCTCGCCGCTCGGCCTCGCCGAGGAGCACCGGCAGACCGAGCGGGCGCTGACGGAATCCGGACTGCCCCACGCGATCCTGCGCAACGGCTGGTACACGGAGAACTACGCCGCCGCGATCCCGGCGGCCCTCGCGCACGGCGTCCTGCTCGGGGCAGCCGGGGAGGGGCGCATCGCCTCGGCGGCGCGGATCGACTACGCCGAGGCCGCGGCGGCGATCCTCACGGCCGAGACTCCGGCCGGGACCTACGAACTCGCCGGCGACGAATCCTACACGCTGGCCGCCTTCGCCGCCGAGATCGCCCGGCAATCCGGACGGCCGGTGGCCTACCGGGACCTGCCGGAGGCGGCGTTCCGGACCGCCCTGCTCCAGGCCGGGCTGCCCGAGCCGGTGGCGGCGCTGCTCGCCGACTCGGACGCGGCGGCAGCCCGAGGCGCCCTGTTCGACGAGGGCCGGGTGCTCGGCCGGCTGATCGGCCGGCCGACGACGCCCGCCTCCGTCACGATCGCCGCGGCCCTGCCGGGGTGAGCCCCGCCTCGGGGGCCGGGGCGGTGTCGGCGGGGGCTCGGGCCGCGGCCACGGCCTGGTCGATGGTCGTCCGGAACCCGACCGCGGGCGGGCGCAACCCGTGGGCGAGGAGCACCCGGCGGGCGTCCGGGGCGGCCCCCGACACGATCACCGTCGCGCCCCGGCGCGACGCCTTGTGCACGAAGCCCTCGATCGTCGCGGCGCCCGACGAGTCGAGGAGCGCCACCTCCGCAAGGTCGAGCACGATGGCGCGGGGCCGCTCGCCGATGCGGTCGAGGGCGGCCCCCACCGCGCCGGTGGCTCCGAAGAAGAAGGCACCGGAGATCCGGCACACGACCACGTCCGGGTCGCTGGCCAGGGCCGCGTCGTAGGGCAGCCGCTCCCGGAGGCCATCGGGGGCGTCCTCGGCGACGAGGGCCGGCCGGTGCTCCACCGCCACCGCCTGCGCCATGCGGTGCAGGAACAGGACGGCGCCGAGCGCGAAGCCGACCAGGATGCCCTCGGTAAGGTCGCGGAACACCACGAGGAGGAAGGTCGCCAGCACCACCAGCGCATCCCCCCGCGAGGCGCGCAGCAGGACGAGGAGCGCGTGCTTCTCGGCCATGTTCCAGGCGACGACGATGAGCACCGCCGCCAGGGCGGGCAGGGGGATGAAGCGGGCGAGCGGCGCGGCGACCAGCATGAAGGCGAGGAGGAAGACCGCGTGCAGCATGCCGGAGACCGGCCCGCGGGCGCCCGCCCGCACGTTGGTGGCGGTGCGGGCGATCGTCCCGGTGACGCAGAGCCCGCCGAACAGGGCCGAGGCGAGGTTCGCCGCCCCCTGCGCGACGAGTTCGCAGTTGGAGCGGTGCCGCCGGCCGCTCATTGAATCCGCCACCACCGCCGAGAGCAGGCTCTCGATCCCGCCGAGCAGCGCGAAGGAGAGCGCGGCGGGCAGCATCTCGACGACCCGCGCCGGCGACAGGTCCGGGAGGGCGGGGGCCGGCAGCATCTGCGGGATGCCGCCGAAGCGGCTGCCGATGGTCTCGACCGGCAGGCCGAGCAGCCACGCGAGGAGCGAGGTCGCCCCGACCGCGATGAGGAAGCCGGGCCAGTGCGGGCGCAGGCGCCGCAGGCCGAGGATCAGGGCGAGGCCGAGGCCGGCGACGAGGAAGGCCGCGCCGTTGAGCGTCGGCAGCGCCGCGGCGAGGGCCGCGAGTTTCGGGACGATCGGCCCCGGCTCCCGGGCGAGCGTGAGGCCGAGCAGGTCCTTGACCTGGCTCGCCGCGATGATGACGGCGATGCCGGCCGTGAACCCGACCGTGACCGGGTAGGGGATGTACTTGATGAAGGTGCCGAGGCGCAGCAGGCCGATGGCGAGCAGGATCAGCCCGGCCAGGAAGGTCGCGGTGATGAGCCCCGCCACCCCGTGCGCCTCGACGGTGGCGGCGACGAGCACGATGAAGGCGCCGGCCGGCCCGCCGATCTGGAAGCGGCTGCCGCCGAGCGCCGAGACCACGAAGCCGCCGATGATCGCCGCGGTGAGGCCGCGGTCGGGCGTCACCCCGGACGCGATGGCGATCGCCATCGAGAGCGGCAGCGCCACGATCGCCACGGTGAGGCCCGCCACCGCGTCCGCCCGCAGGTCCGCGAGGCGGTAGCGCTCGCTGAGCACCGTCACCAGCTTGGGCGTGTAGAGGTCGGCGAAGCCCGCCGTGCCATCGGCCATCATCGGATCGTCACTCCTCGCGCCGGCCCGGCGCCGGGCGCTTGAGCCGGACGCCCCGGCCGCCCTCGCGGCTGACGGCGTCGTCGCCGATCAGCTCGATCCCGGCCCGGCCCAGCGCCTCGACCACCTTGGTGAGCGTGTCGACCACGCCCCGCACGTTGCCCTCGCTCGCCTCCATCCGCTGGATCGTCGGCAGCGACACGCCCGCCATCTCGGCGAGCTGGCGCTGGTCGATGCCGAGGAGCGCCCGGGCGGCGCGCATCTGGGCGGCGGTGATCATGCGGCGACTATCCTTGCGGCAGCGTTACCATACCGCAGCCGTGATGTTCAAGACATCACTCTTGATGGTTGGACGTTGATCCGCGCGCGGCGTCGCGCCGCAGCTCCTCGGGGACCAGCGTCGCGGCGCCCTGACGGGACAGGACGGCGTCGATGCCCACCGGCCGGTCGTCCCAGGCGTCGACGCCGACGTCGCAGGAGCGGGTCGTGTCGGGCAGCGTGCCGTGGGTGTGGCCGTAGAGGTGCCGGGTGCCCCGCCACAGGCCGGGCCAGGCCCGGTGGGCGTAGTGGGCCAGGAACAGGCGGCACTCGGCGCCCGCGCCATCGGGCCGGTTCAGCCGGTCGCTCTCCACCGGCGGATCGGCCCAGGGCAGGGTGAGCACGCGGTTGGTGTCGTGGTTGCCGCGCACGAGCCGCTTGATGCCGTTGAGCCGGGCGAAGATCTCGCGGCAGCGGGTGCGGCTGGCGCCCGCCGCGAAGTCGCCGAGGTGCCAGACCTCGTCGCCGGGGGCGACCACCGCGTTCCAGTTGGCGATCAGCGCCTCGTCATGCGCCTCGATCGTCGGGTAGCGGCCCCGCTGGCGCAGGATGCGGACGTCGCCGAAATGCGTGTCGGCGGTGAAGTAGGTGGCCATGGGATCCGGGGGCGGGCGCGCTGTCTCGGGAGGGGATCATCCTTGAATCGGGCGCGGCCCGCCGCAGATCCCTCGCACCCTCGCCCCACCACGGAGTGACACCCATGAAGATGCGCACGCTCGGCGCCTCCGGCCTGCAGGTCTCCGCCCTCGGGCTCGGCTGCATGGGCATGTCCGAGTTCTATGCCGGCCGCGACGAGGCCGAATCCGTCGCCACGCTCCACCGTGCCATCGATCTCGGGGTGACCTTCCTCGACACGGCGGACATGTACGGGGTCGGCCGCAACGAGGAACTGGTCGGGCGCGTGGTGCGCGAGCGCTCGGAATGGATCGTGGTCGCCACCAAGTTCGGCAATGTCCGCGGGGCCGACGGCAGCTTCCAGGGCATCAGCGGCCGGCCGGACTACGTGCGGCAGGCCTGCGAGGCGAGCCTCAAGCGCCTCGGGATCGAGGTGATCGACCTCTACTACCAGCACCGGGTCGACCCGCAGGTGCCGATCGAGGACACGGTCGGCGCCATGGCGGAGCTGGTGCGCGCCGGCAAGGTGAAGCACCTCGGCCTGTCCGAGGCGGCGCCCGCCACGATCCGGCGCGCCCACGCGGTGCACCCGATCGCGGCGCTGCAGACCGAGTATTCCCTGTGGAGCCGCGAGCCGGAGGACGAACTCCTGCCGCTCTGCCGGGAACTCGGCATCGGCTTCGTGCCCTACAGCCCGCTCGGCCGCGGCTTCCTCACCGGGCAGATCCGGTCCTTCGACGACCTCGCGCCCGACGATTACCGCCGCAACGCGCCGCGCTTCCAGGGCGAGAACTTTTCCAAGAACCTCGACCTCGTGGGGAAGATCGACGCGATGGCGCGGGAGAAGGGCTGCACCCCGGCGCAGCTGGCCCTGGCCTGGGTGCTGGCCCAGGGCGAGCACATCGTGCCGATCCCGGGGACGAAGCGGCGGCGCTACCTGGAGGAGAATCTCGGGGCGCTCGACGTGACGCTCACCCCCGACGACCTCGCCCGCATCGCCGCGGCGCTGCCGAGCGGGGCCGCGGCCGGGACGCGCTACCCGGCGGCCGGGATGCAGTCGGTGAACCGGTGAGGGGAGGGCGCCGTTCGGTCTGAGCTTTCCCTGGCGGCGGGCACGGCTGTTTGGTGAGAGGCCGGGGCTCCTGAGGATGCGCGTCGGCCTTCGGGAAACACGGATTTGACGCTCAACGATGCCAGCCCAGCGCGCGCGGGATCCCCTCTCCCGAGTAGGCGACCGTGTGCACACATCTTTGTAGCTGGCTCATCGGCTGAACGCTGCTGGAAAACACAACACTCCTCATGCTGAGGTGCGACCGAAGGGAGCCTCGAAGCACCCCCAGCCGTCAATCCAAGAGAAGAGCGTATTGGATACGCTGTTCTGGGGTGCGTGCGGGCCTGCGGCCCGCCAGAGGCTCCCTTCGGTCGCACCTCAGCATGAGGAGGTGGGTTTGTTGCCATGAGTCGGGTTTGAAGCTGTGGCTCAAGATCACCTGACTGGATGAAATCGATCGGTCTCGAGCTCTATCGGCGTCGATCGAGCCTTGCGATGCCCTGCTGGCGATCGCGCGGCGGGTGTGGCTGAGCGATGACGGATCCGCTCGACGTCTGATCGATCGGAACGATCATCCCTCTGATACAGAACAAGTTTTCCTATGCTGTGTGCACTCGGGAGAGGGGAGACGTGCCTCACACGTGTCCCGAACAGCCGTGCGCAGCGGGGGCGGGGGGCATGCCGCTCGCGCCTCACGCCTCGTCGCGCCCCGGCCGCGCCTCCTCCGGCGTGTAGTCCATGCCTGCGAAGCTGCCGCCCTGGAAGCGGCGCGCCACCGCGTCCCGCGGGTCGGTGCCTGCCAGGATCTCCTCCGCGAAGGCATCCGCCGATTGGCGCGGCCGGTAGCCGATGACTGCCGCCGCCGCATTGTCCCAGTAGCTGCGGGCATTGTCCGACACGCCCCAGACGGCGAGAGTGCCCGGGACCGGCGCCGTCGCGGCGCACAGGACCAGCGCGGCGAGGTCGTCGAGCCCGAGCCACGTCGAGAGGTGGCGCGGCTCGGTCGGGCGGGGGAGCGCGCTGCCGATGCGCAGGGCCACGCCCTCGATGCCGTGCTTGTCCCAGTACATCCGGCCCAGGGCCTCGCCCCAGGCCTTGCTCAGGCCGTAGAACCCGTCCGGCCGGAACGGGGCCGCGGCGTCGAGGCGCTCCGTCACCGGGTGCATCCCGAAGGCGTGGTTCGAACTCGCGAAGACCACCCGCCTCAAGCCGTGGCGGCGCGCGCCCTCGTAGACCGCCGCGAGCGCCACGAGGTTGTTCTCGATGATCTCCGGCAGGGGCCGCTCGACGCTGGTCCCCGCCATGTGCACCAGCACCTCCGTCCCCGCGAGGAGCGCGTCCACGGCGGCCGGGTCGCGCAGGTCCCCGCCGACAACGGTCTCCTCCGGCGACAGCGGAGCGAGGGCGTCGAAGCCCGCGCCCGAGCGCAGGCCGTGCCCGGCCGCCAGCAGGTGCGGGCGCAGGCTGCGCCCGATCTGCCCGCCCGCGCCCGAAAGTGCGATCCTGGTCATGACATCGTCCTCATCCTCAGGGCGCCTCGGCCTCGTCGAGGAGCGAGGGTCCGCCGTCCAGGATCGTCGCCACGTGGTGGGCGAGTTCCGCCGCCAGCGCCGCCGCGTCCCGCCGCTCCACCGCCGCCAGGATGCCGAGGTGGCGCCGCGCGGTGTGGCTGAGATCCGGCGGGACGGGGCCCTGCAGCATCTTGTAGCGATGGTTGTGGGTCAGGCAACGCAGCAGCAGCGGCTCCAGGCTCGGCAGCCGTGCCGCCGCGAACAGGCGCCGGTGGAAGGCCCGGTCGGCCTCCGCCAGCCTGTAGGCGTCACCCTCGCGCGCGCCGGCCTCCATCGCGTCGAGCTGGGCGCGCAGGTCCGGGATCAGGCCCGGATCGGGCGGGCCCGCGAAGGCGCGCCGCGCGGCCCGGCACTCCATGTCCCGGCGCAGCCGCAGCATCTCGACCGCCTCCTCCCGGCTCGTCTCCGAGACCCGCGTCCCGCGATGGCCGGAACGGTGCACCAGCCCCTCCTCCTGCAGCAGGAGCAGGGCCTCCCGGATCGGGCCCTGGCTGCAGCCGAACCGCGCCGCGAGCTCGAGTTCGAGGAGCGCGGCCCCGGGCGGGATCTCGCCGAGCATGATCGCCCGGCGCAGGCAATCCGCGACCAGGGCGTGACGGCGCACCCGCGGGAACGCCTGGATGAGTGTCGAGGGACCCTCCGACACGGCCTCCCTCCCTTGTCAGCCCCCGGCATTATCGATATCGATACTGATAACGAGCGGTGCCGCCGGTGGCAAGCAACCGCGCCGCGAAACGGGGAGGAACGCATGAGCAGGGTCGGCAGGCTGCGCTGGGGCATTCTCGCGCTGGTGGCCGCGGGCACCGTGGTCAACTACCTCGACCGCAACGCGCTGGGTGTTCTGGCGCCGGTGCTGAAGGATCAGCTCGGCTTCACCACCGAGCAGTATTCCTACGTGGTGGCGGCCTTCCAGGTGACCTACGGGCTGATGCAGCCGGTCGCCGGCTACCTCACCGACCTGATCGGCCTGCGCGGCGGCTACGTCCTGTTCGCGCTGATCTGGGGCGTCGCCTGCGCCCTGCACGGGCTCGCCACCGGCTGGCTGTCGATGGCGGGCTTCCGGGCCATGCTGGCGGTGGGAGAGGGGGCGGCGATCCCGGCCGCCGTGAAGACCTCGACGCTGTGGTTCCCGGCCCGGGAGCGCTCGATCGCCACCGGCTGGTTCAACACCGGCTCCTCCATCGGCGCCATGATCGCGCCGCCCCTGGTGATCTGGCTGTCCCTGACCTTCGGCTGGCAGGCCGCCTTCGTGGTCACCGGCCTGATGTCGGTCGTCGTCGCGGCCCTGTGGTGGGTCCTCTACCGGGATCCCGACAAGCACCCCTCCTTGAGCGAGGCCGAGCGCGCCCATATCGGGGCCCGGCCCGCCCTGCCCAGGCCCTCGGCCCGCGCGGTGCTCACCGCCCGGCCGTTCTGGGGCATCGCGGCGGCCCGGTTCCTGACCGAGCCGGCGTGGCAGACCTTCAACTACTGGATCCCGCTCTACATGATCTCGGCGCGGGGCATGGACATCAAGCAGTTCGCCCTGTTCGCGTGGCTGCCCTTCCTGGCGGCGGATCTCGGCTGCGTGGCGAGCGGCTACCTGTCGCCCTTCCTGGCCGGCCGCTTCCGGATCTCGCTGCCGAATTCCCGCATCGCCGGCATCGGCATCGGCGCGGTCTGCATGATCGGCCCGGGGCTGATCGGGCTCGTCACCAGCCCCTACGCGGCGATCGCGCTGTTCTCGCTGGGGGCCTTCGCGCATCAGATGCTGTCGAGCCTGCTCTACGCCGTGGTCACGGACCGGTTCGCGCCGCAGGACGTCGCCACCGCGACCGGGTTCGGCGGCATGGCGGGCTATCTCGGCGGGACGCTGTTCTCGCTGCTGATCGGGCAGGTCGCCACGCGGATCGGCTACGAGCCGCTCTTCGCCTGCCTGTCGGTCTTCGACCTCGTGGCGCTGCTGGTGGTGTGGCTGGTGCTCGGGGAGCGGGGCGGCCGCGGGGCCGCCGCGGGCTTGCCCCTCGCGCCCGGGGCCGCGACGATGCGGGCCGAGTGAGAGGGACTCCGGAAGATCACTTCCGGGTTCCGTCTCACCAGCCCGCGCGGCGATTGAGCGAAGCCGCTTTCCGCATCGCGAAGCGATCGATCGGACAGCGCATGAGGAGACGGCCCCCGTGTGGACACCGAGTACGCGCTACCCCGACCCGGCGATCGAGATCCTCGACGCCTCCTTCGCCCGCTACCGGGTGTTCAGCGCGGCGGTGGAGCGCCTCGCCACCGGCTGCCGCTGGTCGGAGGGACCGGTCTGGTTCGGGGACGGGCGGTATCTCCTGTGGAGCGACATCCCCAACAACCGCATCCTGCGCTACGACGAGGAGAGCGGCGCGGTCGGGGTGTTCCGCCGGCCCTCGAACTTCGCCAACGGCAACACCCGCGACCGCCAGGGCCGCCTCGTCACCTGCGAGCACGGGGGACGGCGGGTGACGCGGACCGAGTACGACGGCGCGGTCACCGTCCTGGCCGACACGTTCGAGGGCAAGCGCCTGAACTCGCCGAACGACGTGGTGGTGGCTTCCGACGGGGCGGTCTGGTTCACGGATCCGCCCTTCGGCATTGCCGGAAACTACGAGGGTGAGCGCGCGGAGCCCCAACTCTCCCAGAACGTCTACCGGCTCGACCCGCAGACGGGCGCCCTGGAGGCGGTGGCGCGCGAAATCGCCGGGCCGAACGGCCTCTGCTTCTCCCCCGACGAGAGCGTGCTCTACCTGGTGGAGTCGCGCGGGCAGCCGACCCGGCGCATCGTCGCCTTCGACGTGGTGGGCGGGCAGAGCCTCCGCGACCGGCGGGTGCTGATCGATGCGGGGCCGGGCACCCCCGACGGTCTGCGCTGCGACACCGACGGCAACCTCTGGTGCGGCTGGGGCATGGGCGACGAGGCGCTGGACGGGGTGATGATCTTCAACCCGGACGGTCGCCTGATCGGCCGCATCCGCCTGCCCGAGCGCTGCGCCAACCTCTGCTTCGGCGGCCGGCACCGCAACCGCCTGTTCATGGCCGCGAGCCAGTCGCTCTACGCGCTCTACGTGGACACCCAGGGCTGCGCGGGAGGGTGAGGGCCGGTCAGGTCACCGGCGCCGGGTTGAACAGCGTGAGGTCGTTGTAGAGCCCCCAATGGTCCGACCACGGGACCTTGCGCCCGCTCGCCACGTCGAGGATCAGCCGGAACAGCGCCCAGCCCATCTCCTCGATCGTCGCCTCGCCGGTGGCGATCCGGCCCGCGTCGAGGTCGATCAGGTCCGACCAGCGCTCGGCCAGTTCGGTGCGCGTCGCCACCTTGATCACCGGGGCCTGGCGCAGCCCGTAGGGCGTGCCGCGGCCGGTGGAGAAGACCTGCAGCGTCATGCCGGAGGCGAGCTGAAGCGTGCCGCAGACGAAGTCGCTCGCCGGCGTCGCGGCGAAGATCAGCCCCTTCTCGCGCACCCGCTCGCCCGGGGCCAGCACGCCGCGGATCGCGCTCGTGCCCGACTTCGCCACCGAGCCCAACGCCTTCTCGACGATCGTGTTGAGGCCGCCCTTCTTGTTCCCCGGGGAGGGGTTGGCGCTGCGGTCGGCCTCGCCGCGGGCGAGGTAGGCATCGTACCACGCCATCTCGCGCACCAGCGCCCGGGCGACCGCCTCGCTCTCGGCCCGGGGCGTCAGCAGGTGCACCGCGTCGCGCACCTCGGTCACCTCCGAGAACATCACGGTCGCCCCGGCCCGCACCAGGAGATCCGCCGCGGCGCCGAGGGCCGGGTTCGCGGTGACCCCCGAGAAAGCGTCGCTGCCCCCGCACTGCATGCCCACCACGAGGTCGGAGGCCGGGCAGGTCTCGCGGCGGCGGCGGTTCAGCACCTCCAGCCGCGCCTCGGCCATGGCCAGGATGCTCTCCAGCATCATGCCGAACCCCTGGTGGCGCTCGTCCTGCAGGCGCACCACGCCGTCCTGCTGCCCGTCCGGCAGCAGGCGCTCGGAGACGAGCTTCTCGCAGCCGAGACCCACCACCATGACCTCGCCGCCGAAATTCGGGTTCTGCGCGAGGTTGCGCAGGGTCCGGATCGGGATCACCGCCTCGGGAGCGTTGATGGCGACGCCGCAGCCATAGGCGTGGGTGAGGCCGACCACGTCGTCGACGTTCGGATAGCGCGGCAGCAGCTCCTCGCGGATGCGCCGGATCGCGACGTCGAGCGTCCCGGCGACGCATTGCACGCTGGTCGAGATCGCCAGGATATTGCGGGTGCCGACCGTGCCGTCCGGGTTGCGGTAGCCCTCGAACGTGTAGCCGTCGAGGGGCGGCAGCGGCGCGGGCACCCGCGTGGCGAGGTCGAGCGCGTCGAGGGCGGGGGCGGGCGGCGTGCGCACCCGCGTCTCCTCCACCCAGGCGCCGCGCGGGATGTCGGCGACCGCGAGCCCGATCACCTCGCCGTAGCGCCGCACCGGCCCCCCCGCCGGGATGTCGGCGAGCGCCACCTTGTGGCCCTGGGGCACGAACTCGGCGAGCACCGGGCCGTCCGGCAGGACGGTGCCGGCCGGCAGCCCGAAGGCGTTGACCACGATGGCCACGTTGTCGCTCTCGTGGAGCTGGATCGTGCGCGGCGCGTCGCCGGCGCGGCGGGCCTGCGGGCTCGCGGACATGGCTTCCTCCCCGGCAGGGTGCTCCGATGCGGCCCGGCCGCCGGAGCCCCGCCCTGCCTCCCGCCTTAGACCCGACGCTCCGGGGAATCCAAGCCCAACTCGGCATCGATCGATGCCCGGCCCGCATCGCCGCGCCGCCTCGCCATCGACGCGCGGGCCGCCCGGCACCTGCACGCAGCAAGAGGGAATTCCGATCTCCCGGCAACTTTAAGTCATTCTTTCGAGAATTTTGGACAGTCAGAACAGGGAAATATCAGAATAAAATCATTTCTTAGATTGACGAAACCCGAAGCCGGGTAGAGGATTTCGAGAACGAACGAGCAGGACCTTCTCATGAGCGCTGCCTCAAACGAATCCGCCGTTAACCTGACCGCGCTGGCAGGTGATCTCGTTGCCGCCTACGTGGCGAATAATCGTATCTCGACCGTTGAGTTGCCGCTCTTGCTGCGGACGATTCACGAGACCCTGAATGCACTGGTCTCGCCGCCGCCGCCGGCTCCGGAGAAGCCGATTCCTCCGATCCCGATCCGCAAGACGGTGACGCCGGACGCGATCATCTCGCTGGAGGACGGCAAACCCTACAAGTCGCTGAAGCGACACCTGTCGGGGCGGGGCCTGACGCCCGAGCAGTACCGGGAGAAGTGGGGCCTGCCGCCGGACTACCCGATGGTGGCGGCGACCTACGCGGCCCAGCGCTCCGAACTCGCCAAGACCCTCGGCCTCGGTCAGCTTCGCCGCGACCGCGCGCTGCAGAAGCGGGCCGCCGCCGCGGCGGCGAAGAGCAGGGCGGGGCGGCGCGGCCCGAAGGTCGCGGCCCACTGACAGGCCCGGCCCCGATCGGCGGGTCGGCCGGCGCCGCTCCCGCTCAATCCTCGGGCTCGACGCAGGTCTTCATGAAGAGCTGGCGCGGCTCCCCGCGCAGGTGCTTGCTCTCGGCCTCGGACCGGCACTGCGCCAGCACGGCGGGATCGACGCCCGGGTAGCTGTCCTCGGCGGCCGGCTCCGGCCGCGAGGCGGCCGGCTTGGGGCCGGCGGGCGGCGCGCGGTCCTTGGCGGCGGCGGGCAGGCACGCCAGGATCACGACGGCGAGCGCCGGAAGGAACGGTCTCATCGGCCACACTCCGATTGGCCGGGCCTCGGCGACGCGGTCCGTGTCCCCGCCCGGCTCCCACAGGGCCGCGGGCGGCCGTCGGCGGAGCGGGGGCTCCCCGGCGGTCCCGGGCGCCGGCATGCTCGGCGCCTTGTGTGGCGAAGGTTCGGCACGGGCCGCGGCGCGGGAGCGATTCCGCGCGGCCGGATCAGGGGCGCGCCGGCCACGCCGCGTCGACCCCCGCCATCATGCCCAAGGGCATCGCGGCCCGGGTCCGGCCCGGTGCGGACCCGCCGGGGGACGGTGGCGCCACCGCGAGGAGCAGGACGCAGAGAAGGCCCACCGCCGTGACGCCGAGGACGCCGCCCACGAGGTCGGCCCAGCGCTCGAGCTGCGCGATGACGAACAGCCCCGCCGCGAAGGCGGCGGTGGCGAGGAGCGGGAGCAGGGGCGACACCGCGGGGGACCTCCGAGGAACCAGGAGGCGTGGGAACGCCTCCGGACGGTCCCGGGATCCCGCGGCTACTCCGCGGCGGCGGCCGCGGCGGCGCGGCGCTCGGCCGCCCGACGGCTCCGGATCTGCCCGAGCCCGAGGTCGCGCGCGAGGTCTGAGCGGCGCTGCGCGTAGACCGCGGCGACCATCGGGTAGTCCGGAGGCAGGTTCCACTTGCGGCGATACTCCTCCGGCGTGAGACCGCGCGCCGTCAGGTGCCGCTTCAGCGACTTGTAGGGTTTGCCGTCCTCGAGCGAGATGATGTGCTCGGCCGTGACGGTCTTGCGGATCGGAACTGGCGGGGCCGGCGGCTCGACCGGCATCGGCTCGGCCGGCGCGCCGAGGCCAGCCAGTGCCGTGTAGACGCTGCGCACCAGCGGGGCGATATCCACCGGGCGGAGGGCGTTCCCCGACACGTAAGCGGTCACGATATCCGCCGTCATCACCGCCAGTGACTCGGCTCCGGGCGATGTCGTGCCCGTTTCGGTGGCATTCATCTCAAATTCCTCGGTCAAGACCATCGCTCTAAGGTGGCGATACCGAATTGCCGACGCACAATAATCGAATCTTCGAGCATTTACTAATCAATCTCAGGATTTAGTCCGTTCGAATTAACTCGGCTGCCGGTGCGTGATTGCAGTCTCGGGCCGCGCCGGGGCAGTACCGGTCGTGGACCGTGGCCGAATGTGCAACGCCCGCCGCGGCGTCGGGCCGGGCGGGCGTCACGGGTCGCGAAACGGCCGGTCCACGACGGGAAGACCGCTTCGTCGCAGGACATGGGAAAGTCTTAAGCCGAGATCGGGCCTCATTCCGACGGCCCGGGCTGCCGACGATCTCGGATCATCGACGCCGAGCCCAAGGTTCGGGTCCCGGCCCCGACGAAAGTTCAAGAAACGAACCGGCGGTCATCGGAGATGATCGCCGGGATCTGGGTTCGGCCTGATCCAAGCCTGCTCGGGATGACGGATGGCTCAGCAATCGTCCTTCTGGCCGAGCTTCTGGTCCGCGCCGGCATTGTTCATGGCGCCGACGGTGCCGGGCGAGGCGGGCTGCTGACCGCCCGCGAGGTTCTTGCTCGCCGGGTCGGTCTGGTTGCCGCGGGCATCCGCCTGCGTGCCGGCGCCGCCGGGCGTCTGGCTGGCGCCGGCGTTGTTCATGGCGCCGACGGTGCCGGGCGAGGCGGGCTGCTGACCGCCCGCGAGGTTCTTGCTGCCGCCGTCGGCATCCGAACTGGCCGGGTTGCTCGCCTGCTGGTCCGGAGATTTGCCCTTCGTGGATCCGGTGTTGCAGGGACCCGCGAGCACGGGGGCGGCGCTCAGACCGAGTAAAGCAACGGCGACGGCGATGACTTGCACCTTCATGACGTCTTCCTCCAGCCTTCGTTGGCGAGGAGGAAGCGAGCGACCACCGGCGAGGTTCCACCCTGTGGACTTATGGCCGCCGCGGCCGGGCGGGCACGCCCGCCGCGGCTTCCCTCGGCCGGGCTGATTTGGTATGTGGAATACCAAAGCAACGGCCGCGGAGGGCCCGGCATGACATCGCCCCCTGCGCTTCCCACCGCCGAGGCGGCCCTCTTCACGCTCGGCTGCGTGCTGATCCACGCGCGGGGCGGGACTGGCGAGCGCCTGACCCGGATCCTCGCCGGGATCGCCTGCGCGCTGTTCCTGGTCTACGTCGCGATGGCGAGCCCCGCCGAGACGGTGGCGGCGGAGGCGGCGGCGGATCTCGGCAGCGCGCTGCCCCTGCCCGACGAGCCCGCGATGCTCCCCTGAGGACGGCTCACGGGCGAGCGCGGGACGGGAGCGCCGACGCGGCCCGGGGAAGGGGCGCGACCCGGCGGAGATCCCCGGCCAGCAGGGCCGCGACCCCGTCGCGGCCGACCGGGCGGCCGGTGAGGAAGCCCTGGACCTCCGTGCAGCCGGCCTCCCGCAGCAGCGCCAGCTGGTCTCTCGTCTCGACGCCCTCGGCGGTGGTGGCGATGCCGAGATCGGCGCCCAGCCCCGCCACCGCCCGCACGATCGCGGCGGCGTCGGGGCGGACCGTCAGGTCGGCCACGAAGGAGCGGTCGACCTTGATCCGGTCGAACGGGAAGGCCCGCAAGGACTTCAGCGAGGAGAAGCCGGTGCCGAAATCGTCCATGGCGACGCGCACGCCGCGCTGCCGGAGCCGGTGCAGGACGGCGAGGGCGGTCTCGCCCTCCTGCAGCAGCGCGCCCTCGGTGATCTCGAGTTCGAGGCGGGCGGCGTCGAGCCCGGCCTCGTCGAGGATCGCCTCGACCGTGCGGGCGAGGCCCGCGTCGCGCACCTGGACCGGCGACAGGTTGACGGCGACCCGCAGGGGGGCGGGCCAGGACGCCGCCGCCCGGCAGGCCTCCCGCAGCACCCACTCGCCGAGCGGGAGGATGAGCCCGGTCTCCTCCGCCACCCGGATGAAGGCGCCGGGCGGCACGAGGCCCCGGTCCGGGTGCCGCCAGCGCACCAGCGCCTCGAAGCCCGCGACCGCGCCGGTGGCGAGGGTCACCACGGGTTGGAAGTGCAGTTCGAATTGGGGTGGCGCCAGCGCGGCCCGCAGGGCGAGTTCCACGGCCCGGCGCTCCTGGAGGGCCGCGTCCATCCCGGGCTCGAAGAAGCGGTGAACGCCGCGGCCCTCGCCCTTCGCGCTGTAGAGCGCCATGTCGGCCGAGCGCAGCAGGTCCTCCGGACCCGCCCCCGTCCCGGCATCGAGGGCGATGCCGATGCTCAGCCCGACATTGGCCCGCTTGCCGTCGAGGTCGAAGTCGCGCCCGACCGCCGCGATCAGCGCCTCCGCGAGATCCGCCGCGCTGGCGCGGTCGGCCGGCTGCAGCACGAGCGCGAACTCGTCGCCGCCGAGGCGCGCGAGGAGCGCGGTGCCGCCCGCCGCCCGGCGGCGCATCGCGGCCCCGAGGCGGGCCGTGACCTGCCGCAGGAGCAGGTCCCCGGCGGCGTGGCCGAGGGCGTCGTTCACCGCCTTGAAGCGATCGAGGTCGAGGCAGAACACCGCCGCCGGCCCGGCCGCCGGGGCCTGCGCCAGCGCCTCGTTCAGCGCCTCCTGCAGCTGGACGCGGTTCGGCAGGCCCGTCAGCGCGTCGTGCCGGGCCATGTGGACGATCCGGGCCTCGGCGATCTTGGCAGCCGAGACGTCCTCGT
The DNA here is from genome assembly GCF_054052225.1 of Methylobacterium sp. JK268. NCBI lineage: Bacteria > Pseudomonadati > Pseudomonadota > Alphaproteobacteria > Hyphomicrobiales > Methylobacteriaceae > Methylobacterium > Methylobacterium sp. JK268. Next base: position 8,806 of record NZ_JBSVZN010000048.1, on the reverse strand, counting down.
GGACCGTCACGAAGCCGCCCTCGGGCGTCGGCGCGCAGGTCACCGCGACGGTCCGTCCGTCGCTGAGCCGCTCGTCCAGCCGGTAGCGGGTGCGGGTGGCGAGGCGCTGCGACACCTGCGCCCAGACCGCCGCCGCCTCCCGGCCCGGGAAGTTCCCGGCGGCGGCGCGCAGGGCGATCAGGTGCTCGGCGGTGATGCCCGGCCGCGCCTCCTCCGCCGAGAGGCCGTAGAGGTCCAGGAATTGCTGGTTGAGCACCGTCACCCGGTGCCCGGCATCGAACAGGACGAGGCCGTGCGACATGTGCTTGAGGGCGGCGTCGAGCCGCAGGTTCTGCTCCGCCAAGCGGGCATCCGCCAGGACGCGGGCCGTCGCGTCCTCGTGGACCGCAATGGCGCCGCCCTCCGGCGTCGGCGTCAGGGTCATCGCCACGGTCCGGCCGTTGGCGAGGCGGCGCTCGGAGCGGAGCGCGCGCCGCCCCACCAAGGCTGCCATCTCGTCCGACACTTCGTCCTCGGCCCCCGGCCCGGCGAGCCGCGCCGCGCAGGCCCGCGCCAGGTCCGCGGCCGATAGGCCCACCTCGGCCGCGCCGGGCGGGAGGTCGTAGAGGTCGCGCAGGCGCTGGTTGACCGCCGCGACCCTGAGGTCGGCCCCGAGGAGCACCAGTCCCTGCCCGGCATGGGCCAGCACCGCGTCGAGCCCCGGGGCGCCCGGCTCCCGGCCGCGCGGCGCCTCCGGCCGTCCCCCGGCCGGCACCGCGGCCGCGACGCCCCGGTAGCCCAGGACGGCACCCTCCGGGGTCCGGACCGGCGCCCCGGCGAAGCGCAGCCAGCGCGTCCCGCCGTCGGGATGGCGATGGGACGCCAGCAGGTCGCGGAACGGCCGCCCCGTCCGGAGCGCGCCGCGGGGATCCTCCCCGCCGTCCCCGTCGAGGCCGGGGAAGGCGGAGCCGATCCGCGCCGCGGCGACGACGCCCGTCAGGGCGGCGAAGCGGCCCTCCAGGCGCGTCAGCCGGAGCGACGCGTCGGTTTCCCAGAGCCAATCGACGCCGAGGGACGCTCTATCGTCGAGAATCATGACGCCGTCTTCGTTCTACAGCGCCAATCTACCGCGTCTCCGCTGAAGCAATCCTTAGTGTCGCGGCGTGACGGTCAGGAGAACGGACTGTATCGGCGGCCGGGCCGGGCGGTGCGGGTGATGAGGCGCCGCAGGGCCGCCCGGGCGCGCCGGCCCGCCGCGACCCCCGCCTGCCAGGCGCGCGTGTCCCGCGCATAGGCCAGCACGGCCTCGCGGACCCGCACGACGAAGCCGATCGCCGCCGCGAGCCAGCCGATGGTGAGGAGCTTGGCGCGGCCGGCGTGGTAGATCCGCTCGACGAGCACGAAGCTCACCAGGTAGGCGCCCGCGAGCAGCGCCAGCCCGCGCCAGAGATGCCCCTCCGCCATCCAGATCACGCCGAGCACCTTGAGGGGTTCGACCCCGAGGAACGGCACGGCGAGGAGGGCGAGGATCGCGAAGCGCGGCATCCGGGCGATCGCCGCCTCCAGCCGCCGCACCAGCGCGAGGCGCGAGAGCGCCTCGGTGAGCGGCCGGTAGAGCGGGCGCACCAGCTCCGCGCCGACCACGAAGGCCCCGATCACGAGGTCGGCGAGCCCGATCAGGGCGCGGACGGGCAGGGATCGTGGGCGGGACATCGGCGGCTCCTGGGCGTGGGCGGACTCTTGCACCACGCCATCGCGGCGACCATGCGGCGATCCTGCCCGTCGGCCGCGGGCCGGGAAGCGGCGCTCAGAACATCTCGATGCCGTCGTCATCGTCCTGCGCGGCGGGGGCGCGGCCCAGGATGCGCTGCCCCAGCCGCGTGCGGATCTCGTTGAGGGTGCAGCCCGCGATCATCGCGTCGATCCAGGCGTCGTCCCCGGCCTCGTCGGCGCCCAGGTCGCGGCTGCGCGCGCGCAGGGGCTCCGCCGCGCCCGCGACGGCGCCCAGCGCCCGGCACACGTTCTCCAGGCGCTGCCGGGTGAGGTCGTGGAACTGCATGCCGACGATTGCCCCGGACACCTCCGCGGTCACCGCCGAGGTCGTCCGCGCGGTCTCCTGCAGGATGTCGGCGAAGCGGGCGTTCTGGTCCATCAGCGCCAGCATCACGGCGCGCACCTGCCCGGTGGCGCCGAGGCTCTCGTCGGAGGCATCGATCGCCGCCACGTCGCGCAGCATCAGGTGCGACCGGCGCAGGCCCTCGGCGATCGCGCCGATCTGCTGGCGGATCGCGCCCGACAGCGTGCCGATCGACCGGGCGAGGTCGCGCACCTCGTTGGCCACCACCCCGAAGGCGCGGCCCGCATCGCCGGCCCGCGCGGCCTCGATCTTGGCATTGAGGGCGAGCAGGTTCGATTGCCGGTTGATCGCGTCGATCGACCCGACGCTCTCCTCGACCCGGGCGAGGTCCACCAGGACCGTGTCGAGGGAGCCGATCAGGGCGGTGCCCCGCGACGACAGCGCCGCGATCTTGCCGTTGAGGGCCGCGAGCGTCTCCCCGAGGCCCGAGGCCACCTCCGACAGGGCGATCTCCCGGCCCTCGACCCGGACCGACTGGATCGCCCGGACCACCCCCTCCACGGTCTCGGCCTGCGCCCGGGTGGTCGCCGCGATCGCCTCGAACCGCGTCGTCAGCTCCCGCACGCTCGTCTCGGAATGATCCGACGCGAGCCCGATCTCCGCCACCAGCGCGTCGAGGACCTGGCGCTGCCGCGCCGCGAGGCCGAGCCATTCCTCCAGCAGGGCGGCCGCCCCCGAGCCCGGGAGGTCGGTTTCCGGCCGCGCCCGTTCCACCGCCTGCATGCCCATATCCCGGATCCTCCTCTAGTCGCGGCTCCAAACCGGCTCCCGGCGCAAACAGCCCGACACGAACTCTGCCAATGCGGCCTACACGCGAGAGCCTGCGGATTCCTTACTGGAAGCCCTAAGGGCGGCACGAGAATTTGCCAGACATTGTGCATTTATGCGCCTTGCTGACATCGAGGCTCTTTCTAAAATTGAGGAACGGCGCGAGCCGATCTGCATGACTAAGGGAAAATTCATGGCTGAGGTGCTTTGATGGGCGGAACGGCATTCGGGCAGCAACGTCTCCGCGACGCGCCGTCCGGGTCGGGAATGCGGAGACGCTGCGGCAGCCGCTGCGGCACCGAGCAGGGATGGCATGGGATGACGAAGGGGCTTGCGCTGACCGGACCTTGCGGCCTGAAGGCCGCCGAGGCGCTGCGGGAGACGCTGATCGCGGCGCTCGCCGAGGGCGGGCCGCTCGACATCGACGGCGCCGGTGTCGAGCGCGCCGACATCGCGTTCGTGCAGCTGCTCGTCTCGGCCCAGCGCACGGCCCGGGCCAGGGGCGGCGCCCTCCGCGTGACGAACCTCCCGGACGAGGCGTCGGCCGTGTTCCTCCGCGCCGGCGTGGACCCGGCGCGCTTCTCCACACCCTCCTGACCAGAAGGACATCCTCCGATGGCGACCGTACTCGCAGTCGACGATTCCCCCAGCATCCGCCAGATGATCAAGCTCGTCCTCGGCCCGGCGGGCCACACGGTGGTCGAGGCCGGCGACGGCGCCGAGGGCCTGGCGAAGGCCAGGAGCGGGCCGGTCGACCTCGTCATCACCGACCTGAACATGCCCGTCATGGACGGGCTGGAGATGATCAAGGGCCTGCGGGGCGTGGCCTCCCTGACCGGCGTGCCGATCCTCTTCCTCAGCACGGAATCCGACGACGGCGTGAAGCAGAAGGCCAAGGCGGCCGGGGCGACGGGCTGGATCACCAAGCCCTTCAAGCCCGAGCAGCTGCTCGGCGTCGTCGCCAAGCTGGTCCGGGCCTGACCGGACCGGCGCAGGGCGCCCCGCGGCCTGCTCCTGCGGGCCATCCCGCAGGAGCAGGCCGGCCTGCGCGGCGTCGCCGGCACAGCTGACGCCGTGTGCGGCAAGTGCGCGGAAGACGAGTCGTGTCTATCGCCCCGATGATGTGCCGCTTTGTCGGATGATTTGCAGTCGAGGATATCTCCTGCATTAACTCGACGTTAGATTCCTCAGCGTCATAATTCTGTCAAACAGGGTCGAAGTTGCGGCTGTTCGGATGCGGCCGCGGCGACCAGCGACGCGCCGCGGGCTCGGCCCGTCGCGCCGTCGACCACGCCTGCGACCGGATCGGGGACCCGACGCCACCATGACCTTCCTCTCGCCCTGGAGCGGCCGCTGACATGAGCAGCCTCGATCCCATCGCGGTCTTCCGGACGGAGGCCGCCGAACTCCTCGACCGGCTCGAAGCCGCCCTTCTCGACCTCAGCGACCGCCTCGACGACCGGGGGCAGATCGACACCGCCTTCCGCGCCCTGCACACGATCAAGGGATCGGGGGCGATGTTCGGGTTCGAGGCGGTCGCGGCCTTCACGCACGACTTCGAGACCGCCTTCGACCTCGTCCGTCAGGGCCGGGCCGAGCCGAGCCTCGACCTCGTGAACGTGGCGCTGTCGGCCAAGGACTACATCCGGGCGCTGATCGAGGACCCGGCCTCGACCGCCCCGGTGATCGGCCAGGCGATCCTGGCGGAACTCGACCGCATCGTCGGCGGCGCGTGCGCCCCGGCTGCGGTTCCGGCCCAGGCCGGGGACGGCGGCCGCGAGGCGAACCGCGCCGAGGCCGTCCGTCCCGAGGCCGCGGCTCCCGCCGCCACCCCGGGCTGGGCCATCGGCCTTCGCTTCGATCCGGGCGTCCTGCGCAACGGCACCAACCCGCTGGTGCTCCTCGACGACCTGCGTGCGCTGGGCCCCTGCACCGTGACGGCGCGCCTCGACGACGTCCCGGATCTCGAAGACCTCGATCCGACGGCGCTGCTGATCGGCTGGGACGTGCGGCTGGAGGCCGACGTGCCCCGCTCCGCCATCGAGGAGGTGTTCCTGTTCGTCCTCGACGACATGGCGCTGACGCTGGAGCCCCTCGGCGGGGACGCGGCGGCCCTGCCGGAAGGGGAGGGGATCGCGGTTCAGGACCCGGCCGCCGCTTCCGGTCCCGCCGCGTCCGTCCCGGCGGCTCCCCCGGCCGCCGCGCCCCGGTCGGCCGCCCGGCGCGGCGAGGAGCGGGCGACCAGCACGGTGCGGGTCGAGGCGGGCCGCCTCGACGAGCTGATGGACCGGGTGGGCGAACTGGTGATCGCGCAGGCCCGCCTCAGCCAGCTCGCGGCCCTGCGCACCGATCCGGTCATCACCTCGATCGCCGAGGAGATCGAGCGGCTGTCCTCCCGCCTGCGCGACACCACGATGGGCATCCGCATGGTGCCGATCGGCTCGCTGTTCGGGCGCTTCCGGCGCCTCGTGCACGACCTCTCGCGCGACCTCGGCAAGCCCGTGGAGTTCGTCACGGACGGCGAGGAGACCGAGCTCGACAAGACGATGATCGAGCGCCTCGCCGATCCGCTCGTCCACCTGATCCGCAACGCCATCGACCACGGCATTGAGGATTCGGCGCGCCGCGCGGTGAGCGGGAAGGCGGCCACGGGCCGGATCTCGCTCACCGCCGAGCACGCGGGCGCCGAAGTGGTGGTGACGGTGCGCGACGACGGCGGCGGCCTCGACGCGGCGCGCATCCGCGCCAAGGCCGAGGAGAAGGGGCTCGTCTCCCCCGGGACGCCGCTCACGAACCAGCAGATCTACCAGTTCCTGTTCGCCCCCGGCTTCTCGACCGCGCAGGAGATCTCGGCCCTGTCGGGGCGCGGGGTCGGCATGGACGTGGTCAAGAAGACGATCGAGGGCCTGCGCGGCCAGATCGACCTCGCCACCGAGCCGGGCGCGGGCACGGCGGTCGTCCTGCGGCTGCCGCTGACCCTCGCGATCATCGACGGCCTGCTGATCCGGGTCGGCGAGGGGTGCTACGTCATCCCGCTCTCGACGATCGAGGAATGCGTCGAACTGCCCGCGTGCCAGGCCGCCGCGCGCGGGAGGGACTTCCTCAACATCCGGGGCGACCTCGTTCCGTTCATGCGCCTGCGTGACCGCTTCGGCGTCGCGGGCGCCCCCGACCCGTACCAGAAGGTCATCATCGTGGCGGCGGGCGAGACCCGGCTCGGGCTCGTGGTCGATCAGATCATCGGCAATCACCAGACCGTGATCAAGTCGCTGTCGAAGCTCCACGCGGATGTCGCGACCTTCTCGGGCGCCACGATCCTCGGGGACGGCACGGCGGCGCTGATCATCGATGTCGGCCAGCTGGTCACCGACCGGCACGCGGCCGCGCAGGATTACAGGGAGGTGGCGTGATGGCGGCGCTTCAGGAGGCGGCCCCGTCGGGCCACGGGCTCCAGGCCGTGATGGTGCGGATCGGCGGCGAGACCTTCGCCCTCGACGCCGCGCTGGTGCGCGAGATCATCGACCCGATCCCGGCGACGCGGGTCGCCGGGGCGCGGCCGCATCTGGCGAGCGTGGTGAACGTGCGCGGCAACGTGGTGCCGCTCGCCGATATCCGCGAGCGGTTCGGGATGGAGCCCGCGGCGGCGACGCCGGACACCCGCTTCGTGGTCATCGAGGTCGAGATCGACGGCGATCCGGTCGTGGTCGCGCTCGTGGCCGACAAGGTCTCGGAGGTTACCGAGGTCGATCTTGCCCACAAGCAGCAGATCCCAAAGGTCGGTACCTGCTGGAAGCCAGAATACATCCATTCGATCGTCAAGTTCGGAGAGGATTTCGTCATCGTTCCCGACGTCGCTCATATTCTGAGTTGATGCGGACTTTCGAGGCAGGAGTTGTTCGATGCGGTTCACAATTAAGGCGAGACTGGGACTGGCCTTCGGGCTGCTCCTGCTGCTGCTGAGTGGCGTCGGCTATCTCGGCGTGACGAGCCTGAGCAGTTCCAACGCGCGGATGCAGGGCTTCGCGTCCGGACCCTTCACGCAGGTCCAGCGGGCGCTGCGGTTCGAGACCATGGCGGTCAACGCCGCGCGGCTCTTCGGCCGGACGCTGCTCGAGGCAACCGATCAGGCCCGCGAGAAGTCCGCGGCGGAATTCAAGGCCGAGGACGCCAAGTTCCAGGCGGCCCTCGGCGAGTACCTTAGCGCCCTGCCGCCGGAAGGCCGGGCGAGGGTCCAGGGGCTGCGCGACGCCTGGGGCCGCCTCGACGAGGCGGTGCTCAAGGGCGTCGAGCTCGCGGTCCAGAACGGCAACAATCACGCCTCCGAATTGGCCGACGGACAGCAGAACACCGCCTTCCTGGCCGTCAGGGCGCGGCTCGATGACCTGCGCGCCCGTCCCACCCTGTCGGCGGCCCAGCGCGAGCAGGTGGACCGGATCGAGTCGCGGCTGGTGCTGCTGCGCGGCGAACTCTACCGGTCGATCCTGATGTCCGACGACGCCCTCCTGGCCAAGATCAACGGCGAGATCCGCGAGACGCTCGCGGTCCTCAACCGGGACGCGGCGGCGCTCGCGGAGGTGAGCCGGGCGGGCCCCCTGGCCGAGGGCGCGGCCGCCGTCGTCGCGTCCCTCCGCACCTGGCAGCCTCTCGCCGAGAAGGTCCTGGCGCTCGGCGTCGCCAATACCGATGCGAGGGCGCTCCGGATCTATCTCGGTCCATTCACCCAGGCCCGGCTCGCCGTGGCCGAGGAGGTCGGCAAGCTGCGCACCTACGAGGAGAGCGTCGCGGAGGGCTTCGTGAACGACACCCAGGCCGCCTACGAATCGTCCCGCACGATCGTGGTCGCGGTGGTGGCGGCGGCCGTGGTGACCGGCCTCGCGATGGCGCTGTGGATCGCCCTCTCGATCTCCCGCGGCCTCGGCCGGGCGGTCGCCGCCACCACCCGGGTGGCCGAGGGCGACCTGACGCAGGACGTGGCGGTCAGCGGCCGCGACGAGATCGCCGACCTGATGCTCGCCGTCCGGGGCATGACCGTGAAGCTGCGCGAGGTGGTGGGCCAGGTGGTGGTGGCCGCCGGCAACGTCTCGTCGGGGAGCCAGGAACTGTCGTCGTCGGCCGAGCAGCTGTCGCAGGGCTCGACGGAGCAGGCGTCGTCGACCGAGGAGGCGTCGGCGTCGATGGAGGAGATGGCGGCGAACGTGAAGCAGAACGCGGACAATGCCGGCCAGACCGAGACGATCGCGCGGCAATCAGCCAAGGACGCGGAGGCGAGCGGGGCCGCGGTGGGCCGGGCGGTGGATGCGATGCAGACGATCGCGCAGAAGATCACGATCGTGCAGGAGATCGCGCGGCAGACGGACCTGCTGGCGCTGAACGCGGCGGTGGAGGCGGCGCGGGCGGGCGAGCACGGCCGCGGGTTCGCGGTTGTGGCGAGCGAGGTGCGCAAGCTGGCGGAGCGGTCACAGGCGGCGGCGGCGGAGATCGGGACTTTGTCGTCGGAGACGGTGAAGGCGGCGCAGGAGGCGGGGTCGATGCTGGGTCGTCTGGTGCCGGACATCCGGCGGACGGCGCAGCTTGTGGAGGAGATCTCGGCGGCGTGCCGGGAGCAGGACGCGGGATCGGCGCAGATCAACGCGGCGATCCAGCAGCTCGACAAGGTGACGCAGCAGAACGCGAGCGCGTCGGAGGAGGTGTCGGCGACGTCGGAGGAGCTGGCGGCGCAGGCGGAGCGTCTTCAGGGGACGATCGCGTATTTCCGGATCGGCGAGGGGGCGGCGGCGGCGTCCGCGCCGGTGGACCGGTCGGTGGCGCGGCTTCGCGAGACGGCGTCGCGGATGGCGGCGCCGTCGGCCGGTGCGAAGGCGGGCAAGCGCAAGGCGGTCCCGGCCGAGGCGGGCCGGGGCGGGTTCGCCTTCGACCTCGGCG
>NZ_JBSVZN010000047.1:0-852 GCF_054052225.1 Methylobacterium sp. JK268 | reverse complement strand
ACGCTCGCCCGCTTCTGCCGGGACAACCACGTCACCCTCGTCGCCCTGGAGGCCACCGGCGGCTACGAACAGCAGCCCTTCCGCCTGCTCTGGGCGGACGGCCTGCCCTGCGCCCTCCTCAACCCCCGCCAGGTGCGGCGCTTCGCCGAGGCCATGGGCATCCTCGAGAAGACCGACCAGATCGATGCCGGCGTCATCGCGCGCTTCGCCGAGGTGCGCCGGATCAAACCCCGGCCGCCGGCCAGCCCGGCTCAGGAGCGGCTCAGCGCCCTGGTCACGCGCCTGCATCAACTGGTCGAGGCGCGCACCGTCCAGACCAACCAGGGCCGCCTCGTCACCGAGCCGCAGGTGCGCACCTCGGTCGCCGAGATGGTCGAGCTGATCAACCGCCAGATCGCCGCGTTGGAGGAGGCGATCACCGCCCAGCTCAAGGCCGATCCGCTCTGGGTTGCCCTCGATGCGACCTTCCGCACGATCAAGGGCGTGGCCGACCGCACGATCGCCCGCCTGATGGCCGACCTGCCGGAGATCGGCACCCTCTCGGGCAAAGCCATCGCCAAGCTGGCCGGCTTGGCACCCATCGCCCGCGACAGCGGCCAGAGCAGCGGCCGACGCCCCGTGCGCGGCGGACGGGCCGACGTGCGCGCCATCCTGTTCGTGGTCACCAGCTGCGTGCGGCGCTTCGATCCCGACTTCATCGCCTTCGACCAACGGTTGCGCCAAGCCGGAAAGCCCCCAAAGGTCATCCGCATCGCTCTCGCCCACAAGCTGCTCGTGCGCCTCAACGCCAAGGCCCGTGATGTCCGCGCCCAACTCGCCGCCCAGACTTGACACGCCAGACAGTCGCTCACC
>NZ_JBSVZN010000046.1:0-53870 GCF_054052225.1 Methylobacterium sp. JK268 | reverse complement strand
CTCGCCCTTCGGGCTCGCTGCGGACCCGACAAGGGGTCCGCAGCCCTCTCCCCGCACGCGGGGAGAGGGGAAACCCGCGCCTCATCCGGCGAAGTGTGAATGAGCAAGCTCGTGCGGGGGAGGCTTGCGCCGCTTCGCCCTTCCATCCCACCCCACGGATCCCACTTCCTGCGCGAAAGCGACGCTTGCGCCGAGGTGCCCGCCCCATGGCTCCCGTGATCCCCGCCGCGCGCCCGGATCGCCGATCGGCCCCGCCCGCGGGATTGTGGCGCGGCTCGCTCGCCCAGCGCCTGCGCCTCGCCTCGGGGCTGATCCTCCTCGCCTTCGCGGCGACGCACTTCCTCAACCACGCCCTCGGCCTCATCGGACTCGACGCGATGCTCGCCTTCGAGCGCGGGCGCGTCGCCGTCACCCGCTCGCTGCCGGGCACCGCACTCCTCGCGGGCGCGCTCCTGGTCCATGCCGGGCTCGCCCTCGCCAAGCTCGCGAGCCGGCGCAGCCTGCGGCTGCCGGCCTGGGAGGCGGCGCAGGTGGCGCTCGGCCTCGCCATCCCGATCCTGCTGCTGCCGCACGTCCTCGGCACGCGGGTCGCCAACCTGCGCGACGGCCTGCCGACGAGCTACGCGGAGGTCATCACCCATCTCTGGCCCGACGCCATCCCGCGGCAGACGCTGCTCCTCGTCCTGGTCTGGGTCCACGGCTGCATCGGCCTGCACCACTGGCTGCGCCTCTCGCCCGCCTATCGCCGGGCCGCGCCGGCCCTGGCCTTCGCGGCGCTGCTCCTCCCGCTCGCCGCCACGGCCGGGATCGTCCAGCAGGGGGAACTGATGGCGCGCGACCGGGCCGCCGCCGCGCGGTTCGCGGCGCCGGACCTCGCCGCCCGCTGGCCGCTGCGGCGGCCGCCCGACGACCTCGTGGCGCTGAGCTCGCCCCTCCTGCTCGGGTTCTACGCCGCCACCGGCCTGGCGCTGGCGGCGGGCGCAGTGAGGGCCGCCGCTGCCTGGCGGGCGCGCCGGATCACCGTGACCTATGTGGGCGGCCCCAGCGTGCGCGTCGCCGAGGGCGCCACCCTCCTCGACATCAGCCGGGCGAACCGGATCCCGCACGTCGCCGTCTGCGGCGGGCGCGGGCGCTGCTCCACCTGCCGCGTGCTCGTCACCAAGGGCGGCCACTCCCTCGACCCGCCGGGCCGGCAGGAGGCCGCCACCCTGGCGGCGATCGGAGCGCCGGACGGCGTGCGCCTCGCCTGCCAGGCCCGACCGACCGGCGACCTCACGGTGATGCGCATCCTGCGGCCCCGGGGGTCGGACGCCGACACCGCGCTGCTCGGCGATCCCGACCTCGCCGGGGTCGAGCGCGACGTGGCGATCCTGTTCGTGGACGTGCGCGGCTTCACGCCACTCGCGGAGCGGAAATTCGCCTTCGACGTGGTCTACATCCTCAACCGCTTCTTCGAGGCGGCGGGCGGACCGGTGGCCGCGGAGGGCGGCTGGATCGGCGGCTACGCGGGCGACGGGCTGTTGGCCCTGTTCACCCACCCGGAGGGGATCGACGCCGCCTGCCGGGCCGCATTCCGGGCGGCGGCGCAGATCGACCGCGCCGTCCAGGTGCTCAACCGGCAGATCGCCGCGGAGCTGCCCGCTCCGCTGCGCGTCGCCATGGGCCTGCATGCCGGGCCGCTGGTGCTCGGGCGCCTCGGGCATGGCAACGACCGCCCGATGTCGGCGATCGGGCCGGCCGTCAACATCGCCAGCCGGCTCGAAGCCCTGGCGAAGGGGGCCGAGGTGCAGCTCGCCGCCTCCGCGGAGGCCGCCCGGCGCGCCGGGCTCTCCCTCGACGGGCTCCGGACCGAGGTCACCGACATCCGGGGCAGCGGGCGCCCCCTCGACGTGCTCTACGCGGCGCGGGCCTCGGACCTGACCGTGCCGGCACCGGCCGGCTGATCCTTACGAAAAATCGTCGGTGGGACGCGGAACCGCCCGCCGCGCCGCGCATTCTCCAAGCGATGCCGCGTGCCTCATCGCCTCGCGGCACCCGGTCCCGTGAGGAAGCTTCGTCAGGGCCTCACGGCACCAGCATCACCTCCGGCGGGAGGGCGTCACCCGGACGGCGGGCGTCGATCCGGCTCGCCAGCGACGCCGCCGACTGGAACCGGTCGATGCGCTTGTCGATCATCAGGTCGAGCCGGCCGTAGACCTCGGCCACCGTGAGGCTGCGCGTCCGCTTGCCGCGACGCTCGTAGAAAAGGTTGCGGTTGGCGCGCGCCGCCGCGCGGAACGCGCGCTGGGCCGGCTGGTTCGGCTTCTCGGCCGTGAGCTTCATGAAGCGGCTGGCGCTCGACGCCCCGAGCAGGTGGGCGAAGTAGCATTCCGTGTGGTTGAGGTCGCGCCCGAGCCGCTGCTCGATGCGGGCGCGGTCGCGCTTCATCATCTCGCCGGCCATCAGGCTCGCCGCGTAGGGATCCCGCCGCAGGGCCAGGATCCGCCGCCGCGCCGCGGCATCCGCCACCGACAGCCCGCCGCCGCGCCGCTCGATCAGCGCCGCCTCCTCGGCGTAGCCGTGCTGCGCCCCGAAACTGCGCAGCAATTCGAGCCACGTCCCGTTCAGGAACTGGAACAGCCCCGCAGCCGACGACGTGGCCGCCTCCGCGTCGGGGCGGAAGCTCGATTCCTTGTCGGCCAGCGCCATCAGGTAGACCGGGTCCACGCCGGTCTCGCGGGCGGCGCGCACGATCGTCGCCACGAGGCTGCGGGAGACCTGCAGGTCGCCGAACGCCACGGTCTCCGCCTCGCCCGCGCCGGCGGCGAGCCGTTCCAGGTCGATCCGGATCAGTTCGGCCGTGCTCGGGAATTCCTGCGGCAGGGGGGCGCCGCGCCACTCGCCCGGCGCCGGGGCCACCGCCATCGCGGGCAGGACGGAGCGGCGCGGGGCCACCACGTCGACGCGGTCATGCGCCGAGGCGGCCGGCGCCACCGCGTCCGGGGGCAGCATTCCGGCGAGCGCCAGCCCGACGCCGAGCGCCTTGACGGCCCGGGCGGTGAACGAGCGCCCCGGGGCCCGCGCCGCGCGGCGCTTCTCGCTCAGGGGGACCAGCCACCGCACCCCCTCGTCGTCCAGCCCCTCGTTGACCAGGTCCTCGTCGACCCAGTCGACCGCGGGCACGAGTCGGTGCGCGTCGTCGGCGCAGAGCGCCGGCTCCGGGAAAACCCCCATGTCCTTGCCTTCATCACCGCCCGGCCGATTCGTCCCGGCCGCGCCTTGCTTCGTCAGGGCGCGAAGCTCTGGCGGCCCGAAGTGTTCAGAATGGGACAGCGTGGCGTTAACGGCCGGGGTCTTTTTGCGGCGCGGTAAGTCCCTGTCCGGCCACAGCTCCGGCGAAAATGCGGCGGCCGGCCCGACCGGCGGCCCGACGGGCGCGAGCAAAAATTGTCCTAATCTGTCGGGAACCAGCGATCGTCTGGTGCATTTCCCCCGGCCACGCAGAGCGGCGCGCGCCCCGTCTGGTCCTTCCTCCACCGCGCGGTCGTCTCAATTGAAGGAATTCCCTATCCGATGAGCATGCAGACCGGTCGCCGCGTCGGCGTCGCTTTCGTTGGCATGGGTGGGGCCGTCGCCACCACCGCCATCGCCGGCATCGAGATGATCAAGTCCGGGTCGAACCGTCTCGATGGGCTGCCCCTTGCGGGCAAAGCGGTCGCCGGGATGGCCGGCTACAAGGATCTGGTGTTCGGCGGCTGGGACCTGAACGGCGACGACCTCGGCGCCGCCGCGAGCAACCACGGGGTGCTCACGCGCCAGGACCTGGAGAACGGCGCCCAGGTGCTCAACACGATGCGGCCCTGGCCCGCCGTCGGCAGCGCCAAGTTCTGCAAGAACATCGACGGCCAGAACCGGATCGTCGCGAAGGACCACCGCGAGGCGGTCTCGGCCATCAGCGACGACCTCGCGCGGTTCCGCGCCGAGGCGGGCGTCGACGAGGTGGTGGTGGTCAACCTCGCCTCGACGGAGCGCTGGCCCGACCTCGACGACCCGACCCTGAACTCGCGCGAGGCGTTCGAGAAGGGCCTCGACGCGAGCGACGAATCGATCAGCCCGGCGATGCTCTACGCCTACGCGGCGATCACGAGCGGCATGCCCTACGCCAACTTCACGCCGAGCGTGGCGGCGGACGTGCCGGCCCTCATCGACCTCGCCCGCGAGAGGAACGTCCCGGTGGCCGGCAAGGACGGCAAGACCGGCCAGACGATGATGAAAACCGTGCTCGCCCCGGCGCTGAAGTCGCGGGCGCTGCACGTGGACGGATGGTTCTCCACCAACATCCTGGGCAACCGCGACGGCCTCGCCCTCAACGACCCGTCCTCGCTGCAGTCGAAGCTCAACACCAAGGGCACGGTGCTCGACTCGATCCTCGGCTACCCGGTCGAGGACCACCTGGTGCACATCCACTATTACCGGCCGCGCGGCGACGATAAGGAAGCCTGGGACAACATCGACATCACCGGCTTCCTCGGCCAGAAGATGCAGATCAAGGTCAATTTCCTCTGCAAGGATTCGATCCTGGCGGCGCCGCTCGTGATCGAGATCGCGCGCGTCCTCGACCTCGCCAAGAAGCGCGGCGACGGCGGGGTGCAGGAGCAGCTCTCGCTGTTCTTCAAGGCGCCGATGGTCAAGAACGGCCACGGGCCGGAGCATGCCTTCGGGGCGCAGGAGCGCATGCTGTTCGACTGGCTCGGCGTCCACTGAGCATGGCCGACCGCCCGATCCGCGACGCGGCGGCTCCGGCGCCGCTGCGCGCCCTGCTCGTGGAACTCAACGACCTCAAGCGGGTGCGCTCGGCCGGGCGGCGCGGCTCGATCGCCGAGCGGCTCTTCGCGCAGGCGTGGAGCGCGCTCTGCGGCGGCGCGGATCCCGAGCGGGTGGCCCTGCGGGTGACGGCGACCGCGCTGGCCGCCGCCCGCCTGGGCGACCTCGACGCGGCCTTCCTGGCGGCGGCGGGCGTGGGCGACGGGGAGGCGGCCGGGATCCTCGGCCGCGCCTTCGACGAGGTCGCGACCGAGCTGGACCCCTCCCTGCGCGACGCGCTGCGCCGCGCGCTGGTCGATCCGGAGGCGCTTCCGGCCGGGCCGGTGCCGGGCTTCGTGAGCCTGCTCGCGGCCCAGCCGCGGGCGGGGGCGACCTGTCCGGGCCGGCCCCGCATCGTGCTGGAGCCACCCGAGAACCACGCCGAGCACTGCCTGATGGTGGCCGTGTACGGGGTGGTGATGAGCCCGTTCTACCGGGCCGATCCGGCGACCGTCTTCCTGGCGGCGCTGGCCCACCACCTGCACAACGCCCTCATGCCGGATGCCGGCTTCACCGGGGAGGTGCTGCTCGGCGGGCATCTCGACGCGGTGATCGCCCGGACGACCGACATGGCCCTCGCCGAGCTGGAGCCGGCGCTGCATCGCGTCGTGGCGTCGGCGCGCCGCATCCTGCCGGACGACGCCAGTGCGGAGGGCCGCGCCTTCCACGCGGCGGACGTCGTGGACCGCGTCCTGCAGATCGCCCAGCACCTGCGGGCGGCGACGCTCACGATGGACACGGTGCTCGGCGAGATGGCGCTGGTGCACGAGGGGCCGGTCAAGGGCTTCCACGACCGCGTTCTCGCGGAGATGCGGCTGCCGTGACGGAGGGAACGGGCGGGTTGGCGCACCGGGTGAAGCATTGCGCCTCCGCGCGCCTCGACAGTCGCACATCGCCGGATGAGGTGCGGGTTTCTCCTCTCCCCGCGTGCGGGGAGAGGGCTGCGTCCCCCTGGTCGGGGACGCAGCGAGCCCGAAGGGCGAGGGTGAGGGGGCGGTTCCGAAGGAGCCTCATCCTGCGCCGCCCCCTCACCGTCGGGCCGATCGCTTCGCGATCGGTGCGCCGCCTCGTCTCACCCCCGACAAGGGGGGTTCGACCCTCTCCCCGCACGCGGGGAGAGGAGATGCGCACGCGCCGTCGTTCGAACCAGCGAGCAGGTGCGGTCAAGGGTTGCTGCCGCAGCCCCTCGCCCCCGCGCGCCGGAGCCGCCCCGTGATCCCCTTCGGCCTCCTGTCGCCCGAGACCGGCGAACCGCTCCATCCCGACACCCCGCACTCCTTGCGCGAGGGCCGCACCGGCCCGCGCTGGCCGGTGATCGACGGCA
Source organism: Methylobacterium sp. JK268 (assembly GCF_054052225.1). NCBI lineage: Bacteria > Pseudomonadati > Pseudomonadota > Alphaproteobacteria > Hyphomicrobiales > Methylobacteriaceae > Methylobacterium > Methylobacterium sp. JK268. The sequence goes on along the minus strand of NZ_JBSVZN010000046.1, from coordinate 47,704 downwards.
TCCCCTACCTGCGGGTCGGCCGCCAGGACCTCGTCCGCGAGAGCCTCGGCCACCTCGACAAGGGCGCGCCGGGCCACGCCCTCGAACTCCTCCTCGCCGACCAGGACGCGTGGTGGACCGGACCGCGCCCCGACCCGGCGCAGCTGCGCGACCTCGTGCGCGACCTGAAATACATCTCGTTGCGCGAGGCGGTGGCCCGGCTCGGCTGGGGCCGGGTCGGCGACTACTTCGTGCACCGCTGGACGGATCCCACCTTCCTAGCCGGCCTCGCCCTGCTGGAGGCGCACTGGAACGCGCCCACCTGCGCGTTCGAGCTGGCCTGCGGGATCGGCCACTACCTGCGCGAGCTCCAGGGCCGCGGCGTGAAGGTCGCCGGCGGCGACGTCGTCTTCGCCAAGCTCTGGGTGGCGCGTCACTGGGTGGTCGGGCAGCGGGCGCAGCTCGTCTGCTTCGACGCCGGCTCCCCGCACTGGCCGATCCCGGGGGCGCCGGTCGATCTCGTCCTCTGCAACGACGCCTTCTACTTCCTGGCCGACAAGGGCGGCCTCCTCGGCGCCCTGCGCCGGACCGCCGGCGAGGAGGGCTGGCTCGCCCTCAGCCACATCCACAACAGCGCCCGCGCCGGCTTCTCGGCCGGGCACGCGGTCTCCGCGGCCGAGATCGAGGACCTGTTTCCCGACGGCCTCGTCTACGACGATGCGGAACTCGCCCGCGCCCTCGTCGCGGCGCGCGCGCCCGTGCCAGCGGCGCCTGCGGACCTCACCCACGTGGAGGCCTTCTCGGTGGTGTGCGGACCGGGGATGCGCCCTGCTCCCCGCGCCCTCGTGGACGGCCTGACGCTCCCGCCGGACGGGACGGTGCTGCGCCTCAACCCGCTCTACCGGCCCGCGCCCGAGGGCGACTACGCCATCGCCTGGCCCTCCGAGCGCTACGCGGCGGAGTACGGCCCGCTCGTCACCTACCCGCCCCGCTCCCCCGGGCCCGAGACGGTCACGGCAGGCCCCGAGATCGCCGAGCGGGTGCGGCGGCGCGAATTCGTGTCCCTGCCGGAGCGCTGGTGATGGCCGAACCCGCGCCCGTCGGCTGGGGCATCGTCGGCTACGGCTGGGTCGCCCGGGACTTCATGGCCCCGGCCATCGCGCGGGCGGGCCACCGGCTCGTCGCGGTCTGCGACCCGGGCGCCGAGGCGCGCAACGCCGCGGAATCGGTGGGGGCCCGGGCGCACGCGGATCTCGCCGGTCTCCTCGCCGAGCCGGCCGTCGAGGCGGTCTACGTGGCGACGCCCAACCACCTGCATCGCGGCGCCGTCGAGGCGCTCGCCGCCGCCGGCAAGGCCGTCCTGTGCGAGAAGCCGATGGCCGCGACGCTCGCCGACGCCGAGGCCATGGCGGCAGCGGTCGCCCGGGCCGGCATCCTCTACGGCACCGCCTTCGACCAGCGCCACCATCCCGGCCACCGGGCCATGCGCGCGGCGATCCGCGCCGGCCGCGTCGGCACCGTGACGGCTTTGCGGATCGTCTACGCCTGCTGGCTCGACCGGGACTGGGCCTCGCTGCCGGGCCTCGCGAACTGGCGGATCGATCCCGCCCAGGCCGGCGGCGGCGCGCTGATGGACCTCGCGCCCCACGGCCTCGACCTCGCGGAGTTCCTGCTCGGCGAGCCGATCGCGGCGATCGCCGCGCTGACCCAGGCGCGGGCCCAGGTCTACGCGGTGGATGACGGCGCGCTGCTGATCGGCCGCACGGCATCCGGGATCCTCGCGAGCCTGCACGTCGCCTACAATTACCCCGAGGCGCTGCCGCGGCGCCGGCTTGAGATCTCCGGCACCGCCGGCCTGCTCACGGCCGAGAACACGATGGGTCAGGATCCCGGGGGGCGGGTGACGCTCACGGACGGAGCCACCGGCCGCACCGAGCCCCTTGCCTTCGACGCGGAGGCCTCGCCCTTCCTGGAACAGGTCCGGGCCTTCGGCCGGGCGCTGCGCGACCCCGCCGGGCGGGACGCGTGGTCGGCCGCCCGCGACCTCGACACCATGCGCCTCATCGCGCGCGCCTACGCCTCCGCCGAGGCGGCGGCCTGACGACCGGAGCGACCGACACGTGACGAGCGACACGATCCGCCCGCGCCGCCCGCGCCCGTACCGCTTCGGGGGCCGACGCGTCATCGAGGGCCTGCCCGCCGATCTGCCGGACGCGGCGCGCGCCTATCTCGACGTGCTGCCGGAGGGCCGCATCGTCGGCTTTCCCCTCGCGCCCCTCGACCGCACCGGGGTGCCGACCTGGTTCGTGTCGCTCTTTCTCGACGACCCCACCTTCGTCGGCGCGATGCCGAGCGGCATCGGCTACGGCGCCACCGACGACGAGGCGATCATCGGCTCCATCGCGGAGATCGCCGAGAACCTGATGCCGAGCGTCGCGCTCATTCCCCGCAAGAAGGAGCGCGGCAGCTACCATGACCTCGTGCGGGTGTTCGGCGAGGGCTCCGTCGCCGACCCGCTCACCCTCGGCCTCCCGGCGGGCAGCCCCGTCGACCGCGACACGGTGCTGGAATGGACGCAGGTCGTGCGCGCCCGCACCGGCGAGCCGGTGCTGATGCCCCTCGACATCGCGGCGACGGACTATTTCGAACTCTCCGACGACTACGTCCCCTTCACGAACCTGATCACCAACGGGCTCGGCGCCGGGCCCGACCTGGACTTCGCCCTCGGGCACGGCCTGCTCGAATGCCTGCAGCGGGACGGCAACGGCCTGCTGTTCCGCGCCCTCGACCAGGGCGTGATGCTCAACCTCGACGGGATCGGGCCGGAGACCCGCGCCATGCTCGACCGGCTGGAGGCGCAGGGCATCCGGGCAATGCCGAAATTCGCCACCGACCAGTTCGGCTTCGCCAACCTCTACTGCGTCGGCTACGACCGCGACCCGGCCCGCGCGCCGGCGCCGATCGCGCTCTCGGCCTGCGGCGAGGCCTGCGATCCCGACCGCGAGCGGGCTTTGCGCAAGGCGCTCCTCGAATTCCAGGCCGCGCGGGTGCGCAAGGCCTTCGGACACGGGCCGCTCGACCTCGCCCGGCGCATCACCCCGCCCGGCTACGTCGACGCCTTCATCGAGACCGCCCTGCCGAGCCTCGACAAGGAGGAGGGCCGGGCGCTCTCCGCGATGCTGCACTGGATCGACAAGCCGGCCGAGACCCTGCGCGGCTTCCTGGCCGACAGCGTCTTCTCGGAGCGGAGCACCAAGCCCTTCGCGGAGCTGCCCTCGACGCCCGCGCCCGACGGGCAGGCCCGCGGCCGCCTCGCGCGCGAGCGCCTGGAGGCGGCGGGTTTCGACGTCCTCTACCTCGACGCCTCGCCGCCGGGCGGCGGCGTCGGAATCGTCAAGGCGATCGTGCCGGGGCTCGAGGTCGAGACCATGAGCTACTACCGGATCGGCGAGCGCAACACCGCAAAGCTCATCGCGCGCGACCACCCGCTGATCCGGTTCGGGCAGGAGAGCGAGACCCTGCGTCCCGTGCGCCTGACGCCCGAGGCCCTCGAGCGCTTCGGCGGCCAGCCGCTCTTCGACACCGCCCTGGCCGACCGGATCGTCGGCCCTCTCTATCCCCTCTACCGGGAGCCGGAATCGCATCACGCGCCGTTCCGGCTGGAGCATCGCGGGAGGGCCGCGTGAGCCTGCGCTTCGCCTACAACACCAACGGCGCGGCCAACCACCGCCTCGACGACGCCCTCACGCTGATCGCCGAGGCCGGCTACGACGGCGTCGCGCTCACCCTCGACATTCACCACCTCGATCCCTTCGCGGAGAACTGGGGGCACGAGGCCGAGCGCGTGCGCGGGCGCCTCTACGGGCTCGGGCTCGGCTCGGTGATCGAGACCGGGGCGCGCTTCCTCCTCGATCCGCGCGCCAAGCACGAGCCGACCCTGGTGACGGCCGACCCGGCGGGCCGGGCACGGCGCGTGGCCTTCCTGCAGCGGGCCGTCGACATCGCCCAGATCCTCGGCTCCGAGGCGGTCTCCTTCTGGGCGGGAGTGCCGAAACCCGGCGTCGATCCGGAGCGGGCGCGGGACTGGCTGCGGGCCGGGCTGGAGGAGGTGGTCGCCTATGCGCGCGAGCGCGGCGTCGTCCCGGCCCTCGAACCCGAACCCGGGATGCTGGTCGAGACCCTGGACGACTACGCGGTCTTGCGGATCGAGGGCCTGTCGCTCGCCCTCGACACCGGCCACTGCCTCGTCACCGGCGAGCGCGACCCGGCCGCCGCCGTGCGGGAGTTCGCCGGCCGCCTCGGCACCGTGGCGATCGAGGATATGGCGAAGGGCATCCACGTCCACCTGCCCTTCGGCGAGGGCGACATGGACGTGCCCGGCGTGCTCGACGCCCTGGAGGCGGTGGGCTTCCGCAGGCTCGTCTGCGTGGAACTGTCCCGGGAGAGCCACCGGGCGGACCGGATGATCCCCGACGCGCTCGCCTTCCTGAAGACCTGCCGGGAGGGCCGGGCGTGAGGATCTGCTTCGTCAGCCGCCGCTACTTCCCGGCCATTTCCGGCATGAGCGTCTACGCGCAGAACCTGCTGCGCGAACTCGTCCGAGCGGGCCACGACGTCACGATGGTGAGCCAGTACCGCGGCGACGCCTTCGGCACGGGGGTCTATGGCGGCGGCCCGCCGCCGCCGGTCGCGGGCGTGCGGGTGATCGGCCTGGAACAGACCGGGGAGCAGGAGGGCGGCGACTTCGAGCGCGACATCGACGCGATCGTGGCGGCGATCGCCGCCGAGCATCGTCGGCAGCCCTTCGACATCCTGCACGCGCAGTACGGCTACCCGACCGGCTGGGCGACGCTGCTCGCGTCGCAGGATCTCGGCGTCCCGAACGTGGTCTCGATCCAGGGCGGCGACGGCCACTGGGTCGGCTCCTGCTGCGAAACGCATCGCCTCGCCATGGTGCGGGTTCTCGCCCACGCCAACGCCCTGCTGATCGGCGGGCAATCCTTCGTGCGGGAGGTCTGCGATCGCCTCGGCGCGGATCCGGCGCGCTTCACCATCGTGCCGGGCGCGGTCGATACCGAGCGCTTCCGCCCGCCCGCGGGCTGGACCCCGGGCGACGCCGCCGACCCGGTGCGCCTGTTCTATCACGGCCGCGTCGACCGCCGGAAAGGCGTGCTCGACGTCCTCGACGCGCTGAGCCTCCTGCGCCTGCGCGGCACGCCCTTCGCGGCCACGATTTCGGGCATCGGCCCCGACGTCGATCCGGCGCGGGCGCTCGCGGCGGAACTCGGCTTCTCCGAGGACCAAGTCCGCTTCACCGGCTACGCCGATTACGACGCGGTGCCGGCCCTCTACGGCCAGGGCGACGTCTTCGTCTCGCCGACCTACGCGGAGGGGTTCTCGAACACCATCCTGGAGGCGATGGCGGCCGGGCTCGCGGTGGTCTCCACCCACGCGGTCGGTGTCTCCGACTGCCTGCGCGACGGCGAGAACGGCCTCCTGGTGCAGCCCGGCGACGTCCCGGCCCTGGCGGAGGCGCTTCACCGGGTGATCGTCGAGCGGGATCTCCGCGCCCGCCTCGCCGCCGCGGCGCTGGAGGAATGCCGCCGGGTCTATTCCTGGGCGGCGGTCGGCCGGCAGATCATGGAGGTCTACGCGTCGCTGCGCGGCCGGATGCCCAACCCGGTCGATCCGGCGCTGCCGCACGATCCCTCCTGCCGCTTCCGCGCCGAGCCGCATCTGCTCTGATGCCGGTCGCGCTCGCCCTCTCGCCGCATCTCGACGACGCGGCCTTCTCCTGCGGCGGGACGCTGGCGCAGCTCGCCCGCGGCGGCTGGCGCGTCGTCGTCGCCACCCTGTTCACCGCGAGCGTGCCGGAGCCGCGGGGTTTCGCGCTCGCCTGCCAGCTCGACAAGGGACTCGGTCCGGAGGTGGATTACATGGCCCTGCGGCGCGAGGAGGACGCGGCGGCCTGCGCTTCCCTGCGGGCGGAACCGCGCCACGTGGCGCTGCCGGAGGCGCCGCATCGCGGCTACGGCTCGGCCCCCGCCCTGTTCGCGGATCTCCTGGCCGGCGACGACGTGCGCTCCGCCCTGGGCGGTCACCTGCGGGTGCTGCTGGCCGAGTTCCGTCCCGACCTTCTGCTCGCGCCGCAGGCGGTGGGGGGCCACGTCGACCACGTCCAGGTGGTGCAGGCCCTGCGCGAGATCGCGCCCGGCGGGCCGATCCTGTGGTGGCGGGACTTCCCCTACACGGTGCGCCATCCCGACCCGAAGGAGCCGTTTCGGGCGATGGTCGGCGGGTTGCCGGAGGCGGTGGTGCGGCTCTCGGCGGAGGATGCGGCGGCCAAGCGCGCGGCCTGCGCGGCCTATGCGAGCCAGCTCGGCTTCCAGTTCGGCGGGCGCGCGGGGCTCGATGCCCGGCTCGCGGCGGAGGGGGACCGGGAGGTGTTCCGGGTGGGCGGACCGCTGCTGGGTGTGCTCGACCTTGCGCTCGACCCTCCCCCCTCTGCGGGGGAGGGTGCCCCGCGGAGCGGGGCGGGAGAGGGGAACCACGGTTTAGGATAGATCTGGACCGTGGTGACGAGCGCCACTTTTAGATAGTCGTCGCGCCGGCCCCTCTCCCGGCCTTCTTCGCAGGCCACCCTCCCCCGCAGAGGGGGGAGGGTTCTCTCGCGCACCACGAGCAGGCCCGATCTCACGCCGCCACGGTCGCCCCCGCCGGCGCGCCCGGGGGCCGGAGGGGCAGGGTCGGCAGCCAAGCGGCGCCGTCGCGCACCACGTAGTCCCACAATCCCCGCGCGGCCGGGCTCAGCACCTTGTCGGCGCGGCGCACCACGAACCACTCGCGCCGGATCGGCAGCCCCTCCACGTCGAGCAGCACGAGGCGGCGGCTCGCCACCTCGGCCGCCACCGTGTGGCCCGAGATCAGCGCGATGCCGAACCCCGCCATCACCGTCTGCTTGATCGTCTCGTTCGAGCCGCTGTCGATCCCGAGCCGGGCCCGCTTGATCATCAGGCCGGCCATGAACTCCTCGAACACCGTCCGGGTCCCCGACCCGTATTCCCGCACCAGGAACGGCTCCTCGGCCAGTTCCGCGCGGCTGATCCCCACCCGCCCGGCGAAGCGGTGGCCGGGTGCCGCGATCACCACGAGCGGATGCGCGCCGAAGGATTGCGCCGAGATCGGAAAATCCCGCGGCGGCCGGCCCATGATCGCGAGGTCGATCTTGTAGTCGCGCAGGGATTCGAGCGTCGCCCCGCGATTGCCGACCACGAGGTCGATCTCGATCGCCGGGTGCTGGTGCACGAACCCGCCGATGATCTGCGGCGCGAAGTACTTCGCCGTGGAGACCACACCCACCGACACCCGCCCGCCGCTGCCGCCGCGCAGCGCCTTCAGGCGCTCCGTGCAGGTCTCCAGCACCGTGCTGATGCTGTCGATCGCCCACAGCATCTCGCGGCCCGCATCCGTGGGCTTGAGCCCGGCGCTGGTGCGGTCGAACAGCAGCAGTCCCGCCTCGTCTTCCAGGGCCTTGATCCGCGCCGTGAGCGCCGCCGGCGTGACGTTCAGTTCCTGCGCCGCCCGGGTCATCGTCCCGAGCCGCGCGATCGCCGCGACGGCCTGGAGCTGCTTGAGGGAGAGGTTCCGCATCGCGTCCTGCCACGTCGTCCCATGCTCAGTTTTTCTGAACGCCCTGGCAAGATTTCCAGATTTGCCCATTGGGAGGGGGCGGCGCATAGTTGACCGACACGTGACCTCTCGGTGCCGGGGACTGCAGCCCCGCGCCGGGCCACCGGGCCGAGCCCGGATGCGCGACGGGTCGCCCGTGCACGGAAGGGACGACGATGGGGCTCGGGTCTGGTCTCGACGCCTGCCTCGCGCGCGAGGTGGCGGGCGGGGATCGGCCGATCTCGGCGGTGCTGGCGGCGATCGCCGGGGCGGCGGCCGAGACCGGCACCCGGCTACGCGAGGTCGCCGACGAGACCGACACCGAGGCGCTGGAGCGCGATGTCGCCGCGCGGTTCGCGGCGGCCCTGCGCGGGACGCCCACCGGCCTCCTCGCGGTGCCGAGGTGCGAGCATCCCGAGGCGATCGACCCGGCCGGCCCGCTGGCGGTCGCCCTCACGCCCCTGGAAGGGCTCGACAACCTGCCCGGCAACCGGCCGGCCGGGACGCTGTTCGCCGTGCGGCCGGCGGGGGATACGGCCTTCGCCGAGCCCGGCCGCGCGCAGATCGCCGCCGGAGCCGTCACCTACGGGCCCCGCACCGACCTCGCCCTGACCTGGCGAGTGGGCGGCGGGGTTTCGCGGGTGCGGGTGTTCACCCTGGACCCGGCCTCGGGGGCGTTCCGGCTCGCGCGCGAGGCCGTGACGATCCCGCCGACCAGCCCCCACTACGCCATCGACGCGGCCCAGGCCCGGTTCTGGGAGGCCCCGATCCGCGCCTTCGTGGACGATTGCCTGCGCGGCAGCGAGGGGCCGCGCGGCCAGGACTTCGCCATGGCCTGGTGCGCCTCCCTGGCCGCCGGGACCCACCGGGTGCTGGCGCGGGGCGGCGTCCATCTCCTCCCCGCCGAGGCCCGGCGCGGCCGCGCCAACGGCCGGACCCGGCTCGTCCACGAGGCGGCGCCCGTGGCGCTGCTGATCGAGGCGGCGGGCGGGGCCGCCACGGACGGGAGCGGCGCGCCGATCCTCGACCTGCCGGCCCTCGACCTGCAGCAGCGCACGCCCCTCGTGTTCGGCTCCACCGAGGAGGTGACCTGCGTCGGCAAGTACCACGACGGCCGCCGCCACACCGGCGCCCGCTCGCCGCTCTTCGGGCAGCGGGGTCTGCTGCGGGCCTGATTCCCCCTTCGCCTTATGGGCGGTCGCGTTTTGTCGGCCGAGGCGGCATTGAAGGGGCGGGGAACGCCAGAACGGGACCGGCCGCGCCACATGTCCGCCCTCCACCCGATCATCTCGGTGACCGGCTCCTCGGGCGCCGGCACCACCTCCGTGCGCAACACCTTCGAGCAGATCTTCCGGCGCGAGAGCGTCACGGCGGTCTATATCGAGGGCGACGCCTTCCACTCCATGGACCGCGCCACCATGCGCAAGGCGATGGCGGCGGAGCCGACGCTCAGCCATTTCGGCGAGCGGGCGAACCTCCTGCCCGAACTGGAGGCCGTGTTTCGCAGCTACGCCGAGACCGGCCGCGGCCGCAGCCGCCACTACATCCACGACCGCAGCGATTCCGAGCGCTGGGGCGGCGCGCCCGGCACCTTCTCGGCCTGGGAGGCGTTCGAGGAGGATTCCGACCTCCTCTTCTACGAGGGCCTCCACGGCGCCGTGCACAACGAGCGCATCAACATCGCGCAATACGCCGACCTCAAGATCGGCGTGGTGCCGGTGATCAACCTCGAATGGATCCAGAAGCTGCACCGGGACCGGGCCACGCGGGGCTATTCCACCGAGGCCGTGACCGACGTGATCCTGCGCCGGATGCCCGACTACGTGAACGTGATCTGCCCGCAATTCACCAACACGGACATCAACTTCCAGCGCATCCCGACGGTCGACACCTCGAACCCGTTCATCGCCCGCTGGATCCCGACGGCCGACGAATCCATGGTGGTGATCCGCTTCCGCGACCCGAAGGGGATCGACTTCCCCTACCTGATCTCGATGATCGCCGGCAGCTTCATGTCGCGGGCGAATTCCGTGGTGATCCCGGGCGGCAAGCTCGACCTCGCGATGCAGCTGATCCTGACGCCGATGATCCTGCAGCTCGTGGAGCGACGGCGGCGCCTGCTGTGAGGGAGCCGGTCCGAGCCGCGGGGCCACCTCCATGACGAAGCGCCCGCCCGCCCATCAGGCCCGCCCCTACCGGTCCGCCCTCCCGGGCGTCGAGGCCGTGTCGCTCACCTCCGAGCGCCATTTCCCGCGTCACGCGCACGACCATTTCGGGATCGGGGTGATCCGGGCGGGCGGCCACCGGTCGTGGAGCGGCGTCGGCTCCGTCGAGGCCGGACGAGGGGACGTCATCACGGTCAACCCGGGCGAGATGCACGACGGCGCGCCGGCGGACGATCGCGGCCGGAGCTGGACGATGCTCTACCTCGAGCCCAGCGTGGTCGCGTCGATGATGGCCGGCGAGATGCCGGACACCATCGAGATCGCCCGACCGGTGATTTCCGATGCCGCGTTGGCGCGAAGGGTCGCCGGGCTGTTCCGAAGCCTCACGGCGGGCGGAGCGGACACGATCGCCGCCGAGGAGCGGCTGGTCGGCCTCCTCGCCAGCCTCGGCCGCTACGTCGCCCGCGCGGCCGCCGTCACGCCGGCATCGCCCCGGGTCGCCCGCGCCGTCGCCCGCCTCGACGAGGCTCCCGCGGAACCGGTCACCCTGGGCGACCTTGCGGCCCTGGCGGGCGTCAGCCGCTTCCAGCTCCTGCGCGGCTTTTCCCGCGAGGTCGGCACCACGCCCCACGCCTACCTCATCCAGCGCCGCGTGCGGCTCGCGCGCCAGCTCCTCGCGGCGGGGTGCGGCCCCGCCGAGGCGGCCGCGGCGGCGGGGTTCGCCGATCAGAGCCACCTCACTCGCGCCTTCGTGCGCCAGCTCGGCGTGACCCCGGCCCGCTACAGGAGAGCGGTCACCTGAGGGGCCGCGCAATCCCGTTCAAGACGTCCGCGGCCGGGCACGGGAAGCTGCCAGCGTCGCAACGACGGGCAGATCCATGGAACGGCACTACGTACACGGTTACGACAGCAGCGAAGGAACGCGGCTCCTCGACCAAGCGCGGGTCCTCGACGATCTGATCCACGAGGGAATCACCTTTCCCAAAGGCAGTACCGTGCTGGAGGCGGGCTGCGGGGTAGGCGCCCAGACGGTGATCCTGTCCCAGCGTCACCCGGGCATCCGTCTGACCTGCATCGACCGGTCGGAGGCGTCCCTCGCTCAGGCGAGCGCCGCCATGGCATCGGCCGGTCTGAAACAACCCGTCTTCCGTCGCGCCGACCTGCTGCGCGACCTCCCCTTTCGGGACGCAGCCTTCGACCACGTCTTCGTCTGCTTCGTCCTCGAACACTTGGCCGACCCGGTCCGCGCTCTGAGAGAATTGCGCCGCGTCCTGAAGCCGGGGGGCACCATCACCGTGGTGGAGGGCGATCACGATTCCGCGCTCCTTCATCCGGACGACGTGGCGGCGGGCGACGTTGTCCGCTGCCTGATCGACCTGCAGCGCAGCGGGGGCGGCGACGCGCGGATCGGACGGCGCCTGCACCCACTCCTGAGGGAAGCCGGGTACGCGGAGATCCGCGTCGCCCCGCGCCCGGCCTACCACGATGCGAGCCGGCCGGAGGCCGCGGACGCGTTCGTTCGGCAGACCTTCACCGCGATGGTCGCCGGAACCCGGCTGGCCGCGACGCAGGCGGGCCTGATCGACGACGCACGCTTCGCCGCCGGCATCCAGGCACTCCTCCGGACGGCCGACGACGGCGGCACGTTCTGCTACACGTTCTTCAGAGCGTTCGGCCGGAAACCTTGATCCCGGTCCGGCCGGCCGGAGGCAGCGCCCGTTTGCCGGCTCCCCACCACGCGCCCACCGCCCTATCTTGCCAGGGTCACCGGAAGACCCCGTGGTGCTCAAGGCCCTGATCTTCGACGTCGACGGCACGCTGGCCGAGACCGAGCCCATGCATCGGGAGGCGTTCAACCGCGCCTTCGCGCAGTTCGACCTGCCCTTCACCTGGGACGAGGCGCTCTACGGCGACCTCCTCCAGGTCACCGGCGGGCGGGAACGGCTGCTGCACTACCTCGCGACCTACCGGCCAAGCGGCGCGAAGCGGGCCGCGGGGCAGCTGCCGGAGGTCTACGCGGCCAAGACCCGGGCCTACCTCGCCCTTCTGGCCGAGCAGCCGCTGCCGGCACGACCCGGCATCCGGCGCCTGGTCGCGGAAGCCAGGGCGGGGGGGCTGCGCCTCGCCATCGCCACGACGAGCCACGCGGACAACGTCGCGGCCCTCGTCGCCGCGTTGTTCGGCGGCGACACGTTCGACGCCGTGGCAGCCGGCGACGCGGTGGCGCGGAAGAAGCCCTCGCCCGCCATCTACGCCGTTGCCCTCGCGCGCCTGGGCGTCGCGCCCGGCGAGGCGGTGGCTTTCGAGGATTCGACCAACGGCGTGCGCGCTGCGCGGGCGGCGGGCCTCGCCGTCGTGGCGACGCCGAGCCGGTTCCTGCCGGCGGACGACCTGGGAGAGGCCGGCGCGGTGGTGTCGGACCTCGGCGAGCCGGGGCGGCCGCACCGGCGGCTCGCGGGTCCGCCCTGGCCGGACGGCGTGGTGACGCTCGACGCTCTGCGGCACTGGCACGCCCGGCAGCCCGCAGCTTGTCCTCCGGGGAGGATGGCGTAAGACTCAACGCCGGGCGCCCCGCCCGAGTGGGGCGATGCGGGCGGGTTCCTCTCGATGTCGGGTGAGTGGTCGAACCGGGACAGGCCGGAGAACGGGCGCGCGGATCCGTCCTACCGCCCCCGGCAGCAGGCTCTGCTCGGGTCTCTCCCCCGGACGCTGCTTCAGAGCCGCGATATCGACGCCTTCCTGCACCGCGCCGGGGAAGCGGCGGCGGCGGGTCTGGCGTCACCCTTCGCGCATATCCTGGAGTACCGCCCGCACGATCACGATCTGCTGATCCGCGCCGCCTGCGGCTGGCCGCAGGCGTGGGTCGGCACCGCCTGCCCGGCGTCCGACGAGGCCGCACCGGCCGCCCAGGCGTTCCGGACCGGGACCGGCATCCTGGCGAACGGCCTGCCCGGGACGGGGCGCTTCCGGCTGCCCGCTCCCTTCGACACCGGGCAGGTCCGTCACGCCGTGAGCGTGCCGATCCCGGCCGGAGAGGACGGGCGGCGCGCCTACGGCGTGCTGGAGGTCTGCGCCTGCGACGACGACGGCTTCGACCGCACCGACCAGGACTTCCTCACGGGCCTCGCCGCCCTGGTGGCGCTCGCCGTCGAGCGCCACCACGCCGATCACCGCCTGCGCGACGCCCTGGAGCACCAGGCGCTGCTCGCGCGCGAGATGAGCCACCGGGTCAAGAACAGCCTCGGGGTGGTGGCGGGGTTGCTGCGGCTCCAGTCGCGCGACGCCCATTCCGACGAGGTGCGCTACGCCCTGGAGGATGCCGGCGCGCGCATCGCCACCGTGGCGCAGGTCCACGACCACCTCTGGCGCGGCCTCCACGTGGGGACGGTGGAGGTCTCGGGCTTCGTGCGCGAACTCGTCGGCAAGCTGCAGGAGGCGGCGCCCGGCCACCCGCTCCACTGCGAGGCGGACCCGCAGGTGATCGCCGCCGACCAAGCCATCCCGATCGGGCTGATGGTCAACGAACTCGTCACCAACGCCGTGAAATACGCCTATCCGGGCGGCACCGGCCCGGTGCACGTCGCGGTGCGGGTGCGCGAGGACCTGCTGCGGGTCGACGTGTCGGACCAGGGCGTCGGCCTGCCCCCGGGCTTCGACGTGCACGCGCGCCAGCGCAGCCTCGGCATGAAGATCATCAACAACCTCACCCGCCAGCTCGACGGCCGCCTCTCCGCCGAGCCGAACAATCCGGGCGCGCGCTTCATCCTGGAGATGCCCCTGGGCTGATCCACAGCGCCGACGATCCGACCCTCGATCCGGCTCCCGCCGGGTCGTCCGGCGCGGGAGCCGGTCAGGTCTCCCGGTCCTCCCCCTGACCGGAGCGCCACCGCGTCTGCAGGGCGTGGCCGTAACGATCGTTCAGCGCCGCGAGATGCCCGGCGCTCTCCAGGGCGCGGGCGCGGTAGCGGCGGGCCAGGAGCCGGAAATCCGACGCCGCCTCCGCCGTCTCCCGATCGAACAGATGGGCGAGATGAGCATATTCGTTCGCGACCCGCTCCTCCATGGCGATGCTGCGGCCGATCGCATCGATCAGAGAACGCACGACCGCCGCAGATGGATCGTCTTTCATTGTATTGCCTCGAAACACCGCACGAGTGAGCGGGATATTTACGTTCCAACGGACCAATAAAGTCGGGCTTAACGCATATCAATAACCAATGATAAAGAAGGTCGGCCGGCCGGGTCCCGGGCGACCGCGCGGGACAGGCCGGCGGAGTGTCGACCGCGGCTCCGCGCACCACTACACCGTGAGGGCGCGGCGGGACGGCTCTCGGAGGGCGACATGAACGGCATCGTGGTGGTGGGCACCGGCCAGGGCGCGTTCCAGCTCGGCGCCTCCCTGCGCGAGGGCGGCTATCACGGCCCGGTGACGCTCATCGGCGACGAGCCCGGCCTGCCCTACGGCCGCCCGCCCCTGTCCAAGGCCTACCTGGCGGGCAAGACCGACGCGGAGGGCCTGAACCTGCGCCCGTCCGCCTATTTCGCCGAGCACGGCATCGCGGTGCGGTCGGGCGAGCGGGTGGCCGCGGTGGAGCGCGCGGAGCGGCGGGTCCTGCTCGCCTCGGGCGAGCGCCTGGCCTACGATCACCTCGTCCTGGCGACGGGCGCGCGCAACCGGCCCCTGCCCGTGCCAGGTGCGGACCTGCCGGGCGTCTTCCAGCTGCGCACGCGCGCCGATGCCGACGTGCTGAAGGCGGCGGTGGAGCGGGCCTCCCGGGTCGCCGTGGTCGGGGCGGGCTTCATCGGGCTCGAATTCGCCGCCGTCTGCGCCGCGCGCGGCCTCCCGGTGACGGTGATCGAGGGCCTCGACCGGGCGCTGGCCCGGGCGGTGTCGCCCCTGATGGCGGAGGCGGTCGTCGCCGCTCAGGCGGCCGAGGGCGTGCGCTTCCTGTTCGGGGCCGGCGTGGCGCGCCTCCTCGGCGAGGAGCAGGTGAGCGGCCTCGTCACCGCGGCCGGCGAGACGGTCGCGGCCGACCTCGTGCTCGTCGGCATCGGGGTGTTGCCGAACCAGGAACTGGCGGAAGCGGCGGGCCTCCCGACGGGGAACGGCATCCACGTCGACGCGATGCTCGCCACGGAGGATCCGGCGATCTCGGCGATCGGGGATTGCGCGGCCCATCCCTCGCCGCACGCGGAGGGCGCGCGGGTGCGCATCGAATCCGTGCAGAACGCGGTCGACGGGGGGCGATGCGTCGCGGCGCGGCTCACCGGCCGGCCTTCCGCCCACGCCGCCGTGCCCTGGTTCTGGAGCGACCAGGGCAGCCTGAAGCTCCAGATCGCCGGCCTGAGCCGGCCGGACGACGCGGAGGTCCGGCGCGGATCGGCCGGCGACGCCTTCTCGGTGTTCCGCTACCGGGGCGACCGGCTGGTCTGCGTCGAGTCGCTCAACCGGCCGGCGGACCACATGGTCGCCCGCCGGCTGATTCAGGCCGGAGCGAGCCCGACGCCCGCGCAGGCGGCCGATCCCGGCTTCGACCTCAAGCTCATGGCCCGCGGCGGGTGACCTTGGACCGAAGGCTCAGGCGATGCCGCCGTCGTTCTCCGTCGTGAGTTCGCGCGGGTGGATGCCGTCATTCGCCACCTCGCCCCGCAGGCGGGCGCCGGGCTCGCCGGCGGCGCCGAAATCGACCCCCGCTGCCACGAGCGCGCTGCGCAGGGCGTCGCGCTGGCCGCGCGAGGGCGGGTAGGTGCCCGATTCGAAGTTGCGGATGACCCCGGCATCGATGTTCGCGCGCAGCGCGAGGTCCGTCTCGGACCATCCGAGCAGGCCCCGCGCCTGCCGCACCTGTCCCCCGGTGATGTCGATCCCGCCGGCCACGTCGATCCCCTCTCCGTCGCGTCCCGGGGCCCCGCCGCCGCCGGGCTCCTGATCTGGGCTAACGATCCGGCGCCGCGATTGTTGCGATAAGGCCAAGCTTTGTCAGGAGGGCCGAACGTACAGCCAAGCTCGCTGCAAATCTGCAACAGTCTTCCGCCGAGATCGTCTTAGCAGCCTCGCGCGCGAATGCGGTGAGGCCGGAAGGGTTGCACGGGCACCTTGGCCTCACTAGAGTCCGCGCCCACAGAACACCTCGATGGGGCAACCAATGATGGCGATGCGGATGGCGGCTGCGGCCGGTGCCGTCGCGCTCGTGGCGTTTGCCACTCCGGCGTCGGCGCAGGCGATGCTCGGATACGGCCAGAAGAACCGCGACAAGGCGGAGCAGAAGCAGTACATCCCGCCCTCAAAGGCGCAGGAGAAGATCTTCCCGCTCGACTCCACCTGGACCGCGGTGAGCCTGAACGGCAAGCCGTTCTCGGGCGGCGACCGGCCGAGCTTCATCATCGACAAGCAGTACCGTGCGCGCGGCTTCGGCGGCTGCAACACCTTCGCGGCGACCGCCTTCCCGCTGAAGGAGCAGCACCTCGCGGTGGGCCCGCTCGCGATCACGAAGAAGCCCTGCGACAAGACCGTGGCGTCGGCCGAGACGCAGTTCTTCACCGC
Source organism: Methylobacterium sp. JK268 (assembly GCF_054052225.1). Taxonomy (NCBI): domain Bacteria; kingdom Pseudomonadati; phylum Pseudomonadota; class Alphaproteobacteria; order Hyphomicrobiales; family Methylobacteriaceae; genus Methylobacterium; species Methylobacterium sp. JK268. Next base: position 31,348 of record NZ_JBSVZN010000046.1, on the reverse strand, counting down.
CTTCCGCACCTCGGGGCAGTGGGACATCGTCGGGTCGCAGCTCGTGATCAAGTCGCAGGCCGGAGAGCTGCGCTTCGACCGGGCGCTCTGACCGGGCACCGGGCCGGGCCGCTTCGCGTTTCCGCGCGGATCGGGCCTCTTCGGTGCCGGACGGCGATTGTCCGGCGCCCGCACCTGCTCTAAGGCAACGCCCATTGCCAAGAAGACCGGCGTCCACTCGCGGTGGCGGGGCCGGGGCTGCGATGGGAGGTGCGGATGCGGTCGCTGTGGAAGGGGTTGATGGCGGCGGCACTGGTGGCCGGCGCGGTCACGAGTGCCGGCGCGCAGGACAAGACACCCGTCAAGGTCGGGGCGATCGAGATCCTGACCGGACCCAACAGCCGCTACGGCATTGCCATCCAGCGCGGGTTCGACCTCGCCCTCGCGGAGATCAACCGCCGGGGCGGCGTGCTGGGCGGACGGCCGCTCGCGATCGCCTACGAGGATTCGGCCGGCGCCAAGGAGCAGGCGCTCAACGCCGCCCGCAAGCTGATCGGCCGCGACAAGGTCCCGCTGATCCTCGGCCCCACCCTGTCGAACGAGATGTTCGCGGCGGGCCCGGTGGCCAACGAGCGCAAGGTCCCGATCGTCGGCACCTCGACGACGGCAAACGGCATCACGGCGATCGGCCCCTACGTGTTCCGCACCTCCCTGCCGGAATCGGACGTGATCCCGGTCACGCTGCGGACCGCCAAGGAGAAGTTCGGCATCAAGCGCGTCGCCGTCATGTACGGCAATGACGACGCCTTCACGAAGTCGGCCTACGACGTGATGAAGGCCGGCCTCGAGAAGCTCGGCATCGAGACGCTGACGACCGAGACCTTCGGCGCCAAGGACACCGACTTCTCGGCGCAGCTCACCAAGATCAAGGGCCTGAACCCGGACGCGATCGTGCTCTCGGCGCTGGTCGAGGCGGCCTCCGGCATCGCGCTGCAGGCCCGGCAGCTCGGCATCGACCCGAAGGTGTTCTTCATCGGCGGCAACGGCCTGAACTCGCCCAAGCTCGGCGACATCGCCGGCACGGCGGCGGACGGCACCATCGTCGGCAGCCCCTGGTTCGTGGGCAAGAAGGACCCGGCGAACCAGGCCTTCGTCGAGGCCTTTCGCGCCAAGTACGGCGGCGACAGCCCCGACCAGTTCTCGGCCCAGGCCTACGACACGCTGTTCATCGTCGCCAAGGCCCTCGACGCGGCCGGCGCCCCCGAGCCCGAGAAGATCAAGGACGCGCTGATCAAGGTGAAGTACGAGGGCGTGATGGGACCCTTCTCCTTCTCGGAGAGCCGCGATCCGGCCGATACGTCGGGCGTGGTGGTGCTCACCATGAAGGGCGGCAAGTTCCAGCTCCTGGAGTGACGCGGGGTCGGATCGCGCGGCGCCCGCACGCCATCGGCCGTGCGGGCGAGGGTCAGGCGACCTCGCTCGGGCGACAGCGAGAGGCGTGGCGCTGTTCCCCCTCTCCCGAGGGGGCGAGCGTGTTCACACCTCGCCTATCGGCATGAAAACGCCCTTCTTTCGTAGTCGCTTGAACGGAACCAAGGAGACCCGCGGGATCCCCTCTCCCGTGCGGGAGAGGGGTAGGGGTGAGGGTCCCGGACCGTGCCGTCATCAAGCGAAGACGGTCGTGCTGGCAGCGGGACACGTCAGAATACTTCCTGAGCCACCTGCACCCTCACCCCTGCCCCTCTCCCGCACGAGAGAGGGGTTCCCCGCGCCACACCCGGGAACCTCGTATGTCGACTTAAGTATCTGCCCTGTTTGTATTTTTCGCGTTCTGTGAGTCCGCTAGCCCACGCGGGAGAGGGGATCCCGCGCCATCCCTCCGCCGCCCGCAACCGTGAAACACCCGCCCCATGCTTGAGCAGCAGCTCTTCAACGGTATCGTCCTCGGGGCGACCTACGCGCTCTTCGCCCTCGGCTTCACGCTGATGTTCGGGGTGATGGGCGTGATCAATCTCACCTACGGGGTCTACTTCGCCGTGGGCGCCTTCGCGGCCCTGTGGTCGACCCAGGCGCTGGGCCTCGGCATCGCCGCCGCCCTCCCGGCCGGGGCGCTGATCGCGGGCCTCATCGCCGTCGCCGTCGACACGCTGCTCCTCACCCGCCTGCGCCGCGCCAAGGCGCCGGAACTCGCCTCCCTGATGGTGACGCTCGGCGCGACGCTGTTCCTCTATGCCGGCATGGCCGCGTGGCTCGGCACCGAGATCCGGCGCTTCCCCGCCACCGTGTTCGACGGCGGCGCCTACAGCCTCGGCAGCGTGCGCGTGGGGGCGACCCAGCTCCTGATCGTCGCCGCCGCCCTAATCCTGGTCGCCGGCCTGATGGCGCTGGTGCGCGGCTCGCGGGTCGGGCTCGCCATCCGGGCGGTCGCCGAGAATCCCGAGGCCGCCGCCCTGATGGGCATCGACGGCGGGCTGATGGTGCGGATCGTCTCCTTCCTGTCGGGGGCGATCGGCGGCGCCGCGGGCGTGCTCGTGGGCCTCAACTTCAACGCCATCCAGCCCTTCATGGGCGAGAACATGATGCTGCGCGGCTTCGCGGTGATCATCGTGGGCGGGCTCGGGGACCTGCGCGGCGCGCTCCTCGCCGGGCTGCTGCTCGGATTCGCGGAGGTGCTCACCGCCGCCTATCTCTCCTCCACCTTCAAGGACCTCACGGCCTTCGCGCTCCTCGTCGCCACCCTGTGGTTCCGGCCGATGGGCCTGTTCGGCCGCGCGGCCGCCAAGCGCGCGTGACCGCCATGTGGGAGGCCCTCGACGATCTCTACTGGACCTACCAGAGCCTGATCCACGCCGTGGGCGTGAATGGCATCCTGGCCCTGTCCATCTACGTGGTGCTGGCGGTGGGCCAGCTCTCGCTCGGCCAGGCCGCCTTCATGGGGGTGGGCGCCTATACGGGGGCGCTGCTCACCGTGAAGGCGGGCGCGCCCTTCGGGGTGGCGATGGCCGGCGCCGCCCTGGTCCCGGCCCTGATCGCGCTCGTGGTCGGGGGGCCGACCCTGCGGCTCACCGGCGTCTACCTCGCCATCGCGACGATCGGGCTCGGGGAGATCACCCGCATCGTGTTCCTGAACTGGGACTACGCGGGCGGGGCGCTCGGCCTCTCGAACATCCCCGAGACGGGCGGCATCGGGGCGATCTACGGCACGCTGGCGGTGACGCTGCTGGCGCTGATCCTCGTCGCCCGGTCTCGGATCGGGCGGGCCATGGAGGCGATGCGCGAGGACGAAGCCGCGGCCGGCGTGATGGGCGTGAACCTGCCGCGCTACCGCATGACCGCTCTGGTGGTGTCCTCGGCGCTGGCGGGCCTCGCGGGCTGCCTGTCCGCCCACGTCTCCTCCTTCATCGGACCGAACGAGTACGGGTTCGAGACCGCGGTGACGATCCTCAGCTACGCGCTCCTCGGGGGCATCGGCTCGCCGGTGGCGCCGGTGCTGGGCGCCGCGATCCTCACCCTGCTGCCGGAGGTGCTGCGCCCGCTCGCGGATTTCCGCCTGATGGTGAACGGGCTGATCATCGTGCTGGCGGTCCTGTTCATGCCGCGGGGCATCCTGCCCTGGCGTATCGCCCGGACGGGGGCCCGATGAGCGATCCCCTCCTCGCCGCCGAGGGCCTGACCCGGCGCTTCCAGGGCCTGGTCGCGGTCGATTCCGTCGACGTCGCGGTGCGGGCCGGGACGGTGCACGGGCTGATCGGCCCGAACGGGGCCGGCAAGACCACCCTGTTCAACCTGCTCTCGGGCGTGCTCGCCCCCACCTCCGGGCACATCCGCCTCGGCGGCACGCCGCTCGACGGGCTGCCGCCCTACCGGCGCACGGCGCTCGGCCTCGCCCGCACCTTCCAGAACATCCGCATCTTCTCGGAGATGACGGTGCTGGAGAACGTGATGACGGGCATGCACGCACGGCTGACGGCCGGGCTCGGCATCCTGTGGCGCAGCCCCGGCTTCCGGGCGGAGGAGCGCGCCGCCAAGGCCCGCGCCCGCGACTTCCTGGCCTTCGTGGGCCTCGCCGAGGCGGCCGAGCGCCGGGCCGGCAGCCTCGCCTATGGCGACCAGCGGCGCCTGGAGATCGCCCGGGCGCTCGCCAGCGAGCCGCGCCTCCTCCTCCTCGACGAGCCCGCCGCCGGCATGAACCCGGCCGAGACCCACGCGCTCCTCGACCTGCTGCGGCGCCTGCGCGACGCGCTCGGCCTCACCCTGCTCCTCGTCGAGCACGACATGCCCCTCGTCATGAGCCTGTGCGACCGCCTCACCGTGCTGAATTTCGGCCGCCGCATCGCCGACGGCACTCCGGCCGAGGTCCGCGCCCATCCGGCGGTGATCGAGGCCTATCTCGGCACCAAGGCCGCGGAGACCGCGCCGTGACCGTGCTTCTCGGCGTGCAGGGCCTGCGCCTCGGCTATGGGCGGGCGGATGTCGTCCACGGGATCGACCTCACGGTCGGCGAGGGGCGGATCGTGTCGCTGATCGGCTCGAACGGAGCCGGCAAGACCACGATCCTGCGCGGCCTGTCCGGCCTCACCAAGCCGCGGGCCGGAGCGATCCGCTGGGGCGCGGACGGGACCGACATCGCGGGCGAGCCCGCCTACCGCATCGCGCGGCGGGGCATCGTGCAGGTGCCCGAGGGCCGCCAGGTCTTCGCCAACATGACCGTGGCCGAGAACCTGCGGCTCGGCGGCTACCGGGTCGACCGGGCGGAGGCGGCGCGGCGGCAGGAGGCGGTGGTGGCCCGCTTCCCGCGTCTCGGCGAGCGCCTCACCCAGCAGGCGGGCTACCTCTCGGGGGGCGAGCAGCAGATGCTCGCCATGGGCCGCGCCCTGATGGCGGACCCGAAGCTCCTCCTCCTCGACGAGCCCTCAATGGGCCTCGCCCCCCTGATCGTGGAGGAGATCTTCGCGATCATCGCGGCGCTCCGCGCGGAGGGGCGCACGATCCTGCTCGTCGAGCAGAATGCCGGCGCGGCGCTCGCCATCGCGGACGACGCCTATGTGCTGGAGACCGGCCGGATCCGTCTCCAGGGACCCGCCGCCGCCATCGCCCGCGATCCAGCCGTCACGGCGGCCTATCTGGGACTCTGATCCTGCGCATCGCCGTCTTCCGCTGCGGTGCGGGAGGCCGTGCACAGACTTTGTCGCCGGCCGGACGAAGACGGGCGGCGCGAAGCCGCGCCTGATCGACGTCGATCGCCGCACAGATCTCGAATCGGCACGATCGGCAAGGCCGCATTTACGACGTCTCGAATGCGACGGATCGGATTCACCCCCTCTTCATCGGCGCGGCGTCTGATGGGTGCATCAGAAACGCGGATCCGCGGCGGCCGCCGGGCGGCCCCACGCGGACGGGGATGGCATCATGCGACAGGGTCGGACGCCGGGAGCGGCGGTGCGCGGTGACGCGCCGCCGCTCCTCGGGACGCGGGCATCCGGGCACCAGCGCTACGCGGCCGCGCCGGCCTTCGACCGGGCGGCCCTGATCGCGGCCTCGCTCGGGCCGCTCCTGGGCGCCGGCCTGCTGGCGCTGATCGCTTTGGTCGCGCGCACGGCCTTATGAGGACGCAGCGGAACCTCGCGCTGCACGCCTGATCGCGCCTGAGGCCCTCATCCCGAAGGCATGAAGCGAGGAAGGCCTGCTTCACGCCACGCGTTCCCCTTGTCCGGACGACCGCAGCGACAGCGGGATGCGACCCGGGAAAGGAGGCGTCCGATGCAAACCCGCCAGCCATCTGACGGCCCCGCGCGCCCGGGTTCCATCCAGGCGGCCGATCCGATGTCGCACAACCCTGCCGCTTGTCAGAGGGGGGACCGCGCCGCACCTTGATCGGTGATGATGCGTCGTCACATCCCGATCGCGGTCGCCGCGCTGCTCGCCCTGCTGGCGGCGGGCCTGCTGGCCTACCAGTGGATGGGGCAGGCCACGACGCTGCGCGTCGCGGTCGGTCCCGCGGGCAGCGAGAATGCCCGGATGATTGCGGCCCTGGCCCAATCCCTCGCCCGCGGCCACGAGGATGTGCGGCTGCGCATCGTCCCGACCGGCGGTGTCGCCGAGAGCGCGGCGGTCGCGGAGCGCGGCAAGGCCGACCTCGCGGTAGTGCGCTCCGACGTCGGCATCCCGGCCACGACCCAGACCGTCGCGATCCTGCACCGGGACGCGGCGCTGCTGATCACCACGGAGGGCGGTCCCGCGGACGTGGCGGGTCTCAAGGACCGGCGCGTCGGGGTGGTGCGTCAGCAGACCGGCAACGCCAAGCTCCTCGACGCGATCCTCCAGCATCACGACCTCGCCCCGGGCAGCATCACCCCGGTGCTCCTCGACCGCGCGGAGGAGGTCGGGCCCGCCCTCCGCGAGGGCCGCATCGACGTCGCCTTCCTGGTGGCGCCGCTCGTCGGACCGACGACGAACGCGGCGGTGACGGGCATGGTGCGGGCGGGCCTGCGTCCGGCCTTCATCCCGGTCGGGGACGCGGCCGCGATGGCCCGGCGCTCGTCGGCCTTCGAGTCCGTCGAGGTCGGGCGCGGCACCTTCGGGGGCACGCCGCCCCGCCCCGCCGACGCCTTCACGACGCTCGGCGTCACCCACCGCCTCGTCGCCCAGGCCACGCTCGCGGATGCCACCGTCTCGGAACTGGCGCGCCTCCTCTTCGTGACCCGGCCGGCGGTGGTCGGCGAAGTGCCGCTCGCCAACCAGATCGAGGCGCCGGACACCGCCAAGGGCCAGATGCTGCCCCTTCATCCGGGCGCCGAGGCCTATTACGACGGGGAGGTGGAGAGCTTCTTCGAGCGCTACGGCGACTGGTTCTACCTCATCGTGATGGCGCTCTCGATCCTCGGCTCGGTGGGCGCGACGCTGGTGTCGCGGGCGGCGGACCGCTCGCGCGCCCGGGACATGGAGCTCCTGCGCGAACTCCTCGCGATCGTGCGGGCGGCGCGGGACGTGGAGGACGAGGAAGCCCTGGCGGCCCTGGAGCACGAGGCCGACGAGATCCTGGCCGCGGCCCTGGCGCGGGCGGGAACGGGCGCCATCGACAATGCGGGCGTCGCCGCCTTCACGCTCGGCCTCGACCAGGCCCGCCGGGCCATCGCCGAACGGCGGGCGGTGCTGCGCAGCGCCCCGGCGCCGGACGCGGCGGGCTGGGCGGCGGAGTAGGGGGCGGGGCTGGGAGAACGGGCCTCCTCGCCAGGGATCGATGCAATCCTGGCCGCCGTGAGAGGGCGACGCCGAAGCCGCGAGCGCAGAGCCGTGATCCGCGAGTTTCAATCCGCGCCCCCGTGAGGGGGCGACCGGGGCGGACAAGGAGCGCGCCGTCGCGCTCACGCAGGTTTCAATCCGCGCCCCCGTGAGGGGGCGACGGCACCACCGTAACCCACGGATCCCGCGAGCAAAACAGAGCCGTTCGCGCGAACCCCACGTTTCGCTGGGCCGATCGGATCGATCCGAAACGAGGTCCGCCGAAATTCGCAAGCCTCGCAAGGCGCTGCGGCTGCGCGAACCTCCGAGGCAGCGCCCGGACGCTTCAGGTTCGCGCATCGCCACGCCCCACCGCGCCGGAACTCCCCTCCCCGGCCGGACCGCGCCGCGGACGGGGCAACGCGCCAGCCGCCTATTGCGGTCGGGCGGCGCATCTTATATTGCGACGCAACAGCATGCCCCCGCCCGTCCCTGCCGGCTGCCGATTCGCGGCCCGCGTCAGGCCGGGCGCTTTTTGCTTCGGACCCCCATGAAGCTGCGCAACATCGCCATCATCGCCCACGTCGACCACGGGAAAACCACCCTGGTCGACAAGCTCCTGCAGCAATCGGGGTCGTTCCGCGAGAACCAGCGCGTCGAGGAACGCGTGATGGACTCGAACGACCTGGAGAAGGAGCGGGGCATCACCATCCTGGCCAAGGTGACCTCCGTCGTCTGGAATGACACCCGGGTCAATATCGTGGACACCCCCGGCCACGCCGATTTCGGCGGCGAGGTCGAGCGCATCCTCTCGATGGTCGACGGCGTGATCGTGCTCGTGGACGCGGCCGAGGGGCCGATGCCGCAGACCAAGTTCGTGGTGTCGAAGGCGCTCAAGATCGGGCTGCGTCCGATCGTCGCCATCAACAAGGTCGACCGGCCCGACGCCCGCATCGACGAGGTCGTCAACGAGGTCTTCGACCTGTTCGCGGCGCTCGATGCCACCGACGAGCAGCTCGACTTCCCGATCCTGTACGGCTCGGGCCGCAACGGCTGGATGGCGAACTCGCCCGAGGGCCCGCAGGACGGCATGGCGCCGCTCTTCGACCTCGTGCTCGCCCACGTGCCGGAGCCGGCCGTCGAGGAGGGCGCGTTCCGCATGCTCGGCACGCTGCTCGAAGCCAACCCGTTCCTCGGGCGCATCGTGACGGGGCGCATCGCGTCCGGCACCGTGAAGCCGAACCAAGCCGTCAAGGTCCTCGACCGCACCGGCAAGGTGGTGGAGACGGGCCGGATCTCGAAGATCCTGGCCTTCCGCGGCCTGGAGCGCCAGCCGATCGAGCTCGGCGAGGCGGGCGACATCGTGTCGATCGCGGGCCTGACCAAGGGCACCGTGGCGGACACCTTCTGCGATCCGCAGGTCGAGACCCCGATCCAGGCTCAGCCGATCGACCCGCCGACCGTCACCATGTCCTTCATCGTCAACGACTCGCCGCTCGCCGGCACCGAGGGCGACAAGGTCACGAGCCGCATGATCCGCGACCGCCTGTTCAAGGAGGCCGAGGGCAACATCACGCTCAAGATCGAGGAGGCGGCCGACAAGGACTCCTTCTACGTCTCGGGCCGCGGTGAATTGCAGCTCTCGATCCTGATCGAGACCATGCGCCGCGAGGGCTTCGAGATCGCCGTGTCGCGTCCGCGCGTGGTGTTCGAGAAGGACGAGGACGGCAACCTGCTCGAGCCGATCGAGGAGGTGGTGATCGACGTGGACGAGGAGCACTCGGGCGTCGTCGTGCAGAAGATGTCCGAGCGCAAGGGCGACATGCTGGAGATGCGCCCGTCGGGCGGCAACCGGCTGCGCCTCGTCTTCCACGCCCCGACCCGCGGCCTGATCGGCTACCAGAGCGAGCTGCTCACCGACACCCGCGGCACCGCGATCATGAACCGGCTGTTCAAGGCCTACGAGCCCTTCAAGGGCGAGATCCCGGGCCGGCGCAACGGCGTGCTGATCTCCAACGACCAGGGCGAGGCGGTGGCCTACGCGCTCTGGAACCTGGAGGATCGCGGCCCGATGATGATCGAGCCCGGCTGGAAGGTCTACCAGGGCATGATCGTCGGCGAGCACAACCGCGAGAACGATCTCGAGGTGAACGTGCTCAAGGGCAAGAAGCTCACCAACATCCGCACGACCTCCAAGGACGAGGCGGTGCGCCTGACCCCGCCGATCCGCATGACGCTGGAGCGCTCGCTGGCCTGGATCCAGGACGACGAGCTCGTCGAGGTCACGCCGAAGTCGATCCGCCTGCGCAAGACGGTGCTCGATCCGAACGACCGCAAGCGGGCGGAGCGGACGAAGGAAGCGCTGAGCGCCTAGGGCCCTGTCCGCTGGAGCGGATGCCGGTTCGGCGTAGACAAGTGGGTCAAGGCCGACAACTGAGAGCGGCGCCCAATCGGGCGCTGCTTCAAGTCTCGCGCGCGATCTTCAGAAGACCGCCGACAACCACGCGAAGGCTCGGCAGAGCCTTCGTTGCCACCTGCCAGATGATCAGGTCATCGACGCGATTGTATTCGTGACGGAGCTTGTTGCCGATGGCGGCGATCTCCCGCCACGGCACGTTGCTCAGGCGATTCTTGTCCGCCTCGGGCCATGCCGGGTCGCTTCGGAGACGATCTCGACGCAGCGCTCGACGGCGAGCCGCAGCTTCAGATCGGACCGGTCGGCGGCGAAGTCGGTGTCGGCCGTCATCTCCACGGCGGCATCGATCATCGCCAGCATGTCTTCGAGGCGCGCGATGACGGACCGCTTCATCACAGAACGTGGATCGCCTCTCGCTCGATCGCAGGGCGCAGCACGGGATGCAGGCCCTCGCGCGTCGTCAGGTCCACCGGACACCCGAGTTGCTCGGCCAGCCACTCTTCCAGCCGGATGAGAGCGACGAAGTCGAACTGCTCGTAATCCGGATCGACGAAGACATCGACGTCGCTCGCCCCGGTCGCCTCGTTCCGCGCGACCGAGCCGAAGAGATACAACGACGGGACGCCGAAGCCGTGCACACGCTCGGCAGAGGCGCGCAGGCGCGCGATGGCTTCGTCCCGTCCCATGTGCAATCGATATCATGGTCTCGGCGCACGATGAATGCTGCCGCGCTGCCCGAGACGATACCTCGCGCGGCCCCGGCGCTCAGAACCCGGCCAGCGTCGCGAAGCGCTCCGCGGGCTCGCGCTCCGGGACCAGCCGGTTCTCCGGCGCGTTCGGATCCGCGTAGCCGAGCGCCATGCCGCAGACCACGCTCTCGTCCGGGCCGACCGGCAGGTGCTGCCGAATCGCGGCGTGATAGGGCGCGAAGGCCGCCTGTGGGCAGGTGTCGAGGCCCCGCGCCCGCGCGGCGATCATCAGCGTCTGCAGGAAACCGCCGTAATCGAGCCAGCTCCCGATCTCGAGCCGCCGGTCGATCGTGAAGATCAGCCCCACCGGCGCGTCGAAGAAGCGGAAATTGCGCGCGTGCTGCGCCCGCATCCGCGCCGAATCGCCCTTCGGGATGCCCGCGAGGGCGTAGAGACCGAAACCGACCGCCCGGCGCCGGCCGAGATAGGGCTCGAAGAACGCCTCCGGGTAGTAGCGGTAGGCGGGCTCCCCCTCCTCGCCCGCGAGGTAGGCAGCGACGACCGCCTCGCAGAGTCGGTCCCGGGCCGGGCCGGCCACCGCGTAGACGCGCCAGGGCTGCATGTTGCTGCCGCTCGGCGCCTGGGCGGCGAGATCGAGGAGGTCACCCACGACGCCGGCCGGCACCGGATCCGGCCGGAAGGCCCGCACGGCCCGCCGGGAGCGGATCGCCTCCGCCACGGAATCGTAAGAATTGGCGTCCATCACCGGAATCCATCCCGCGCGAACCGCCCGCGCCACAACGACGCGTCGACCGCCGCCATTCGCACACAGGACGGCGCTGATTCCGTCTGTCAATCCGCTCCGGTTCGTGAGAGAGTGCTCCCGTCGTCGCCACGCCGGGCAGATCCGCCTTGCGGTACGGTCTGAGTTGCGTCAGGACTGTGGCGGACGTCTTGGTCACCGCAACCGGGAATGGAGTCGTGTCACGGGTCCGACTGGAAGATGCAGCGGCGCGGGATGCGAATGGGTCGGCGGGTTACGTTTTGGCGAGCTTCTAAATGGGACGTGGTCGTGATTTTAGGGAGCCGCGTCGTCGCGGCTTCGATGATGGTGCGCCTGAGCCGCGGTGGCCGGATCAGGTCCCGTCGGGAGGATACGGTGGCGGTGGCTACGGTGGTGGCGGCGGCTTCGGCGGCGGCTTCGACCGGGGTCCGTCCCGCAGCGCCGCCCCCTCGGGACCGGAGCGGGATGCGACGGTCAAGTGGTTCAACAAGGAGAAGGGCTTCGGGTTCGTCGAACTGGGCGACGGTTCGGGCGATGCCTTCCTCCACATCCGCGCCGTCGAGGCGGCCGGTCACACCGATCTCCTGCCCGGCACGCGCCTGACCGTTCAGACGGCCCAGGGGCAGAAGGGGCCGCAGGTCACCAACATCACGAGCGTCGACACCAGCACGGCCGAGGCGCCTGCGGCGCGCGGCCCGCGTCCGCCCCGCGCGGGCGGCGGCTTCGGCGGCGGTGGCGGCTTCGGCGGTGGTGGCGGCGGCGGCGGTGGTCGCTTCGCGAGCGGCCCCTCCACCGAGATGAGCGGCACCGTGAAGTGGTACGACCCCGCCAAGGGCTTCGGCTTCGTGTCGGTCAAGGACGGCGGCAAGGACGTGTTCGTCCACCGCTCGGCCCTGGCCCGCGCCGGCCTCGACTCCCTGGCCGAGGGTCAGCAGGTGACGATGGGCGTCGTCGAGGGCCAGAAGGGCCGCGAGGCGCAGAGCATCACCGTCGCGGAGTGATCCGGACGGTCTCAGCGAGACGGGCGAAGCGGCGGCTCCTGCGAGCCGCCGCTTCGTGCGTTCTGGGCCTCGTCGCCGGAGCGGCGCGGGCCGAGGATTTCACGGGATTCTACGCCGGGGTGAATGCCGGATACGCCCGCGGACACGAGCGGGACGAGGGCGGGCCGACCATCGGCGGCGCCCTCCCCTCCTCCGGCGCGGCGCAGGAGCGGGGTCTCCCGCCGAGCGCGACTCGGGCGACGGGCGGGTTGATTCCCCCTGCGGATGGAGGCGGGCGGCCCGACCGCCGGTGAGTCGGCAGGTCGGGGCGGGCAAGGTCCACGCCGCCCTATGCGCACATCTCTCCGTGAATACGGCCTGACGCTTCTCCCCTCTCCCGCTTGGGCTTGCCTGTTCACACAATCCGGTTTTCGGCGCGTCGGCTGGACGTTGCCGGATGTCGTAACCTTCCTCATGCTGAGGTGCCGCGGTGATCGAAGATCGCGCGCGGCCTCGAAGCACCCCGGAACGGTCGATCTCAAGCGGCCTTGGCTTGGATCTGTGGTCAGGGGTGCTTCGAGGCCGCTCCCGCGGCACCTCAGCATGAGGAAGGGTGCGGCTTCCAGGGGCGTTCCACGAAGCCACGACTGGGACGTCTGACTCTGCAAACGGCCTGCGAGGAGCAGGCATGCGCACGACCCGACGTGTGAATCCGCAAGCTCACACGGGAGAGGGGATCCCGCGCCATTCTCAAGTGGCCATAAAGCACTGCGGATCCGCACATTCTCTGGGAGAGACGCGCGCAACGAAGCGCCGCATTGCTGTCGGACGTCCGTACGGCGGGGCGCGGGTCAGGCGCCAGTCCTGTTTATGGCTTCTGCTGCTTCTTCTGCAGGGCGTCCTTCACCTGCAGCACCTGGTCGAACAGGCTGCTCGGGGTCTGGCCGAAGAAGGCCAGCGTGGTCGTGAAGGCCCAGTAGCCGGCGAGCACGATCAGCGGGACCAGGATCCAGCCCACGATCTCCTCGCCGATGATCCGCCGCCGCCGCCGCAGGCGGCGCCGCTCGCGGCCGGTGAGCTTGGGCGGCGGCGCGACCGTCGTCGCCGGAGCGAGGGGTCCCTCGTTGAGGTCGCCGGTCATGTGTCAGCTCTCGTCGCTGGCGGCGCGCGCCCCGCAAGCGGAGCCGCGGCTCTCTCTCGAAACAGGGCATCCCGGCGAGGGTGTCGCCGGGATGCCCTGGTGCGTGCGGTGATAGACGATCCCGTCCCCGCGGGCGAGCCCCGCGGACGGGGTGCGATCAGGCCCGGACGAGCGGGACCTTCGGGACCGTGCGGACGCCGCCGCTGCCGCCCGAGCCGCCGTTGTCCTTCGGCTTCCGCGGCGCCGCCCGCGGGCGCGGACGCTTCTTCTTCGCCGCGGTGGCCACGTCCTTCTCGGGCTTGGGCGTCACCGGGCCGGCCGGGAAGTCGAAGGCCAGGGCCGGCTTGCCGCCCTCCGGCCGGTTCACGACCACGCGCACCGCGCCGCCGTCCTTGAGCTTGCCGAACAGCACCTCGTCGGCGAGCGGGGTCTTGATGGTGGACTGGATCAGGCGGGCCATCGGGCGGGCGCCCATGGTCTCGTCGTAGCCGTGCTCCACCAGCCAGTCGCGCGCCTCGTCCGAGAGCTCGATCGTGACGTTCCGGTCGGCGAGCTGCGCCTCGAGCTGGAGGACGAACTTGTCGACGACCTTGGACACCACCTCCTTGGGCAGGTGGCCGAAGGACACGATCGCGTCGAGCCGGTTGCGGAATTCCGGCGCGAACAGGCGGTTGATCGCCTCGTGGTCGTCCCCGGTGCGCCTGCTCTGGGTGAAGCCGAAGGCCGCCCGGGCGAGGTCGGCCGCGCCCGCATTCGACGTCATGATGATGATGACGTTGCGGAAATCAACCTGCTTGCCGTTATGGTCCGTGAGCTTCCCGTGATCCATGACCTGCAGCAGGATGTTGAACAGGTCCGGATGCGCCTTCTCGATCTCGTCGAGGAGGAGGACGCAGTGCGGGTGCTGGTCGACGCCGTCGGTGAGCAGGCCGCCCTGGTCGAAGCCGACATAGCCCGGAGGCGCGCCGATCAGCCGCGAGACCGTGTGGCGCTCCATGTATTCCGACATGTCGAAGCGCAGCATCTCCACCCCGAGGGACGAGGCGAGCTGCTTGGCGACCTCGGTCTTGCCGACGCCGGTCGGGCCGGCGAACAGGTAGGAGCCGATCGGCTTGTCGGGATCGCGCAGGCCGGCGCGGGCGAGCTTGATCGAGGCGGTGAGCGCCTCGATTGCGTTGTCCTGGCCGTAGACCACCCGCTTGAGGCTGTCGGTGAGGTTCGCCAGCACCACCGCGTCGTCCTTCGACACGGTCTTGGGCGGGATGCGCGCCATGGTGGCGATGGTCGCTTCGACCTCCTTCACGCCGATCGTGCGCTTGCGCCGCCCCTCCGGGACCAGCATCTGCGAGGCGCCGGTCTCGTCGATCACGTCGATCGCCTTGTCGGGCAGCTTGCGGTCGCTGATGTAGCGCGCCGACAGCTCCACCGCCGCCTTCACGGCCTCGGTCGTGTACTTGAGCTTGTGGAACTCCTCGAAATAGGGCCGCAGGCCCTTGAGGATCTCGATCGCGTCCGGGATCGAGGGCTCGTTCACGTCGATCTTCTGGAAGCGGCGGACGAGGGCCCGGTCCTTCTCGAAGTACTGGCGGTACTCCTTGTAGGTCGTGGAGCCGATGCAGCGCAGGGTGCCGGAGGCGAGCGCCGGCTTGAGCAGGTTCGAGGCATCCATCGCGCCGCCCGAGGTCGCACCGGCGCCGATCACCGTGTGGATCTCGTCGATGAACATGATGGCGTTCGGATGCGCCTCGATCTCCTTCATCACCTGCTTGAGGCGCTCCTCGAAGTCGCCCCGGTAGCGGGTGCCGGCGAGCAGCGTGCCCATGTCGAGGGAGAAGACCGTGGCGTCGGCGAGCACCTCCGGCACCTCGTGCTGGATGATCTTGCGCGCCAAGCCCTCCGCGATGGCGGTCTTGCCGACGCCCGGATCGCCCACCAGGAGCGGGTTGTTCTTCTGGCGGCGGCAGAGCACCTGGATCGTGCGCTGGACCTCGGTCTCGCGGCCGATCAGCGGGTCGATCTTGCCCTCGCGCGCCTTCTTGTTGAGGTTCACGCAGTAGGCGTCGAGCGCGTCGCCCTTCTTCTTCGGGCCGCGCTCGTCCTCGCCCCCGGTCGGCCGCTCGGAGGCGCCCTCCTCGTCGGACCCGCGCACGGGCTTGGAATCCGAGAGGCCGGGCCGCTTGGCGATGCCGTGGCTGATGTAGTTGACCGCGTCGTAGCGAGTCATGTCCTGCTCTTGCAGGAAGTAGGCGGCGTGGCTCTCGCGCTCGGCGAAGATCGCCACGAGCACGTTGGCGCCCGTCACCTCCTCGCGGCCCGAGGACTGGACGTGGATCACCGCCCGCTGGATCACCCGCTGGAAGCCGGCGGTGGGCTTGGCGTCCTGGCGGCCGTCGCCGGTCAGGTTGGCGAGTTCGGTATCGATGTATTCGACGAGATTGCGCTTGAGCACGTCGACGTCGACGTTGCAGGCCCGCATGACCGCAGCCGCGTCCTGGTCGTCCACCAGGGCCAGCAGGAGATGCTCGAGCGTGGCGTATTCGTGGCGACGCTCGCCAGCGAGCGCCAGGGCGCGATGAAGAGCTTGTTCAAGGCTGCGTGAGAAGCTGGGCAAAGCGGGCCTCTGAGCTGGTGCCTATTTCTTTTCCATGACGCATTGCAGAGGGTGCTGGTGTTTGCGGGCAAAGTCCATCACCTGCGTCACCTTGGTTTCCGCCACCTCGTACGTGAAGATGCCGCACTCGCCGACGCCGTTCTGATGGACGTGCAGCATGATGCGGGTCGCGTCCTCGCGCGACTTGTTGAAGAAGCGCTCCACCACGTGGACGACGAACTCCATCGGCGTGTAGTCGTCGTTGAGGAGCAGCACGCGGTAGAGGTTGGGCCGTTTCGTGACCGGGCGGGTGCGCGTGATGACGGCGGTTCCCGACCGGCCGTCTCCTCCGTTCCCGTTGCCGGGCGCGCGGGGCGTCGCCGCGACGATCCTGGCCGCAGCGGCCCCTGTGATGACGATGTCCTGCCGCGGGACGTGATGCATGGGGACCGTACGACCTCACCCTCTCGGTCGCGCCCGGGACCGGGCGTGACCCGCGGGCGCTGCAGACCGGCACAACGTAGCACGCCCTGTGCCGGATCCGACCTTAATCTATAGGGCGAGAGCGGGCGGCGCCAGACGGCTGCGGTCTCTTGTCATGGTCGAGGCTTGCGCGGGGCCTCCGCCCCAACGCGAAGCGGCGCGGACCCGCTGGCCCGCGCCGCCGACAACCGATCATCGAGAGGCGGGCGCGAGGCCCGCTCCGCTCAGGGCAGCGCGGGACCGGAACCCGCGCCCGGGGGCCGTCAGGCCGCGGCCGGAACCTTGGCGGCCAGCGCCTCGTAGGGCTTCACCAGCTCCTTGGCGAGATTGCCGTAGAGCTCGGCCATCTTGGTCGACTGGGCGACGAAGCGCTCGTAGGAGGTCTTCAGGTACTCGGTCTGGATCTCCAGCGCCTTGTCGAGCGAGCGCACACCGGCGAGCTTCTCGAAGGTGGCCGAGGTCTGCTCCAGGGACTGCTTGGCGAAGTCGGCCGCCTCGACGGCGATCGCCTGGCTGCTCTTCGACAGGGTGCCGAAGCTGCGCAGGAAGGTGTCCATGCTCTCCTTGCTGAACTTCTGGGCGGTGTCGAACTGCTGGTTCATCACGATCAACGGCGCACTCGGCGCCGCCCCTCTGGCGCGGATGTCGTCGGATCGCGGAGGCGGCACCCGCGCGTCCGCGCCGTCCCCCAGGCCGCTATATGTGCGGTGCACAACGAGCCGTCAAGCGCTGATTGTGCACTGCACAATGCCCTAGGCCGAATCCATTAACCCGGGCGTAACCTCAGCAACCCTAGGCTGATTGACAGTGATGCCGCGGCGACGGGGGTCCCCTGAGTCGTCCCGGGTGCGTCGGGTTGTTCCCCGGCCGCACCCGTGTCTCCCGTCGCGGCGAGGCGTGGGAATGAGTTCGTGATGCGTGGCGTGCGCGGCACTTCCGGTCGATCCCTTCCGGCCCTGATCGCCGCCGCGGCGGTCCTCGCGGCGATGACGCACCCGGCGGATGCCCGCCGGCGCGGGCATCACCACGGCGGCGGGGGCGGCTACAACCCGCCTTTCGCCGCGATGGTGGTCGACGTGAAGAGCGGGCGCGTGCTGCACGCGGTCAACGAGGACGCCCTGCGCCATCCGGCCTCGATCACCAAGGTGATGACCCTCTACCTGCTGTTCGAGCAGCTCGACCGGGGCAAGCTCACCCTCGACAGCCCCCTCGAGATCTCGGCGAACGCCGCCCGGCAGGCCCCCTCGAAGCTCGGCGTGCGGCCGGGCACGACCATCACGGTCGAGGAGGCGATCAAGGCCCTGGTGACCAAGTCGGCGAACGACGTCGCCTGCGCGATCGGCGAGAACATCGCCGGGTCCGAGGGCGCCTTCGCCGAGATGATGACCCGCAAGGCGCACGCGCTGGGGATGTCGCGGACGCACTACGTGAACGCGTCGGGCCTGCCGGACACGGACCAGATCACCACGGCGCGCGACCTCACGATCCTGGCCCGGGCGATCCAGGACCGCTTCCCGCGCTACTACCGCTTCTTCCAGACCCGCTCCTTCGCGTTCCACGGCCGGGTGATCGGCAACCACAACCACCTGCTCGGGCGGGTCGAGGGCGTCGATGGCATCAAGACCGGCTACACGCGGGATTCCGGCTTCAACCTGATGACCTCGGCCCGGCTGAACGACCGCCACATCGTGGCGGTCGTGCTGGGCGGCAAGTCGGTGGCGACCCGCGACGCGATCATGACGCGCCTCGTCGAGGGCAACCTCGTCAAGGCCTATGCGGGCGCCCGGACGAGCCCGCCGGTCACCGAGCTGGCCGAGCGCTCCCGGCCGGCCGTGGTCGCCGAGCGGAGCGCGACGACGCGCACCCTCGTGGCCGCGGCGGACGACGACGAGGGCGTCGAGACGACGAATTCCACCGGCCGCGTCGGCCAGCCCCTGGACCTCGCGCCGGGGCGGGACACCGCGACGCCGGGCTCGGCCAAGTGGCGGAGCGGCAATGCCGGGCTGCCGGGCGCCGCCCAGGCCTACGCGGCGACGCCCGAGGCCTCCTTCCCCGCGCCGGGCGGCAAGTACGGCGCGCGCCTCCCCGCGGCGGGGGCCGAGGCCCGCGCGCCGCAGCCGCCCGCGCGCCCGGATGCCCGGCCGGAGGCGCCGGCCGCGAAGGCCGTCTCCGTCACCCCCTGGGTGATCCAGCTCGGCGCGATGGACGACGAGGGCAAGGCGAAGTCGATGCTCTCCGAGGCCCGCCAGCGCAGCGGCGGCGCCCTCGCCAAGGCCGCCCCCTTCACCGAGCGGGTGACCCATGGCGGCACCACCCTGTTCCGCGCCCGCTTCTCCGGCTTCTCGGAGGCGGAGAGCGCCCAGGACGCCTGCAAGGCCCTGAAGCGCAACGGCTTCACCTGCTTCGCGACCCGCAGCTGAGGCCCGTCGTCCCGCCGCGGGACCGCCGGCCGAAGCCTGATTCTTGAGATCGCGCGGGCCGTTCGCCCGCGCCGCATGTCGACACGCGCGTGGAGTATCAGCGATGTCGGTTGAGAAGTCGGTCCTTGGCCGCGTTGACGCGCGCCGCGAGGTAGCCCGATCCGCCCTGGTCCGGGTGAAGCCGCTTCATGAGGAGCCGGTGCGCCCGTCGCACCTCCTCCAGGGACGCCCCGGGCTCAAGCCCCAGGATCTGATAGGCCTCATCCTCCGGCATCGCCCCTGGCTGCGCCGCTCCGCCCGTCCGCGGGTCGCCATCGCGATCAGCGTCTACACGCCAGCCGGCAAACCGGCGGTCCAGATACGCCTCTAGGAGCGCCACGCCCTGCGGGTCCTGCGCGCGGCAGGCGCCGAGGAGCGCGCGCAGGGCGGGGAGCGGCATCGCGTCGAGGTCCTGGCCGGCGTGGGGCCCCGCGACCACCCGGCCGCGCATGGCGCCGCTGGCGTGATCGATCTCCACGACGAGGGTGGCCGAGCGCATCCGCGACACGCCGGCCGAGCCGCGCGGCGTCCCGCCGAGGCCGAAGGGCAGCGCCGGCATCTGCCGCCAGCCGAGCAGGGCGGCCCCGGCGAGGCCGAGGAACACCGCCATGTCGAAGCGGCCGCGCAGGAACAGCAGCGCGGCGACCGCCAGGGCCAGCCCGCCGCCCAGGCGCTTGAGCGCCCGGGCGAGGAGCGCCGGGTTCGCCTGCGTGCCCTGGCGGCCGAGCCACCACAGGCCGGCGACGACGAGGATGCCGAGACCGAGCGCGATCATGCGGGCCGCATCGCGCGTCGCCGCGACGGCGGGGCGCCCGCCGCCGGGCGGACGCGGTTCCCCGTCAGTGCCGCCGGATCGAACTCGCGCGCAGCAGGTGCACGGAGAACAGACCCTCGGGATCGATCCACACCGCCCTCCCCTCCCAGCCGGCGCCCCGCGCCAGCGCCCGGAAGCCGTCGGGCGTGTACTTGTAGCTGTTCTCGGTGTGAATCGTCTCGTCGGCCGAGAATCGGATCGGCCGGCCCGCCACCGTGACGGTCTGCGCCCGGCGGGAGACGAGGTGCATCTCGATCCGCGAGCGCTCCGGGTCGAAGAAGGCGCGGTGCGCGAAGGCGTCGCGGTCGAAATCCGCCCCGACCTCGCGGTTGATCCGCGTGAGCAGGTTGAGGTTGAAGGCCGCCGTCACCCCGGCCGCGTCGTCGTAGGCGGCGTTGAGGATGGCCGCCTCCTTCACGAGGTCGACCCCGACCACCAGCATGGAATCCTGGCCGAGCGTGGCCGCGAAGTGGCGGAGCAGGGACGCGGCGGCGCCGGGCTCGAAATTGCCGATCGTCGAGCCCGGGAAGAAGCCGGCGCGGGGCGCCGGCGCGGCCTCTCCGGGCAGGGCGAAGACCTGCGTGAAGTCGGCCGCCACCGGCCGCACCCGCAGGTGCGGGAAGTCGCGGCCGAGTTCCTCCGCCTCGCTGCGCAGGAACTCCTCCGACACGTCGACCGGGACGTAGGCGGCGAGGTCGGGAAGGTGCGGCAGCAGGCAGCGGATCTTCTGGGTCGAGCCGCTGCCGAACTCGACGAGCGCCGCCCCGCGCGGCAGGGCGGCGGCGATCTCGGCGCCGCTCGCGCGCAGGATGCCGAGTTCGGTCCGGGTGGGGTAGTACTCGGGCAGGCGGGTGATCGCCTCGAACAGGGCGGAGCCTTCGCGGTCGTAGAAATACTTCGCCGCCAAGGTCTTGCGGGGTGCCGTGAGGCCCGCCAGCACATCCTCGGCGAAGCGGCGGCTGTCCGGCCCGGCGAGGGGGGCCGCCGGGGGACGTTGGGCAAGCGGTGCGTTCACGGGCAACTCCGAGCGGGTCGAGGCCACCGCCTCAGCCTGCCGCCTGAGATAGTCGGACCCCGGTGAACTGCCAGCGCTGGTGCGGATAGAAGAAGTTCCGGTAGGTCGGCCGGCTGTGACCGCGGGGCGTCGCCACCGAGGCGCCGCGCAGCACGAACTGGTTGACCATGAACTTGCCATTGTACTCGCCGAGCGCGCCCGGGACCGGCCGGTAGCCCGGATAGGCCGCGTAGCTGCTGCGGGTCCATTGCCAGACATGCCCGAAGGCGCCGTCGAGACCGGCCCGCGCGGCGCATTCCCACTCGGCCTCCGTGGGCAGGTCGCGTCCCCGCCAGCGGGCGAAGGCGTCGGCCTCGTAGTAGCTGACATGCGTGACCGGCAGGGCCGGATCGACGGGCTGGAGGCCGGCGAGCGTCATGCTCGACCAGACCCCGTCCTCGCCCCGCCGCCAGTAGCCCGGCGCCTCCCAGCCCTCCGTCTGGGCGGCGACCCAGCCGTCCGAGAGCCAGAGTTCGGGCTTGGCGTAGCCGCCGTCCTGCATGAAGTCGAGCCACTCGCCGTTGGTGACGAGCGCCCGGTCGAGGGCACTCCGCGGCAGCAGCACGTCGTGGCGGGGATGCTCGTTGTCGAAGCTGAAGCCGCCGCCCTCGTGACCGATCGCCGCGATCCCGCCCGCGAGCGGCAGCACGCCCTCGGCGGGCGCCGGTGCCGGGAAGCGCCAGGTCGGGTCGTAGGCCGGCAGGAGCGGGTTCTGCGCGAAGGCGTGCAGGATGTCGGTGAGCATCAGTTCCTGGTGCTGCTGCTCGTGGAAGAGGCCGATCTCCAGGATCGCGACGAGGCCGGGCAGGGCCGCCTCCGCCGCCGTCTCGATCAGCCGGCCCAGCGCCCGATCGACATGGGCGCGGTAGCCCGCGACCTCGGCGCAGGTCGGCCGCGTGACGAGGCCGCGGCTGATCCGCGGCGCGCGCGGCCCGGCCGCCACGTAGTAGGAGTTGAACAGGTAGAGGAAGCGCTCGTCGAAGATCCGGTAGCCCGGGGCGTGCTCCTTCAGCAGGAACTGCTCGAAGAACCAGGTCGTATGGGCGCGGTGCCACTTGGTCGGGCTCGCGTCGGGCATCGACTGGATCTGCTGGTCCTCCGGGGAGAGCGGCGCGGCCCGGGCCTCGGTCTCGTCGCGGACGTGCCGGAAGGCGGCGATCCAGGCCTCCCGGTCGATCGGCCGGGCCTTCACGTCCGGCGGCGGAAAGGCCGCCCGCGTCTGCGGAACCCGCGCGGTCGCAGTGGCTGCCATCTCGAATTCCCCGTGCGCGTGGAGTTTTTGTCCTGCATTAACGCGACGCATGGGGTTTCGTTTCTCGCACGCCCGGGCGCGGTGGCTTCCCGGGACAAGGCGGCCATTCTGCCGCCCCATTGACCGAGCGTTAAGGAGGCGACCGGAGATTCTGCGCGTGGCGCAGGAAGCCTCGACGAGCGGACGGGCATGCGATTCGATCTTATGGCCGGCACCGGGGCGGTGCCGCTCGCGCCGGTGACCCGGGCGCCGGCGGTGCTGGTGTTCGATTCCGGGCTCGGCGGCCTGACCGTGCTGGCCGAGGTGCGGCGGGCGCGGCCGGACGCGCGGGTGGTCTACGCGGCGGACGACGCCGCCTTCCCGTACGGGGACCTCACCGAGGCGGTTCTGGTCGCCCGGGCGCTGGCCGTGATGGAGCGGCTGGTCGCCGCGCACGCGCCGGACCTCGTGGTGATCGCCTGCAACACGCTCACCACCCTGGCCCTGCCGGCCATGCGGGCGCAGTTCCCGATTCCCTTCGTCGGCACCGTGCCGGCGATCAAGCCGGCCGCCGCCGCCACCCGCTCCGGGCGGATCAGCGTGCTCGCCACGCCCGGCACGGTGCGCCGCGACTACACCCGCGACCTGATCGAGACCTACGCGAGCGCCTGCACCGTCACGCTGGTCGGCGCGACCCGGCTCGCGGCCCTGGCGGAGGCGGCCCTGGCCGGTCTGCCGGTCGGCGACGATGCCCTGCGGGAGGAAATCGCGCCGTGCTTCGTGGGCAGCGGCCGCGACCGCACCGACGTCGTCGTGCTCGGCTGCACCCATTACCCGCTGCTGCTGCCCCGCCTGGAGCGGATCGCGCCCTGGCCGGTGACCTGGATCGACCCGGCGCCCGCCGTCGCACGGCGCATGGCGGCCCTGCTCGGGCCGGCGCCCCGGCGCGACGCGGCGGAGGCGGACGGCGCCGCGACGGCGGTCTTCACGGGCGGGCAGCGGGTCACCCCCGCTCTGCGCGACGCCCTGGCGGCGCGGGGGCTCGGCCGGATCACCGTGACGCCGATGCCTCTCGTCCGGCAATGAGGCGGCGGCGGGTGGCGCTCGGCCTCCTCGTCGCCTCCCTCCTCGTCGTCCTGGCGGTCGCGGGCGCGGTGCTGGCGTTCCAGCGGATGCTGATCTACCCGGGCGCCTTCTTCACCTATCACGCCCCGCGCGATCCGCCCGCCGGCACGGAGGCGATCCGGGTGGCGACGGCGGACGGCGAGACGCTCCACGCCCTCTGGCGCGCGCCGGCCCCGGGCTGCGGGGTGGTGGTGAGCTTCCACGGCAACGCCTCCGAGGCGGAGTTCCACGCCGAGCGCTTCGCCGGCGAGCCGTGGCGGTCGCGGGGCTGGGGCCTGCTCGCTCCCACCTACCGGGGCTATCCGGGCGCGACCGGGCGCCCGAGCGAGGCGGGCCTCGTCCTCGACGGGCTCGCGGCCCTCGACGAGGCGCGGCGGCGCGCCCCGGACGCCGCCATCCTGCTCCACGGCCACTCCCTCGGCACCGCGGTGGCGGTCGCGGTGGCGGCCGAGCGCCCGCATCTCGGCCTCTACCTGGAGGCGCCGTTCGACTCGATGGTCGCGATGGCGAAGCTCCACTTTCCGTACCTGCCCGCGCTCCTGCTGCGCGATTCCTGGCGCTCGGACGCCCGCATCGCCGCCGTCTCGGGCCCCATCCTGATCGTGCATGGGGACGCGGACCCGGTCATTCCCCTCGCCTTCGCCCGCCGCCTCGCCGAGGCGGCCCCGCCGGGCGCGCGCTTCGAGGCGGTCGCGGGCGACCACGTCTCGCTCCTCGGCACGCGCGACGGCGAGGCCGAGCCCCTGTTCCGGGCACGGATCCCGGCGGGATGCGTCGCCGGCTGAACACGCGCTTGACCTTCGCGCCGTTCCCCGGTAACAGCGCCCGGCTTGCGGGGTCCTTCGGGGCCCCGCGGCTTTTTCAGCGCACCCGTGAGCGGCCTCTCGGCCGGTCTGTCGTCCCGGAAGGGAAGAGGAGGGCGCGTTCCTCGCTTCTCGTATCGTTCCCTGAGGACACGCGATGTCAAAACGTATTCAGGCGAAGCACAAGCTCGATCGCCGTCTGGGCCAGAACATCTGGGGCCGCCCCAAGAGCCCCGTCAACCGCCGCGAGTACGGCCCCGGCCAGCACGGACAGCGCCGCAAGGGCAAGATGTCCGACTTCGGCACGCAGCTGCGCGCCAAGCAGAAGCTCAAGGGCTACTACGGCAACATCACCGAGAAGCAGTTCCGCCGCTACTACGCCGAGGCGGTCCGCCTGCGCGGCGACTCGGGCGAGAACCTGGTCGGCCTGCTGGAGCGCCGCCTCGACGCCGTCGTCTATCGCTGCAAGTTCGTGGCGACGCCCTTCGCGGCCCGCCAGTTCGTGAACCACGGCCACATCCGGGTGAACGGCCAGCGCGTCAACATCCCGAGCTACCTCGTGAAGCCGGGCGACGTGATCGAGGTCAAGGAAGCCTCCAAGCAGCTCGAGATCGTGGTCGTCGCCTCCCAGCTCGCCGAGCGGGACGTGCCCGACTACATCGAGGTCGATCACGGCAAGATGGTCGCGCGCTTCGCCCGTGTGCCCACTCTCTCCGAGGTGCCCTATCCGGTGCACATGGAGCCGAACCAGGTCATCGAGTTCTACTCGCGCTGATCCTCGGCGCAGGATCACGAGACGATCGGGGGTGGGTGCCGCAAGGCGCCCGCCCTCTTGTTTTGTCAGGTCCGATGGAAGCGGGCTGACCGAAACCAGATGCTGGGGCTGGCACACCATTGCCCCCCTTTTCCGGACGAGAGCAGCGACAGCGGAAGGAGATTCGGAAACAGCGCACGACTCCGCGAAGCGACCGTATGTTGCAACGGTCCTGGAAGGCGGAGCCGCTTCGCGGCGATTCTCGTGCTGGTTTCCGGATCTCCTTCCGCTCGCGCTGCAGTCGTCCGGAAAAGGGGCTATGCGATCAGTACAGCCTATCGCAAGCCCACCATCATCGAACGAATCCCGCTCAGCGCATCGCCGCCAGCACCGCGTCCCGCAGGGCGGTCGGCGCGGCGACGAGTTCGCCGTGGATCGGCTCGCGGCGGTTGTAGATCGGTGGGCGCCCGGCGAGGTCGAGCACGGCGCCGCCGGCCTCGCGCAGGATCAGGTCCGCCCCGGCGAGGTCCCAGTCGCGGGCATCGGACGAGATCAGCCCGACATCGACCAGCCCCTCCGCCACCCGCACGAGGCGCAGCGCCAGGGAGGGGATGCGCCGCAGGCGCACCAGCGCGTCCGGCGTCGCGGCGATCCCGAGATTGCGCTCCAGGTGGTCGACCATCGGCTTGGGGCCGGCGACCCGGGCCCCGGCGAGGCGCTCCTGCGCGGTGACCCGGATCGGCTCGCCGTTGCGCCGGGCCCCCTCCCCCACCAGCGCCTCGTAGACGAGGCCGGTCACGGGCGCCGCCACCATCCCGAGCACCGGCTCGCCCTTCGCGAGGAGCGCGATGGCGATCGACCAGTCGGGATCCCCCGACAGGAAAGCGCGGGTGCCGTCGATCGGATCGACGATCCAGACGAGGTCGTGCTCCAGGCGGACCGGATCGTCGCGGGTCTCCTCGGAGAGCCACGCGGCCTTCGGCGCGAGTTCGCTGAGGCGGATCTTCAGGAAGGTGTCCACCGCCACGTCCGCCTCGGTGACGGGCGATCCGCCGGACTTGCTCCAGACGCGGGCGGTGGTGCGCTCGCCCGCGCGGAAGAAGGGGAGCGCCAGCAGGGCCGCCTCCCGGACGCTCGCCCGAACCTGGGGGAGGAGGGCGCGCAGGTCGACGGGAAGGGCCATGGGGAGGGGACCGTTCGGTTGGACAGGGCGGCCCGCGCCGGCCGGACCGGGTGGGACGCCTCCGGAACGCGGCTCCCGTTTTAGGCGTGGCGCCGCGCCGCCACAAGGACGCGGGCGTCACAGGCCGCCGCATCCACGAGCGGTCCCGGCCGCCGGGTCGCCCGCCCCGACCTCCCCTCGACCGTATCCGGATCCGTAACCATCGATTTTCGGAGAATGCTGACCAAATCACCCCTGTCCGGGGAAGAAATTGTTGAGCATCGGCGCGGGAAGTCGCCGCGAACCAACGCTTAACGCTGCGCTTTAAGGCGTTCTGAGCCTCCAACGGGCAGTCTGACCTCAAGCGCGGACGGTCCGGAGAGACCGCCGCTCCACGCAGACAGGGCGTCGAGCAGAACCATGGTCACGAGATTTCCCAGCACGAACCGGCACGCCGTCTCGCGCAAGGTCGTCGGGCCGCTCCCCACCATCCACCGCGGCCCGATCCAGGCCGAGCCTTCCCCGCTCCCGATCGTCGGCGCCATCCCGGGATCGATCGGCCGCGCGGCGAGCGTGGCGCTCTGCCTGGACGCCGACGCGAGCGACGCGGCGGGCGAGGACCGCTTCTCCGTGCTGCTGCTCGACCGGGCGGGCGATCCGCTGATGCGGCTCGGGACCTACGGCGACGCGGACGTGGTCGCGGTCTGGCGCCGCCTCGGGGCCGAGACCGGGCTGCCGCTCCTGGTGATCCAGGAGGACGGCGCGGTGACCGCGATGGGCGCGCAGATCGGCCGGCTGAAGCTCGGCGCGGTCCGCATCCGCCGCCGCCACGGGCTGCTCAACCACCGCCGCCCGCGCTTCCTGTGCCGCCGCAAGACCAGCCGCCTGCCCCTGCGCCCGGCCGTGCATCGGGAGGAGATCCGGCTCACCGACGGGCGGGTGTGACCTCAGGCCAGCCCCTGCCAGATCGCATCGAGTGCCAGGCCGGCGAACAGGATCAGGCCGGCGTCGCGGTTCGAGCGGAACAGCCGCAGCGCCCGCGCGCCGTCCCGGGGATCGAGCCCGCGGACCTGCCAGGCGAGATGCGCCCCGAACAGGGCGAGGCCCGCGAGGCCGAGGAGCCCGCATCCGGCGAGCCGGAGCGCCGCGGCGACGCACCCGAAGGCGACGAGGAAGCAGAGGGCGACGGCCCCGCGCACGTGGCTGCCGAAGAACCGCGCCGAGGACTTGATGCCGGCGATCTCGTCGTCCTCGATGTCCTGGACCGCGTAGATCGTGTCGTAGCCGATCACCCAGGCGATGGCGCCCGCGTAGAGCCACAGCGGCGCCGGATCGAGCCGGCCGAGCAGCCCCGCCCAGCCCATCAGCGCGCCCCAGGCGAAGGCGAGGCCCAGGACCAGCTGGGGCACCGGCATCACCCGCTTCATGAACGGGTAGATCGCCACCGGCACCAGCGAGCACACCCCGACCACGATCGCGAAGCCGTCGAACTGCAGCAGCACGGCGAGCCCGACCAGGGCCTGGGCGACCAGGAAGGCCAGCGCCTGGCGCACGCGGATGCGGCCGGAGGGGAGCGGACGCAGGCGCGTGCGCTCGACGCGCGCGTCGAGGTCGCGGTCGGCGATGTCGTTGTAGGTCGAGCCCGCGCCCCGCATGGCGACGGCGCCGACGAGGAACAGGGCGAGGTGCCAGAGATTCGGCCCGACCCGCCCCGAGGCGGTGGCGGCGAGCGCGGCCGACCACCAGCAGGGCAGCAGCAGCAGCCACCAGCCGATGGGGCGCTCGATCCGCGCCAGGCGCAAGTAGGGCCGCCAGGACGCGGGCGCGTGCCGGTCGACCCAGTGGCCGCTCACCGCGTCCGCGACCGGCCGGTCGGCGGCCCCCGGGAGGCCCGTCGAATCATCCCTCGCCTGCGGCGCCGCCCTCACAGGGCTCCCTGCGGGAGCTTGAAGCTGCCGGTCAGGCCGGGCCCGCCGAGAAGCCCGCCGCCGCCGCCGCCGTTCTGCGCCTGCTCGCGGGCGCGCTTCTCCATCACGGCCTGCTTCTGGGCCGCGCCGCAGACCTGGCCGCGCAGGGAGGCCACGCGGGTGTGGTCGGCCTTGAAGCCCTCGAGGAACGAATCCGGGATCGAGCACCAATCCTTGTTGGCGGTGATCCACTTCAGGCCCTCGTTGCCGTTGGCCTGGAGGCGGGTGAAGAGCGTGCAGGCCTGGGCCGCCGTGAGCTTGTTCTTGCTCTTCTGAGCGGCGTTGACGCGCGCCACGATGTCCTTGCGCTCCGTGAGCGTCTTCTGGATCGTGGTGCAATCGGTGCCCTGCGCGCGGGCGGCCCCGCCGATCAGCACCGTCCCGACCAAGCCGGCGACCACAGCCGCCACGGCGCGCTTGTCCATCCGAACCATCCCTCAACCCCCTGCCGGCTCTATCACCGCCGCCCGGGCAGCGCGAGACGCGGCGGCCGGGTCCGTCCCGGCCGTCCCCAAACAGAATCTTGCCGCGCACGGCGAATGATCTGTCTCAACACAGGATTGTGGCGGCTTTGGTTCGGTCGCCGCGGGGGCGCGGGGCCGCGCGCGGGCATTGACAGGAACGGCCCCGCTCGGCGAGCAGGAGGGCATGGCGGCCTATGATTTCGATGCACCGCGGCTGTTCCTCGACGTGCCGATGGCGGAGGGTGTGGTCCACAGCCTCGATCGCGCCCAGGCGAACTACCTCCTGGGCGTCCTGCGCCGGGGTGCGGGCGACGGGGTGCTGGTGTTCAACGGGCGCGACGGCGAGTGGCGCGCGGAGATCCGCCCGACCGGCCGCAAGGCCGGCGACCTGATCCTGCGCGAGCGGACCCGGCCGCAGGCGGCGCCGGGCGACCTCCACTACCTGTTCGCCCCGCTCAAGGCGGCCCGGCTCGACTACGTGGCGCAGAAGGCGGTGGAGATGGGCGCGAGCCTGATCCGGCCGGTCGTCACCCGCCGCACGCAGGGGGACCGGATCAAGCTCGACCGCCTGCACGCGAACGCCATCGAGGCGGCCGAGCAGTGCGGCATCCTGGCGATCCCGGAGATCCGCGACGCCGCGCCGCTGGAGAGCGCCCTGGCGGAGCTCTCGCCCGGGCGTCTGCTCGTGTTCTGCGACGAGGACGCGCCGGTCGCGGATCCGGTCGAGGCGCTCCGGCGCGGCGCGGCCGCGGCGGGGGCGGGCGCCGCTCCGCCCGGGAACGTCCCGCTCCCGCTCGCCGTTGTGATCGGGCCGGAGGGGGGGTTCACGCCGGAGGAGCGCGCCCTCATTTTGGATCGTCCCAACACCGTCCGCCTCTCGCTGGGGCCCCGGATCCTGCGTGCCGACACCGCGGCCGTGGCCGTCCTGGCCCTGGTGCAGGCCGTCCTGGGCGATGCCCGGGCGAGATCCGGACCGCCGCCCGCCTGAGGGCGGGCCAGCCTTCATCGATGGAATCACGCAGTGCCGGGCGCCCCGCGGGCCCGCACCGGGAGAGATCGTGCATGTCCGAGGACTTCGCGCTCCGCATCGAGGAAGATGTCTTCCTGAACGACGCCGTGCGGCGGGACGCCGCGCGGGCCAGGATCCGGGACTTCCTGGCGGCCTGCCGGCGCGACTTCCCGGCGGCGCGCCACGACATCGTCGAGCCGCGCCTGATCTGGGCGACGCGCGGCTATGCCGGGCTCGCCGAGACGCGGCGCGACCTGCAGGCCCTGCGCAGCGGGATCGGCGCGCTGGCGGCGGAGCGCGGGCTCGCCGTGATGGCGGCCGGCACGCACCCGATCGCCCTGTGGAGCCGGGTGCGCCCGCGGGATCCCGGCACGCGCGACCGGGTCCAGCGCGACCTTCAGATGGTGGGGAGCCGCACGGTCGTCTGCGGGCTGTCGATCTGCATCGCGCTGCCGGACGGCGTTCCGCGGATCGACGTGATGAACCGGATTCAGCCCTTCCTGCCCCTGATCCTGGCCCTGTCGACCTCCTCGCCCTTCTGGCAGGCGCAGCGCACCGGGCTCCTCGGCTACCGGCTCGCGGCCGCCCGCGAGATGCCCCGCAGCGGGCTGCCGCCCTACTTCGCGGACGAGGTCGACCATGCGCGCTACCTCGACGCCTTGGTGCGGGCGGGAGCGATCGACGATGTCGCCCATGTCTGGTGGGTGATCCGGCCGGCGCCATTGGGCAACGCCCTCGACCTGCGCATCGCTGACAGCTGCACGCGCCTCGACGACACGCTGGCGCTCGCGGCCCTCGCCCGCTGCCTCGTGCGGCGGCTCGCGCGGGATCCCGATCTCGGCCGCGACCTCACGGGTGCCGCCCACGCGATCACGGCGGAGAATTGCTGGCGGGCGCAGCGCTACGGCATCCACGGCAGCTTCCTGACGCTCGCTGGTGAGGCGGAGCCTGTCACGGCGGTGCTCGCCCGCACGCTCGCCCTGGTGAGCGAGGACGCGGCGGCGCTCGGCTGCGCGGCGGATCTCGACCTCGCCCGCTGGATCGTCGCCCGCGGCACCAGCGCCGACCGGCAGCTCGCCCTGTTCACGGAGGCGCAGGGCCGCGGCCTCTCGGCGCGGGACGCCCTCGCCTGCGTGGTCGACTGGCTCTCGGCCGAGACGGTGGGGGCGGCGCCCACCCGGCATTGAGGGGGCGCGCCATGGCCCTTCCTCGCAGAGGCGGCCGTGTGTGCACACGTCTCGCGTGGGACCAAGTGAGCGATCTACCGCAGTCGATGACAGGTGATCGCAGGGTGGATCGCGGGATCCCCTCTCCCGCACGGGTTTGCGGAAGCACAGTTCGGGTCGTCGGCGCGGCGAGGCGGCAGCCGAAGGTGAGCGACTGTCTGGCGTGTCAAGTCTGGGCGGCGAGTTGGGCGCGGACATCACGGGCCTTGGCGTTGAGGCGCACGAGCAGCTTGTGGGCGAGAGCGATGCGGATGACCTTTGGGGGCTTTCCGGCTTGGCGCAACCGTTGGTCGAAGGCGATGAAGTCGGGATCGAAGCGCCGCACGCAGCTGGTGACCACGAACAGGATGGCGCGCACGTCGGCCCGTCCGCCGCGCACGGGGCGTCGGCCGCTGCTCTGGCCGCTGTCGCGGGCGATGGGTGCCAAGCCGGCCAGCTTGGCGATGGCTTTGCCCGAGAGGGTGCCGATCTCCGGCAGGTCGGCCATCAGGCGGGCGATCGTGCGGTCGGCCACGCCCTTGATCGTGCGGAAGGTCGCATCGAGGGCAACCCAGAGCGGATCGGCCTTGAGCTGGGCGGTGATCGCCTCCTCCAACGCGGCGATCTGGCGGTTGATCAGCTCGACCATCTCGGCGACCGAGGTGCGCACCTGCGGCTCGGTGACGAGGCGGCCCTGGTTGGTCTGGACGGTGCGCGCCTCGACCAGTTGATGCAGGCGCGTGACCAGGGCGCTGAGCCGCTCCTGAGCCGGGCTGGCCGGCGGCCGGGGTTTGATCCGGCGCACCTCGGCGAAGCGCGCGATGACGCCGGCATCGATCTGGTCGGTCTTCTCGAGGATGCCCATGGCCTCGGCGAAGCGCCGCACCTGGCGGGGGTTGAGGAGGGCGCAGGGCAGGCCGTCCGCCCAGAGCAGGCGGAAGGGCTGCTGTTCGTAGCCGCCGGTGGCCTCCAGGGCGACGAGGGTGACGTGGTTGTCCCGGCAGAAGCGGGCGAGCGT
>NZ_JBSVZN010000045.1:0-59788 GCF_054052225.1 Methylobacterium sp. JK268 | reverse complement strand
GGCTACGGCCTGTACGGATCTGATTCGCTCGGTTCGTGTTGTGAGCCTTTGCGCTGTGCGGGAGGCTTTGCATGGACGGACTTGGGGTCGGCGACATCCGCACCGAGGCGCGCGGCGCTTGGCTGTTTGATCGGATCGTGACCACCGGCAGCGTGGTGCTGAGCACGGTCGGGGGCAGCGAGGCCGGCACGGCCGCAGCCCATCGCTACCTGTCCTCGCCGCACACGAGCGTGGGCGCCATCCTGCGGGCGTTTGGCGCGCGCACGGCCCAGGCCTGTGCCGGCCGCGCGGTCGTGGCGGTGCAGGACACGAGCGAGATCAACTTCACCCCGCTGGCGGCGGGCCGTCACGGGCTCGGGCCCGCCGGCAACGGGCGCAATCCCGGCTTCTTCCTGCACCCGGTCGTGGCGGTCGACGCACAGGACGAGGCGATCCTGGGGCTGGTCGATGCCCAGATCTGGACGCGGGCGGACGCGCCGGTCAAGCCGCGGGCGGGCCGGCCGATCGCGGACAAGGAGAGCCGGCGCTGGGGTGTGGGCGCGCAGGCCGCGCAGGCCCGCCTGGGCGAGAGCGCGGCGAGCCTGATCGTGGTGGCCGACCAGGAAGGCGACATCTACGATCACGTCGCGCGCTGTCCGGCGGGCACCGACCTGCTGGTGCGCGCCCGCCACGACCGGGCGCTGGCCACGGGGGGCGCGATGACGGCGGAGGCGGCGCGCTGGCCGGTCCTGGCCGAGGATACGGTGACGGTCCCCGCCCGGCCGGGCCGGCCCGAGCGCACCGCACGGGTGCAGTTGCGGGCCGGATCGCTGGTGGTGAAGCGGCCAGCGGGCGAGCCGAAGAGCCTGCCGGGCGCGCTGCCGCTGAGCCTGGTGACGGTGGAGGAGCCCACCCCGCCCGACGGTCAGGCGCCGCTGTGCTGGCACCTTCTGAGCACGCGCCCGGTCGCGACCGCCGCCGAGGCGCGCGAGACGGTGCGGCTGTACCGGCTGCGCTGGCGCATTGAAGAGGTGTTCCGCGCGCTCAAGCGGGACGGGCTGGGCCTGGACGCGACGCAGATGCGGGTGCCCGACAAGCTGTTCCGGCTGGCGGCTTTGGCGCTGGGGGCGGCGGTGCGCATCCTGCAGTTGGTCGATGCCCGCACGGGCGGCGGGCGGCCGATGCAGGACGTGCTCGACGCGGTCGCCTTGCCCGTGGTGGCGCAGCTGGGCCGGGCCTGCGAGGGCAGTACGGCACGCCTGCAGAACCCACACCCACCGGGGACGCTGGCCTGGCTGTCTTGGATCGTGGCCCGGCACGGCGGCTGGAACGTCGCCGGCAAGCCGCCGGGACCCAAGATCATGGCCCGCGGCTGGCAGCGCTTCGCCGCCATGCTCGCCGGCGCAATCCTCGCAGACCCCGACTCACTTCCGTCAAGGCCGTAGCCCGCACAGGAGAGGAGATCCCGCGTGAATTAGATCGTCATAGGTCACTGTTAGCGCCGCATCTTTCGGAGACCAAGGCGTCTTCCAAGGAGCCTTGGATCCTCCCCAGACAGCCGTGCCGCACGCGGGGAGGGGGCACGCACACGACACGCCACGTGAATCCGCAAGCGCGTCCTGCGGAAGGTCACGCGGCGTTCGCCCGCCTCAATGCGTCTGGATGCCCGGGCCGCCGGGGCGGGGCGTGCCCTCGTTCTGCTGGCGCAGCTCGTCCGAGGCGGCGGTCGCGGCGGCGGTCGCCGCGTCGTGTGCCTGATCCAGGGCGGTCTCGACGAATTGCCGGCCGCGCTCGGTGGCCTCGCGGGCGTAGCGCATGCCCTGCTCGCGCACCTCGTCGGCCCAGGGGCCTACCGCCTCGTCCTCGCGGCGGGTCCGCGGCAGCAGCGAGCCGAGGAGCAGCCCGGCCGCGAGGCCGACCACGCCGACCAGGACCGGGTTCTCGGTCACGAAGCGCTCGACCGCGCTCTGGCCACGGGCGACATGCTCGCCGCCGCGGTCGCGGAAATCCTCGTAGCGCCGGGTGCCCCGGTCGATCGCGTCCTGGGCGAAGTCGCGGGCGCGGTCGATCGCGTCCGATCCGCGCGACTGGAAGGCGCCGTAGGTCTGGCTCGCCCGCTCATGCGCCTGCGAGACCGCGTCCGAGGCCGTCCGCTTGAGGTGGTCCGCCGCCGCGTCGGCGGTCTGGCGGAGCTGCTCGGCCGTGCGGCCGGCCGTGTCTTTCACCGTGGAGGCGAAATCCTGCGCCGTCCCGGCCGCCTCGGCCCCGGCCGTGCCGGCCTGTGCCCGCACCGTGTCGTGGTCCTGGTGGAGGTTGCGCTCCGGTCCGGCGCCCGGCCCCTGGCCCGGAATATGGGCGGAGGGCGCGTCGGGGGTGGCGGGCTTGATGGTGTGATCGGCCATGGCATGCATCCTTGCGAGCGAGCGGGCGGGCGCGAACCCGCGTCAGATCTGGGCGGCCTCGGGACGGGCGATCCCGTCGGCGGCCGGGTGGTCGGTGGGGCGGTCCGGGTCGTAGACCCGCGCGGCGCCGTCGTTGCGGACGAGCACGCGCGCGGCACGCTCCGCGGTCTCCTCCTGGTGCTGGCGCCGCCGCGCATCCTCCGAGACCCGGTGCAGCAGCCAGCCCACCCCGGCGACGATCAGCATCACCGGCACCGGGTTGCGCCGCACCGCCGCGAGCGCGCCGTCGTAGAGGCCGCTCATCGGCGACTGGCGCACGGTGCCGAGCATCTCGTCGACGATGCTCGCCGGCGAGAGGCGGTCCTGGATCCGGTCGATCGTCTGATCGAGCCGGGCCCGGGTCTTCTCGATGTCCTGCTCGAGATCCGAGATCGACTGGGTCATCCGGACACCCTCTCGGACAGGACGCGCGCATCCTGGCGCACCTGCCGGGTCGTGCGGGTCGGCGCCAGCGTGGAGAGCGACATCGCGCGGCTCCCCGCCAGCGCGAGGCCCACCGCCACGATCAGGAAGACGCCGCCCACGATCAGCGCGGCGAGCGCTTCCGAATGCACCACCGTGGCGAGCCACTTCACCAGCGCGTCCACCAGGACGAGGAGCGCCACCACCGCGAACACCGCCGCTCCCACCACCATGCCGAGCCCGAGGAACAGCGTCCTCAGGTTGGTCGACATCTCGGTGCGGAAGAGGGCGATCTCCTTGCGCGCGAGATCGGTGGTCTCGCGCAGGGCCTCGGCCAGGAGCCCCTGGATGCTGCCGTTGCCGGGTTCGGCCATCGCTGCCTCCTCAGAGCGGGGTGCGGCCGCCCGGGCGCCGATCGGCCTCGAAGGCCTCCCGACCGGGGATCGCGTGGGCCGGGTGCGCCGAGGAGCGGATGAACCGGGCGGCGAAGAAACCGGCCACGAACGTCGCCACCGCGAAGGCGGCCGGCCGGCGGCGGGCCACGTGCTCCAATTCACCGTAGAAATCCTCGAAGCTGCGGGCGCGGATCGAACCCGAGAGCTGCTCCAGCCCCTCGGCGGCGCTGTCGAAGAACGCCTTCACGTTCGGCTGCTGCTCCAGGCCCTTGCCGGACTCCCGCAGCGCCTTGGCGAAGTCGTCCACGGATTGCGCCGCGTCGTCCTTGCGCTGCGCGACGTAAGTGTTGACCTGCTCGCGCGCCGCCTCGACGAGGCCGTAGCCGCGCTCCACGGCGACGTCGCCGAGCTGGCGAACGTCGTCGCGCAGGTCCGACCAGCCGGCCGGATGGTCGGCGGACGGCGCGGCCCGCTCCGTGTTGTGCTGCCCGTTCTGATAACCCGCGCTCATCGATGGTCACTCCTCAAGGGCATCGCCCACGGGCATCCTCAAGGCGCGTCGAAGCCTTGCGCCCGGCATGGATCGGCTGTGCGGGTAACCGCAACCGCCCCGCCGGGTTCCGGCGCATCGCCCTCCTTCGCGCCGCCCGATGACGGAAACGCGAAAGCGGCCGGGTTTCCTGTGGAGCGCGGTGCCCCGGACTCTGATCCGCCGTGCAACCGATGGGTTCGGCGAGGGTTGACCCGAGAGCCCGGATCGCGCTTGCATCCCGGTCGTTTCACGCTCGTGCCGTGAGGAAGGGACCGGGGGCCGGAACCCTTCCCCGCTAGGGAGTCGGTAACCGCCGTGTCACGCCTGATCATCGTCTCGAACCGCGTTGCCGTTCCGGAAGCCGGGTCGAAGGCCGTCGCGGCGGGCGGCCTCGCGGTCGCGCTGAAGGAGGCCTTCACCGCGTACAGGGGTCTCTGGTTCGGGTGGAGCGGCAAGATCGCGGAGACCCCCTCCGACAGCCCGACCATCGCCGATCGCGGCCGCGTCCGCTACGCGGTGATGGACCTCTCGCCCCAGGACCATCGGGAATACTACAGCGGCTTCGCCAACCGGGCGCTGTGGCCGATCATGCATTACCGGCTCGGCCTCGCCGCCTATTCGCGAGCCGATTACGCCGGTTACCAGCGGGTGAACCGCATCTTCGCGCAGGCGCTGGCCGGCCTGATCGAGCCCGGCGACCTGATCTGGGTGCACGACTACCACCTGATCCCGCTCGCCTCGGAACTCCGCGGCCTGGGCGTCGCCAACCCGATCGGCTATTTCCACCACATCCCGTGGCCCTCGGGCGAGGTGTTCAACACGCTCCCGGCCTCGACCGAGCTGCTGCGGGCGGTGGCCGATTACGACCTGATCGGCCTCCAGACCGAGAGCGACGTCCACAACCTCTCGCGCAACCTCGTCGACGAGCTGCGGGCGATCCCGCTCGGGGCCGGCTCGCTAATGGTGGACGGGCGCCGCACCCGCATCCGCAGCTTCCCGATCGGCATCGACGTCGAGGGCTTCCGCCAGGCGGCGGACCGGGCGGGCATGAACCGCACCGTGCGCGACACGGTGGCGGGCCTGCGCACGCGCAAGCTGCTGATCGGCGTCGACCGGCTCGACTACTCGAAGGGCGTGCCCGAGCGGATGGAGGCGGTGGACCGCTTCTTCGCCTCGAATCCCGACCAGCGCGGCAACGTCGTGTTCCTGCAGATCGCCCCGAAGTCGCGCACGGAGGTGCCCGAATACGAGCAGCTCAGCCGCGACGTGAACGAGGTGCTCGGCAACATCAACGGCTCGCTCGGCGAGCCGTCCTGGACGCCGATCCAGTACGTCACCAAGGCCTACCCGCGCGCCGTGCTGGCGGGGCTGTACCGGGCGGCCCGGGTCGGGCTGGTGACGCCGATGCGCGACGGCATGAACCTCGTCGCCAAGGAGTACGTGGCGGCCCAGAGCGAGGACGATCCCGGCGTGCTCGTCCTGTCGAAATTCGCCGGCGCCGCCCGCCAGCTCCCGGAGGCGCTGCTGGTGAACCCTTACGACCGCTTCGAGGTGGCCGAGGCGATCCGGGCCGCCCTCTACATGCCCAAGGCGGAGCGCCTGGAGCGCTGGAAGCCGATGGTCGAGCGCCTCGCCCGCGAGGACGTGGATTGGTGGGCGCGCACCTACCTGACGGAGCTGGAGCAGTTCCGCACCATCGAGCGCGAGCCGCCGGCCGCCGCGGAGGCGACGTCGTAATCCCGCGGCCGCCGGGCCGGACCGGACGGGAGCCGCGCGCGGGGAGAGGCTTGACCATACCCCGCGGCCCCGTGGATGAAGGCGGCATGATCGCCCTCGACGACGGCCAGCCGGCGCCCCTCGGCGCCCATTTCGATGGGCGCGGGGTCAACTTCGCGCTGTTCTCGGCCCACGCCACCGCGGTGGATCTCTGCCTGTTCGACCCGGTCGGGCGCCAGCAGACCGCCGTCATCCGCCTGCCGCGGCGCACCGACGATGTCTGGCACGGCTACGTCGCCGGGTTGCTGCCGGGCCAGCTCTACGGCTACCGCGTGCACGGGCCCTGGGACCCGGCGCAGGGCCACCGCTTCAACCCGCACAAGCTCCTCCTCGACCCCTACGCGCGGGAACTCGCCGGCCGGCTGCGCTGGCACGACGCGCTCTACGCCTATCGGCGCGGCCTGAACCGGGACGACGTGATCGACCGGCGCGACAGCGCCGCTATGATGCCGAAGGGCGTGGTGACGTCACCCGAGGCCGCCGTGCCGGACGATCCGCCGCTGCGCCGCCCCCTCGTCGACAGCGTGATCTACGAGGCCCACGTCAAAGCGCTGACCCAGACCCATCCGGGCGTGCCGCTGCCCTGGCGGGGCACCTACGCGGCCCTCGGCCACCCGGCCGTGATCGAGCACCTCGTGCGGCTCGGCGTCACCGCCATCGAGCTGCTGCCGGTCCAGGCCTTCCTCGACGACCGCTTCCTGGTGGACAAGGGCCTGTCCAACTTCTGGGGCTACCAGCCGATCAACTACTTCGCCCCGGAGCCCCGCTACCTCGGCCCCGCCGGCATCCCGGGCCTGCGGGCGGCGATCCGCCAGCTCCACGCGGCCGGGATCGAGGTGCTGATCGACGTCGTCTACAACCACACCGGGGAGGCCGACCGGCTCGGCCCGAGCCTGTCCTTCCGCGGCATCGACAACGCCTCCTACTACAAGCTGCGTCCCGAGGACCGGCGGGAGACCCTCGACGTCACCGGCTGCGGCAACACGCTGGACGTGGCCCATCCGCGGGTGATGCAGATGGTGCTCGATTCCCTGCGCCACTGGGTCGAGGCCTACCGGGTCGACGGCTTCCGGTTCGACCTCGCGTCGAGCCTCGCGCGCAGCCCGCACGCATTCAGCCCGCGGGCGGCCGTGTTCCAGGCGATGCTGCAGGACCCGGTCCTGTCGCGGGTGAAGCTGATCGCCGAGCCCTGGGACCTCGGGATGGGCGGCTACCAGCTCGGCGGCTTCCCGATCGGCTGGAGCGACTGGAACGACCAGTTCCGCGACGCCGCCCGCGGCTTCTGGCGCGGCGACGACGGCACCCTGCCGCGGCTCACGCAGGGGCTGACCGGCTCGCGGGAGATCTTCGCGCCGTCGGGCCGGGGACCGGGCGCGAGCATCAACTTCATCACCACCCACGACGGCTACACGCTCGCCGACGTCGTCTCCTACGAGCAGAAGCACAACGAGGCGAACGGGGAGGGGAACCGCGACGGGCACGGGCACAACGTCTCGTGCAATTACGGCACCGAGGGTCCGACCACCGACCCCGCCATCCTGGCCGTGCGCGCCCGCCAGAAGCGGAACCTGCTGGCGACGATCCTGCTCGCGCAGGGGGTGCCGATGCTGCTGATGGGCGACGAGCGCTCCCGCAGCCAGGGCGGCAACAACAACGCCTATTGCCAGGACAACGCGATCTCCTGGGTCGACTGGGAGGATGATGGCAGCGATCCGGCCCTGGCCGATTTCGTCGCCAACCTGCTGGCGCTTCGCCGCGCCCACCGGGCCCTGCGCCGCCGCAAGTTCCTCACCGGCGAGGCGGTGACGCCGGCGGGCCTGAGGGACGTGCA
Organism: Methylobacterium sp. JK268; assembly: GCF_054052225.1. NCBI lineage: Bacteria > Pseudomonadati > Pseudomonadota > Alphaproteobacteria > Hyphomicrobiales > Methylobacteriaceae > Methylobacterium > Methylobacterium sp. JK268. The sequence goes on along the minus strand of NZ_JBSVZN010000045.1, from coordinate 52,411 downwards.
CTGGCTCTCACCCGACGGGCAGGAGATGGACGCCGCCGCCTGGGCGGACGGGGCGCGGCGGACCTTCGGCATGCAGATCGGCAACGACGCGCCGGACGGCAAGCGCCTGCTGCTTCTCGCCCATGCGGGGCCGGAGCCGGTGGTCTTCCACCTGACCCGGGTGGTCGGCGGGCCCTGGACGCCGCTCTTCGACACCACGGCGGCGGACGGGCTGCCGGTGGGGCGGGAGCCCCTGCGGACGGGCGGGAGCGTGACGCTGGCGGGCCGCTCGCTCCTGGTTCTCGGCCGGGCGATGGCGCGGCCGGGGCGCAGCGCGGGGGTATAAGAATGGGGGTAAGCCCTCCCCCCTCTGCGGGGGAGGGTGCCCCGCGGAGCGGGGTGGGAGAGGGGAACCACGGTTCCGAAGAAGGCGGAACGGTTCTGACGGCCGCTCGCTCGAGAAACGTCGCGCCAGCCCCTCTCCCGGCTCACTCCGTTCGCCACCCTCCCCCGCAGAGGGGGGAGGGTTCATGCGCGCGCCGCCCACCACGCCCGCCGTTGCCTTACGGCACCACCGCCATAGCTCCCCGCGCGAGCCCGATCCGGGCGCGGAACCGCGGCAAGCTCGGCGGATTGCCTCGTCGAGAGGCCGCGTCCCCGGCCTTCCGCCCCGGGCGGCACGAGGAATGGTGGATTCGATGCGGCGCGCGCACAGCATGCCTTTCGGCGCGGAGATGGGACCGGAGGGCGTGCGCTTCGCGCTCTGGGCGCCGAGCGCCCGCGAGGTCGCCCTCGTCCTCGACGGGACCGAGCACCCGATGCCCGACACGGGCGAGGGCTGGCGCCGCCTCACCCGGAGCGAGGCCAGGCCCGGATCCCGCTACGGCTTCCGCATCGACGGCACTCTCGTGGTGCCGGACCCCGCCTCGCGCTTCCAGCCGGAGGACGTGTCGGGCCTGAGCCAAGTGATCGATCCCGGCGCCTTCGCGTGGAGCGACGGCGCCTGGCGCGGCCTGCCCTGGGAGAAGGCGGTGGTCTACGAGGCCCATGTCGGCACCGCGACGCCGGAGGGCACCTATGCGGGGCTGACGGGCAAGCTGGAGGCCCTGCGCGACCTCGGCATCACGGCGATCGAACTCCTGCCGCTCGCCGACTTCAAGGGCAGCCGCAACTGGGGCTACGACGGGGTGCTGCCCTACGCGCCCGATTCCGCCTACGGCACGCCGGACGATCTCAAGCGCCTGATCGACCGCGCGCATGCGCTCGGGCTGATGGTCTTCCTCGACGTCGTTTACAACCACTTCGGACCGGCCGGAAACTACCTTCACGCCTACGCCAAGAGCTTCTTCACCGAGCGCCACCAGACGCCCTGGGGAGCGGGCATCAACTTCGACGGGCGCGAGTCCGGCCGGGTGGTGCGGGACTTCTTCCTGCACAACGCCCTCTACTGGCTGGAGGAGTTCCACGTCGACGGCCTGCGCTTCGACGCCGTGCACGCGATCCTGGACGATTCCGACACGCACTTCCTGGAGGAACTCGCCGCCCGCATCCGCGCCGCGACGCCGGACCGCGAGGTGCACCTGATCCTGGAGAACGAGGCCAACCAGGCCCGCTGGCTGGAGCGCGGCGAGGGCGGCCGGGCCACCCGCCACTCCGCGCAATGGGCGGACGACCTGCATCACGGCTGGCACGTGCTGCTCACCGGCGAGGAGGCCGGCTATTACGGCAGCTTCGCCGACAGGCCGGTCGAGCACCTCGCCCGCAGCCTCGCGGAGGGCTTCGCCTACCAGGGCGAGCCCTTCGCGACCCTCGACAACCACCCCCGCGGCGAGCCCTCCGGCCACCTGCCGCCCTCCGCCTTCGTGACCTTCCTCCAGAACCACGACCAGGTCGGCAATCGGGCGATGGGCGAGCGGCTGAGCCACCTCGCCGACCCGGAGCGCCTCGCGCTCGCCCGCGCCGGCCTCCTCCTCGCCCCCCAGATCCCGATGCTGTGGATGGGTGAGGAATGGTCGGCCTCCGCGCCCTTCCTGTTCTTCGTCGATTTCGCGCCCGACGAGGAGCTGAACAAGGCCGTGCGCGAGGGCCGCCGCCGGGAGTTCCGGCACTTCGCCGAATTCGCCGATGCCGAGAAGGCGAAGGCGATCCCCGATCCCACCGCCGAGGACACCTTCCGGCGCTCGAAGCTCGACTGGGCCGAGCGCGAGCGCTCGCCGCACCGCGAGGTGCTGGCCGACACCAAGGCGCTGCTGGCGTTGCGCGCCCGCGAGGTGGTGCCGCTGACCCTGTCGGGCTGGGAGGGCGGTTCCGCCACCCTGCCGCGGCCGGACGTGATCGACGTGACGTGGCGCTTCGGCGGCGGGCGGCTGCGCTTCGTCGCCAATGTGGGTGCCGACGATTTCGCCCTGCCGAACCCGGACGGGCGGACGATCTGGGTCTCGCCCGGTGCCACCTGCCGCGAGGGCGGCGAGGTCGTCCTGCCGGCCTGGACCGGCCTGTTCGCGAAAGAGGTGGCGTGATGACGGTGTCCGAGGCCATGGTCGCGCGGCTCGCGGATCTCGCGGGCGTCGCCGCCAGCTACACGGACGCCTTCGGGCAGCGGGTGGAGACGCCCGTCGAGGCGCGGAGCGGGGTGCTGACCGCCCTCGGCCTGCCCTGCGGCAGCGAGGAGGAGGCGCGGGCGAGCCTCGCGCGGGTCGAGGCCCTGCGGCACGGGCTCGTCCCGCCGCTCCTGCCCGTCGAGGCGCGACGCGCCTCCCGGATCCCGGTGCGCGCGCGGGGCGGCACCCTCAGCTGGCGCATCGTCGACGAGCGCGGCAGCGCCCGCGACGGCCGGGCGCTCCTCACGCCGGGCGATGCCGCCCCGGGCTTCGACCTGCCGCCGCTCACGCCCGGCTACCACCGGCTCACCGTCGCGCTGGGCGAGGACAGGGCCGAGGCCACGGTGATCGCCGCGCCCCAGCGCTGCTGGCGCCCGCGGGCGCTCGGCGAGGAGGGCGCCCGCGACTGGGGCCTCGCGGTGCAGCTCTACGGCATCCGCTCGGCGGAGAACCTCGGCATCGGCACCTACGCGGATGCTGGGCGGGCGGCGCGGGACGCGGGCGCGCGGGGCGCGGCCTTCCTCGGCCTCAGCCCGGTCCACGCGCTGTTCCCGAGCGACCGCCACAAGGTCTCGCCCTACTCGCCCTCCTCGCGGCTCTTCCTGGAAACGCTCTACATCGACCCGGCCGCCGTGCCGGGCTTCGCCGGCAGCCGCGCCGCCGCCCTGCTGGAGGAGCGCCGGCCGGAGATCGCGCGCCTGCGCGACGCCGCCCTCGTCGACCACGCGGGCGTCTGGGAGGTGCTCGGGCCGGTGCTCGACGCCCTCTGGCAGGAATCCCGCGCCCGGGCCGGGCAGGATCCCGAGTTCCTGGCCTTCCGGGCCGCCGGCGGGGAGAGCCTGGAGGCGCACGCGACCTTCGACGCGCTCGCCGCGCATTTCCGCGCCGAGGGCGCCCACTGGCTCGGCGACTGGCCGGAAGCCTACCGCCGCAGCGGCACGCCGGAGGTGCGGGCCTTCGCGGCGGCGCATCCGGAGCGCATCGCCTACCACGTCTGGCTCCAGTTCGTCGCCGACCGGCAGCTCGGCGAGGCCGCCGCGGCCGCCCTGGGCGCGGGCATGCGGCTCGGCCTCTACCGCGACCTCGCGGTCGGCGCCGACCGCGGCGGCTCGGAGGTGTGGTCGCACCCCGAGCGCTTCGCGACCGGGCTGTCGATCGGCGCGCCGCCGGACCTCCTCGCCCCCGCGGGCCAGGATTGGGGCCTGCCGCCCTTCGATCCCCTGGCGCTGGAGCGCGACGGGCTCGCGGCCTTCCGGGCGCTGGTCCAGGCCAACATGCGCCACGCCGGCGCGATCCGCATCGACCACGCCTTCCAGCTGGCGCGGCTCTACCTGATCCCGGTGAGCCAGGGCGCGAAGAACGGCGCCTACGTGGCCATGCCCTTCGAGCCGATGCTGGCGGTGCTGCGGCTGGAGAGCCACCGGGCGAAGTGCCTCGTCATCGCGGAGGATCTCGGCACAGCACCGGAGGGCTTCTCCGACGCCCTGATGCAGGCCGGGATCCTGAGCTACCGCATCCTCGCCTTCGAGCGCGGGGAGGGCGGGAGCTTCAAGAGCCCGGAGGCCTATCCGCGCGACGCCCTCTGCGCGATCACCACCCACGATCTGCCGACCTTCGTGGGCTGGTGGCGGGGCGTCGACACCGACCTGCGCCAGTCGCTGGGGCTCTACGACGCCGAGCGGGCGGACGGGGAGCGGGCCGAGCGCGTGAACGAGCGCCGCCGCCTCGCCGAGGCGCTGCACGGCCAGAACCTGCAGCCGGGCAGCGAGCCGCCGGACCTGCCGCCCTTCGACGCCGCCGCCCGCTACCTCGCCCGCGCGCCCTCAGTCCTCACCGCCGTGCAGTACGAGGACGTGCTCGGCGAGGTGAGCCAGGCCAACATGCCGGGCATCACCGACGGCTACCCGAACTGGCGGCGCAAGCTCGACCGCGACCTCGACGCCATCGCGGCGCCCGGCGGTCCCCTTGCCAAGCTCGCGGCCTCGCTGGCCTCGGAGGATCGCGGGCCGCGCTCGGGCGCCGCGCGCCTCGCCTCCGAGCCGCCGCGAGCGACCTACCGCCTGCAATTCCACAAGGACTTCACCTTCGACGACGCGGTCGGCATCGTGCCCTACCTCGCCGCTCTCGGCATCAGCCACGTCTACGCCTCGCCGATCCACAAGGCGCGGCCCGGCTCGACCCACGGCTACGACATCGTCGACCACCGGGAGATCAACCCGGAGCTCGGGGGCGAGGCGGCGTTCCTGCGCTTCAGCGACGCCCTGAAGGCGCACGGCCTGAAACTGCTCCTCGACATCGTGCCCAACCACATGGGGGTCGGGGGCGCCGACAATCCCTGGTGGCTCTCGGTCCTCGAATGGGGGCCGCTCTCGCCCGCCGCCCAGGCCTTCGACATCGACTGGGAGCGGCTCGGCGCCCACAACAAGCTCGTCGTGCCCTTCCTCGGCGACCGCTACGGCGAGGCGCTGGAGAAGGGCGACCTCAAGCTGACCTTCGACCCGGCGGAGGGCGGCTTCTCGGTCTGGCACTACGAGCACAAGTTCCCGATCTGCCCCTTAAGCTACCCGATCATCCTCGACCGGGCGCTGGCGGCCCTGCCGGAGGCGGAGGACGAGCCCGCGGCGGCCGTGCTGTCGATCTCCGAGCGCCTGCGCCGGATGAGCGAGGAGACGGATGCGGAGCGGCTCTCCGGCTTCCCGGCGGAGGCGGACGGGCTCAAGCAGCGCCTCGCCGAGGCGGTGGCGCATGCGCCGGGGCTGGGGCACGCGATCGAGCGCGCCGTGACGCTGGTGAACGGCTTCAAGGGCCACCCGGACAGCTTCGGGGCGCTCCACCGCATCCTGGAGGCGCAGTCCTACCGGCTCGCCCACTGGCGGGTGGCGGCGAGCGACATCAACTACCGCCGCTTCTTCGACGTGAACTCCCTCGCCGGGCTGCGCGTCGAGCGGCCGGCGGTGTTCGAGGGCGCCCACGCGATGCTGTTCCGGCACATCCGCGAGGGGCGGATCGACGGCTTGCGCATCGACCACATCGACGGGCTCGCCGATCCCGCCGGCTACGTCCGGGCGCTGCAGGCGGCGGTCGGGCCGGGCTTCTACATCGTGGTGGAGAAGATCCTGGAGCCCGGCGAGCGCTTGCGGCCCTGGCCGGTCGCCGGCACCACCGGCTACGACGTCCTCAACCAGATCGACGGGCTCTTCGTCGACCGGAGCCAGCGCGAGGCGGTGCACGCTAGCTACGCGCGGGAGACTGGCACCGACGAACCCTACGGCCTGCTCCTGCGCCAAGTTAAGGCCGAGATCCTGGAGACGAGCTTCGCGAGCGAGCTGGAGGTGCTGACCTCCGACCTCAAGCGCGTCGCCGACGCGGACCGTCGCACCCGGGACTTCTCCGTCAATGCCCTGCGCGAGGCGCTGACCGAGATCGTGGCGCGCTTCCCGGTCTACCGCAGCTACATGCCGGCCGACCTGGACGAGGGTGAGCTCGAACCCGAGGACGTCCGCCTGATCGAGGGGGCGGTGCGGCGGGCCAAGCGCCATTCCCGCCTGCCGGACCGCTCGGTGCACGACTTCGCCCAGGCCGTGCTCCTCGGGCGCATCGACACCGACAGCCCCGGCCGGCCCTCGCCGGAGATCGTGCGCCGGGTCCGCCGCCGCTTCCAGCAGCTCACCGGCCCCGTGATGGCCAAGAGCCTGGAGGACACCTTGTTCTACCGGTTCGCGGAACTCCTCGCCCTCAACGAGGTCGGCGGTGATCCGGGCGAGTACGGGCTCACGGCGGAGCATTTCCACGCGCTGCAGGCCGCCCGCGCCCGCGACTGGCCGAACGCCCAGATCACCACGGCGACCCACGACACCAAGCGCGGCGAGGATGCCCGCGCCCGGCTCCTCGCTCTGTCGGCGATGCCGGAGGCGTGGCGGGAGGCGTGGATGCGCTTCCTGGAGATCGCCGGGCCGCACCGGCGGGAGGTCGAGGGCGAGCCGGCGCCGGATGCCAACGACCTCTGGATGTTCTTCCAGGCGATCCTCGGCGCGTGGCCGCTCGATCTCCTCGACGCCGTCTCGGACGAGGCCGCGACGAGCGACTTCCGGCAACGGCTCGGGACCTACGCCGAGAAGGCCCTGCGCGAGAGCAAGCGCTGGTCGAGCTGGGTCAACGTCGACGCGGATTACGAAGCGGCGGTGGCGGGGCTGCTGGACGCGCTGATCGCGCCCGACTCGGCCTTCCTGACGGCGTTCCGTCCTCTGGCGCGGCGCCTCGCGGCGGCCGGCATGGTGACGGGACTTGCCCGCACGGTGCTCAAATGCACCCTGCCGGGCCTGCCCGACACCTACCAGGGCACGGAGTTCTGGGACTTCTCCTTCGTCGACCCCGACAACCGGCGGCCGGTCGACTACGCGGCGCGGGCACGGGCGCTCGCGGAGGAGGGCGAGATCGAAACCTTGCTGGCGCGCTGGCCGGACGGGCGGATCAAGCAGCGGGTGCTGGCGCGCCTCCTCGTCGACCGCGCGGCGGCCCCGACCTTCTACGCGGATGCGGATTACCAGCCGGTCGAGGCCGAGGGCGCCCGCGCCGGACAGGTGCTCGCCTACCTGCGCGGGGAGGCGGCGACGGATGGCGAGCTGCTGGTCGCGGTGCCGCTCCACGTGGAGGATCTCGCGGGCGACCCGGCGCAATTCGGCGCGGCCTTCGCCGGCACGGCGGTCCCGATCGAGGACGGCTCCGCCTGGCGGGATCTTCTCACCGGGGAGGAACTGAGGGCGGAGGGCGGGCGTCTTCCGGTCGACCGCCTCTTCCGGCGGTGTCCCGCCGCGGTCCTGCGGCGGGTGACCTAACAGGTTTCGACGGCTGGCGCGGGATCCCCTCTCCCGTGCGGGAGAGGGGTAGGGGTGAGGGTCCAGGTGGTTCCGCACGTTAACTGACCCGTCCCACTGCCCGCACTGCCGCTCAGCTCGATTGCGGCACGGTTCGGGACCCTCACCCCTGCCCCTCTCCCGCACGGGAGAGGGGTTCCCCGCGCAGCAGCCCGCCAAGGTCACCGGAGCGTCGCGGCCCTCGGGCAGACGACGCCCCACGAGAGGATGCAGGCAGGATCGGTCCGATGAACGCACCCCGCACCAGCACCACGCCCGCCGAGCGCGCCGTGACGCCGCTGCCCGCGACCCTCGCGCCCCCGGCCACGGGGCCCCGCATCTACAACCTGTTCCCGCTCCTCGTCGGCCGGGTGCGGGACTGGACCGCGGAACTGCCCCGCATCGCCGCGATGGGCTTCGACTGGGTCTATCTCAACCCCTTCCACCAGACCGGCGGCTCCGGCTCGCTCTATGCGGTGGGCGATCCCGACCGGCTCGACGAGCGCTTCCGCGATCCGGACGGGACGCCGGACGACGACCAGATCCGGCGCTTCGTCGCCGCGGCGGGCGAGCACGGCCTGCGGGTCATGACCGACCTCGTCGTCAACCACGCCGCCAATGACGGTCGCCTCGTGCGCGAGCGGCCGGACCTCTTTCTGCGCGGCGCGGACGGCACGCCGGTCAGTCCCTCGGCGGTTGATCCCGACGACCCGACCAAGGTCACGGTCTGGGGCGACCTCGCCGAGTTGGACTACCACGCGGAGGCGCCCCGCGCGGCGCTCACCGCGTACTGGGACGGCTATGTGGGCCGCCTCCAGGCGCTCGGCGTGAAGGGCTTCCGGGCCGACGCCGCCTACAAGGTGCCGCCCGACGTGTGGCGCGCGCTGATCGGCCGGGCCAAGGAGCGCGACCACGGCGTGCTCTTCGCGGCCGAGACGCTGGGCTGCACCTTCGAGGAGGCCCGCGCCACGGCCGGCGCCGGCTTCGATTACCTGTTCAACAGCTTCGCCTGGTGGGACCTGAAGGCGCCCTGGGCGCTGGAGCAGTACGAGCGCCTGCGCACGATCGCGCCCTCGATCGCCTTCCCGGAGAACCACGACATGGCCCGGCTCGCCGCCGGGGTGGACGGGGGTCCGGAGGCGGTGGCGCAGCGGCTGAAGACCCGCTACGCGCTCGCGGCCTTCTTCTCGGCCGGCGTGCTGATGCCGATCGGCTACGAGTGGGGCTACCGGAAATCCCTGCACGTGGTCGAGACCAGTCCCGCCTCCCGCGAGGCGCAGAGCGGCATCGACATCTCGGATTTCGTCGCCGCGGTGAACCGCCTGCGGGCGGACCTGCCCGCCGCCAATGTCGAGGGCGCGCAGTGGCGGCTCTCGGCCCCGGATGCGCCCTACGTGGCGCTGCTGCGCCTCGATACCGGCCATCCGGGCTCGGCGAACCACGCGGTGATCGTGCTGTTCAACCCCGGCGACCGGAGCGTCGCGGTCGATGCCGGGCCGCTGATCGCCCGCACCGGCGGCGAACTCGGCCCCTTCGAGGACCTGACGCCCGAGGCGGCGCCGCTCGCCTTCCGGCCGGACGTGGCGATCGACCTTCCCCCCGGCGCCGTGCACATCCTGGCGGCGCGGCGCATCGCGGCGCCCGCGCTGCCCAAGCGAAGGAAATCGGAGCCCTCCGGCGAGGGGAGGATGATCATCGAGGCGGTGACGCCGGAGATCGACGGGGGCCGCTCGGCGGTCAAGCGCGTGGTCGGCGAGCGCCTGCGGGTCGAGGCCGACATCTTCACGGACGGCCACGACGTCATCAACGCGGCGGTGCTGTCGCGCCTGGCGGGCGAGCGGGAGTGGCGCCGCGACCCGATGGTGTTCACCGACAACGACCGCTGGGGCGGGTCCTTCCCGCTCGCCCGCAACGCCCGCTACGAGTACACGGTCGAGGCGTGGCGCGACGACTTCTCCACCTGGCTGCGCGGCCTGGAGAAGAAGCGCCTCGCGGGCGTCGACGTGCATCTCGAGACCATCGAGGGCGTGGCGCTGGTCCGGCGCGCGGCCGAGCTCGCCGAGGGTGCCGACGCGGAATTGCTGAAGGGGCTCGTCGCTGCCCTGGAGGCGGACGCGCCGGGCTCGGAGACGCAGCGGGTGCGGATCCTGGAGCACCAGCGCCTGATCCACCGCAATTCCGAACGGGTGAACCTGTCGCGCTACCCCGTCGTGCTGGAGGTCTTCGCCGACCGGCTCGCGGCGCGGTTCTCGGCCTGGTACGAGATCTTCCCGCGCTCGCAATCCGGCGACCCGAACCGCCACGGCACCTTCGACGACGTGATCGCGCGGCTCCCCGCCATCCGCGAACTCGGGTTCGACGTCCTCTACTTCACGCCGATCCACCCGATCGGCCGCAAGAACCGCAAGGGCAAGAACAACTCGCTCAAGGCCCGCGAGGGCGACGTCGGCTCGGTCTACGCGGTGGGCGCGGAGGAGGGCGGCCACGACGCGGTCCATCCCGAACTCGGGACGATCGAGGATTTCCGGCGCCTCGTCGCGGCGAGCCACGCCTACGGCATGGAGATCGCCCTCGACTTCGCCATCCAGTGCTCGCCGGACCATCCCTGGATCAAGCAGCACCCGGAATGGTTCGACTGGCGGCCGGACGGCACCATCAAGTACGCCGAGAACCCCCCGAAGAAGTACGAGGACATCGTCAACGTCGACTTCTACCGGGAGGGCAGCCTGCCCGCGCTCTGGATCGCCCTGCGCGACATCGTGGTCGGCTGGGCCGACCTCGGCGTGCGGATCTTCCGGGTCGACAACCCGCACACCAAGCCGATCCCGTTCTGGGAGTGGATGATCCGCGACGTCAACGAGCGCTTCCCGGACGTGCTCTTCCTCGCCGAGGCCTTCACGCGGCCGAAGATGATGAAGAAGCTCGCCAAAGCCGGCTTCCAGCAGAGCTACACCTACTTCACCTGGCGCAACACGAAGCAGGAGCTGATCAGCTATTCCGAGGAGCTGGCCGGCGAAATGGGCGAGTACTACCGCCCGAACTTCTTCGCCAACACCCCGGACATCAACCCGTTCTACCTGCAGACCAGCGGGCGGCCGGGCTTCGTCGTGCGCGGCACGCTGGCCGCCACGCTGTCGAGCGTCTACGGGATCTACAACGGCTTCGAACTCTGCGAGGGGACCCCGATCCCGGGCAAGGAGGAGTACCTCGATTCCGAGAAGTACGAGATCAAGGCCTGGGACTACGAAAGACCCGGCAACATCCGCGACCACATCATCAAGCTCAACCGCATCCGCCGCGAGAACCCGGCGCTCTGGGACTTCCGCAACGTGGTGTTCACGCCGGCCTGGAACGACCAGATCCTGGCCTACCTGCGGGCGACGCCGGAGCGGGACAACGCGGTGTTCGTGATGGTCAACCTCGACCCGAAGAACCGGCAGGAATGCACCTACGATGTGCCGCTCTGGGAACTCGGCCTGCCCGACGACGGGGCGGTCGACGTCGAGGACCTGCTGCAGGGCTACAAGTTCCAGCTGCGCGGGAAGACGCACCGCATCGCCCTCGACCCGGCCGAGCGGTCGGTCGTGATCTGGCGGTTGCGGCGGGTTGCGGTCTGAGGCCGCCCGTGGCAGCACCACCGGCGGCCGGCGCGGGCGGCTCCCGCCTCCCGCCGGCCGCAACCCGCCGTCTCCCGAACTCCCCCCGGCATCAGGCGTTCACGCGGGACCCGACCGTCCCCAGCCCGGCGTCGGATTCCGGTCGAACGAGGCTCTGACGCGATGATCGATCGCAGCGATCCGCAATGGTACCGTGACGCCATCATCTACCAGGTCCACGTCAAATCCTTCTTCGACGCCAACAACGACGGCATCGGCGACTTCGACGGGCTGACCGCCAAGCTCGACTACATCCGCGACCTCGGGGTGACGGCGATCTGGCTGATGCCGTTCTACCCCTCGCCGCTCAGGGACGACGGCTACGACATCGCCGACTACAAGGGCATCAACCCGTCCTACGGGACGATGCGCGACTTCCGGCGCTTCGTGCGCGAGGCCCACGAGCGCGGGCTTCGCGTCATCACCGAGCTCGTCATCAACCACACCTCGGACCAGCATCCCTGGTTCCAGCGCGCCCGCAGCGCCCCCAAGGGCTCGAAGTGGCGCGACTTCTACGTCTGGTCGGACACGGACGAGAAGTACCGCGACACCCGCATCATCTTCCTCGACACCGAGGCCTCGAACTGGACCTGGGACCCGGTCGCCAAGGCGTATTACTGGCACCGATTCTACTCGCACCAGCCCGACCTGAACTTCGACAACCCGCGGGTGCTCGAAGCGGTGATCGAGGTGATGCGCTACTGGCTCGACATGGGGGTGGACGGGTTGCGCCTGGACGCGATCCCCTACCTGATCGAGCGCGAGGGCACGAACTGCGAGAACCTCCCCGAGACGCACGTCGTCATCAAGAAGATCCGCGCGGCCCTCGACGCCGGCTACCCGGACCGCATGCTGCTCGCCGAAGCCAACCAGTGGCCGGAGGAGACCGCGCAGTATTTCGGCGACGGGGACGAGTGCCACATGGCGTTCCACTTCCCGCTGATGCCGCGCATGTACATGGCGATCGCGCAGGAGGACCGGCACCCGATCACCGACATCATGCGGCAGACGCCGGAGATCCCGGAGGGCTGCCAGTGGGCGATCTTCCTGCGCAACCACGACGAGCTGACGCTCGAGATGGTCACCGACAAGGAGCGCGACTACCTCTGGAGCTTCTACGCCGCCGACCGCCGCGCCCGCATCAACCTCGGCATCCGCCGCCGCCTCGCGCCGCTCCTGGAGAACGATCGCCGCAAGATCGAGTTGATGAAGTTCCTGGTGCTGTCGATGCCGGGAACCCCCGTCCTCTACTACGGCGACGAGATCGGGATGGGCGACAACATCTATCTCGGCGACCGGGACGGGGTGCGCACCCCGATGCAATGGTCGCCCGACCGCAACGGCGGCTTCTCCCGGGCCGACCCGGCGCGCCTGTTCCTGCCCACCATCCAGGACCCGATCTACGGCTTCGACGCCGTCAACGTGGAGGCCCATAGCCGCGCCCAGACGAGCCTGCTCAACTGGACGCGGCGGATGATCGCCATCCGCAACAACCACCGCTCCCTCGGGCGCGGCACGCTGCGCTTCCTCTACCCGTCGAACCGCAAGGTGCTGGCGTGGCTGCGCGAGATCGACGACGAGCGGGTGCTCTGCGTCGCGAACCTGTCGCGGGCGCCGCAGGCGGTGCAGCTCGACCTCTCGGAGCTGCGCACCTCGGTGCCGGTGGAGCTGACCGGCGGCACCGCCTTCCCGCCGATCGGCGACCTGCCCTACCTGCTGACCCTGCCGGCCTACGGCTTCTACTGGTTCAACCTCGCGCAGGGGGCGGCGGAGACGGCGCCGCGCGCCGAGCCGCCGGAACTGTTCACGCTGGTCCTGACCGGCGGCGTCGACACGCTGATCCGAGGCCGCGAGCGCCAGGCCTTCGAGCGCACCGTGGCGCCCCGCTTCATCAATTCGCGGCGCTGGTTCGGCGCCAAGGGCTCGCGGATCCGCGCCGTGCAGGTGGTCGACAGCGCCACGCTCCCGGCGCCGTCGGGCAAGACCGGGTACCTGCTGCCACGGATCGCCGTCTCGCTGGCGAATGGCGAGCGGCAGGATTACTTCGTGCCGCTCGCCGTCGACGAGGGCCGCGAGGACGAGGCGCTGCTCGAACACGCCGTCGCCCGTGTCCGACGCGGGCCGCGGATCGGCCTCCTCTACGGGGCGGCCTCCGCGCCGGACTTCGCGCTGGCGATGGTCGATGCCATGCGGCAGGGCCGCGACCTCCCCTCCGAGGCGGGGCGGCTGGAATTCCGCACCACGTCGCTGTTCGATCCCGACCTCGACCTCGACCCGGCCGATATCCGCCGCCTCTCGGCCGAGCAGAGCAACACCTCGATCGCCTTCGGCTCGCGGCTCATGCTCAAGCTCCTGCGCCGCCTCCAGACCGGGACCCATCCGGAGGTCGAGGTCGGCCGCTTCCTCACCGAGGTGGCGGGCTTCCGCAACACGCCCGCGCTGCTGGGCACTGTCGAGCACGTGGCGCAGGACGGCACCCGTACCGCGCTCGCCCTGCTCCAGGCCTTCGTGCGCAACCAGGGCGACGCGTGGCGGCTGATGCGCGAGTACCTGCGCCGCGACCTCGACGCGCTCGTGCTCGCGCCCGAGAGCGAGGCGCCGCCGCCCGAGGAGGTGTTCGGCACGCATCTGCGCTGGGCGAGCCTGCTCGGCCAGCGCACCGCCGAGATGCACCGCGCCTTCGCCACCGAGACGGACGACCCCGCCTTCGCCACCGAGCCCTTCATGGCGGAGGACCTGGCGGCGCTGGCATCCGACACCCGCCGCCAGGCCGAGAAGGCGATGCGCGGGCTGGACGGCCTCCCCCGCACCGCCTCCGAGAGCGCCCGCGAGGCCGCCGCCGCGATCCTGGGGGCGCGCCGCGAGATCGACGGGGCGATCGAGAGCCTGTCCCGCCACGCGCCGGTCGGGGCCTTCAAGACCCGCATCCACGGCGACTACCATCTCGGCCAGGTGCTGGCCTCGCAGGACGACCTGATCATCGTCGATTTCGAGGGCGAGCCCTCGCGTCCCGTGGAGGAGCGGCGCGCCAAGGCGACGCCCCTGCGCGACGTGGCGGGGGTGCTGCGCTCCTTCGCGTATGGCGGGGAGACCGTCACCCGCGAACTCGTCTCCCGCTTCGCGGAGGCCGAGGGGCGCACCGTCGCGGCGGTGGCGGCGTGGCGGACCTTGATCGAGGGGGCGTTCCTGGAAGCCTACGGCCTCACCGTGCGCGGCAGCCGCGCCGCCGTGACGGACGACGCCACCCATGATCGCCTGCTGCGGCTCTGCCTGCTGAACAAGGCCCTCTACGAGATCGATTACGAGGCCAACAACCGCCCGGACTGGATCGAAATTCCCGCCCGCGGCGTCCTCTCCCTGCTCGACGAGATGAGAAAGGTGCCCGAATGACGGTCGACGCGACCCGCGCCCCCTCGCCGGCCCCGGCCGCCCGGACCTCCCAGAGCGCCGCGATGCCGGCCGCTCCCGAGACGTCCCGCGCCGCCGTGCCGGCCCGCCACGCCGGGCTGCACCCGGACGCCATCGAGGCGATCATGGCGGCGAACCACGGCGATCCCTTCGCGGTGCTGGGGCCGCACGAGGTGGCGCCGGGCCAGTGGGAGGTGCGGGCCGTGCTGCCGGAGGCGCGGGCCGCCGCCCTGGTGATCGGCGACACCCGCGTCGAGATGGAGCGCCGCCACCCGGCCGGGTTCTTCGTCGGCGCCGTCGCGCATAGGGGCCGCCCCGATTACCGCATCGCCGTCGAGGCCTGGGACAACACCGAGCGGGTGCGGCGCGACCCCTACGAGTTCGGCGCGACGCTGGCCCAGGACGAGATCGCCCTCCTGCGCGACGTCGGCAACGACGCGGTGCAGCGGGTGCTCGGCGCCCAGGCGGTCACGATCGGCGGCGTTGCGGGCTTCCGCTTCGCGGTCTGGGCGCCGAATGCGCGCCGGGTGAGCGTGGTCGGCGACTTCAACGACTGGGACGGGCGCCGCCACCCGATGCGCCTGTGGCAGGACGGCGGCGTCTGGGAACTGTTCATCCCCGACCTGCCGGCGGGCCGGCACTACAAGTTCGAGATCCGCGGCCCGGACGGGTCGCTGCTGCCGCTCAAGGCCGATCCGGTCGCCTTCGCGGCCCAGCAGCCCCCCGAGACCGCCTCCCGCCTCGTCGGGCGCCCGCAGCCGCACTGGCGCGACGGCGCCTGGATGGGGAGCCGCGGCAAGGCCGACCACCGCAACGCCCCGATCAGCATCTACGAGGTCCATCTCGGCTCCTGGGCGCGGGTGCCGGAGGAGGGGAACCGCTACCTCACCTATCGGGAACTGGCGGCTCGGCTGATCCCCTACGTGAAGGAGATGGGCTTCACCCATATCGAATTGCTGCCGATCACCGAGCACCCGTTCGACGGCTCCTGGGGCTACCAGCCGGTCTCGCTCTTCGCGCCGACGAGCCGCTTCGGGTCGCCCGAGGACTTCGCGGAGTTCGTGAACGCCGCCCACGAGGCGGGGATCGGCATCCTGCTCGACTGGGTGCCGGGCCACTTCCCCCTCGACGCGCACGGGCTCGGCCTCTTCGACGGCACCCACCTCTACGAGCACGCCGACCCCCGCCAGGGCTTCCACCAGGATTGGGGCACCTACATCTACAATTTCGGGCGCACGGAGGTCTCGGCCTTCCTCGCCGCCAACGCCCGCTTCTGGCTGGAGGAGTACCACCTCGACGGCCTGCGCGTGGATGCGGTCGCCTCGATGCTCTATCTCGACTACTCGCGCCGGACGGGCGAGTGGATCCCCAACCAGTACGGCGGGAACGAGAACCTCGACGCCATCAACTTCCTGCGTCGGACCAACGAGGCCACCTACAGCCACGCGCCCGGCACCATGACGGTGGCGGAGGAATCGACCTCCTGGCCGGGCGTCTCGCACCCGACCTACACCGGCGGCCTCGGCTTCGGCTTCAAGTGGAACATGGGGTGGATGCACGACACCCTGCGCTTCGTCTCGAAGGACCCGGTGCACCGCCGCTACCACCACAACGACCTGACCTTCGGGCTGCTCTACGCCTTCTCGGAGAACTTCATCCTGCCGCTCTCCCACGACGAGGTCGTGCACGGGAAGGGCTCGCTGCTTGGCAAGATGCCGGGCGACCGCTGGCAGCGCTTCGCCAACCTGCGCGCCTATTTCGGCTTCATGTGGGGCCATCCGGGCAAGAAGCTGCTCTTCATGGGCGGCGAGTTCGGCCAGGAGCGGGAGTGGAACCACAACACCAGCCTCGACTGGCACCTGCTCGACGATCCCCTGCATCGCGGCGTCAAGGACCTCGTGCGGGACCTCAACCGCCTCTACGTGTCGACACCGGCCCTGCACGCGCGGGACACGGAGGCCGCGGGCTTCCAGTGGCTGGTGTCGGACGACGCCGACAACAGCGTCATCGCCTGGGCCCGCAAGGGCCGCAACGAGGGCGAGGTGGCGATCGTGGTCTCGAACTTCACGCCGATCCCGCGCCACGGCTACCGGATCGGCGTGCCGGCGCCCGGCTTCTACCGGGAGGCGATCAACACCGACGCCGAGGCCTATGGCGGCGGCAACGTGGGCAATTACGGGGGCGTCGAGGCCTCCTGCGATCCCTCGCACGGGCAGGCCTGCTCGCTCACCCTGTCGCTGCCGCCCCTGGGGACGGTGATCCTGGTGCGGGAGGGGTAGGACCGGGGGCGCGTTCATCACGGATGAGATGTGCGCGTCCATCCCACGTGGTGTGAATGGCACTTCGCACACCGACGAGGCACGTCTCTCCTCTCCCGACTGGGCTTGCGGATTCACACTTCGGGTGGTGCGCATGCCCTCTCCCCGCGTGCGGGGAGAGGGCCGCGACGACCTCGCCGTCGGCGCGGCGAGGCGGCGCACCGATCGCGGAGCGATCGGCCCGAGGGTAAGGGGGCGCTTCAGGACAGAGCACACCCGGAACCGCCCCCTCACCCTCGCCCTGCGGGCTCGCTGCGGACCCGACGAGGGGTCCGCAGCCCTCTCCCCGCACGCGGGGAGAGGGGAAACCCGCGCCTCATCCGGCGACGTGTGAATGAGCAAGCCCGAGTGGGAGAAGGGCCGGGAATCGAAGATCCCGCGTGAGGGTGGCTCGGCTTCAGGAAGTCTCCAGAACCGTCCCGTTTCCAGCGGCACGGCGCCCTCTTCTTGCGGAAGCGTCCGTCCCTCACCCCTACCCCTCTCCCACCCGGACTTGCGGATTCACAGAACGCGAAAAATACAAACAGGGTAGATACTTACGTCGGCACACGAGGGTTCCCGGGTATGGCGTGGGGAACCCCTCTCCCGTGCGGGTGAGGGGCAGGGGTGAGGGTCCAGGTGGTTCAGCAAGTATTCTGAAGCGTTCCGCTGCCAGCACCACAGTCGCCGCTTGATGACGGGACGGTCCGGGACCCTCACCCCTACCCCTCTCCCGCACGGGAGAGGGGATCCCGCGGGTCTCCTCGGTTCCGTTCAAGCGACTGTGAAAGAAGACATTTTTCATGTCGATAGGCGAAGTGTGAACACGCTAGCCCACCCGGAAGAGGGGATCCCGCGCCCCTGGACCCTGAGGGAGCCGAGTTGCGTCGCACGCCTGGTGCCGTGTCCGCCCAGAGGCTTGAGTCGGGGCAGGGAAGCGGGCAAGGCTCGGGGACGTCCCCGAATCCCGCCGCGAGCCGCCGCCCGATGATGTCGATTCCGAAGCCCTCGCGCCTGCCGCCCATGAACCCAACGGCGGCCGGCGTCCTTCCGAGCGGCATCGGCGAGCTGATCGCGTACGGCGCCGACCGCGAGGGCCTGATCCCGCTCTGGGTCGGGGAGGGCGACCGGCCGACGCCGGCCTTCATCGGCGAGGCCGCCGCCCGGGCGATCCGCGACGGCCACACCTTCTACACCCGCATGCTCGGAATCCCGCCCCTGCGCGAGGCGATCGCCGCGTACCTGGCGGGCGTCTACGGCGGGCGGGCTGAGCCCGAACGGGTCTTCGTCACGGTCGGCGGCATGCAGGCCTTCCAGGTCGCCCTCGCGGTCGCGACAGCGCCGGGCGACGAGGTGGTGATCCCGACGCCCGCCTGGCCGAACTTCTTCGGGGCGATCGAGGCTCACGGCGCCCGCCGGGTGATGGTGCCGATGCAGTTCGATCCGGCGGCGGGGTGGGCCCTCGACGTCGAGCGCATCGCCGCCGCGGTGACGCCCGCGACGCGCGCCATCGTGCTGAACTCGCCCGCCAACCCGACCGGCTGGACGGCGAGCCACGACGACCTTCGCGCCGTCCTCGCCATGGCCCGCCGCCACGACCTCTGGATCATCGCCGACGAGATCTACGGCCGCTTCAGCTTTGACCCGGCCCACGCGGCGCTCGGGCGCGGGCCCTCCTTCCGGGACGTCTGGGAGCCGGAGGACCGCGACCGGGTGCTGTTCGTCCAGACCTTCTCGAAGAACTGGGCGATGACCGGCTGGCGCGTCGGCTGGCTGGAAGGGCCCTCCGCCATCGCACCGATCGTCGACGGGCTCGTGCTCTACGGGACCTCGGGCGTCGCGACCTTCCTGCAGCACGCCGCCGTGGCGGCGATCCGGGAGGGCGGCGCGCTGGTGGAGGCGCAGATCGCGCAGGCGCGCGAGGGGCGGCGCATCCTGGCGGAGGGGCTGGGGCGGCTGCCGGGCGTCGAGCTGCCGCCGCCGGCTGGGGCTTTCTACGCCTTCCCGCGCGTGCCCGACGAGCCCGACGCCCGCCGCCTCGCCATGCGCCTCGTGGATGAGGCGAATGTGGGCGTGGCCCCCGGCACCGCCTTCGGGCCGGGCGGCGAGCGCTTCCTGCGCCTGTGCTTTGCCCGCAGCGCCGCCGATCTCGACGAGGCGGTGCGGCGGCTCGCGCCGGTGCTCGCCGCGGGACGGTGACCGTAGGGGCCGTCAACCCTACCCCGCACAGGGCACGGCTGTCCGGGAAAAGAAGAGGCACTTCTCCCCTCTGCCGAGTGGGCTAGCGTGTTCACACTTCGCCTATCAACATGAAAAAGCTGTTTTTTTGCAGTCGCTTGAACGGAACCAAGGAGACCCGCGGGATCCCCTCTCCCGTGCGGGAGCGGGGTAGGGGTGAGGGTCCCGGACCGTGCCGTCATCAAGCGAAGACGGTCGTGCTGGCAGCGGGACGCGTCAGAATACTTGCTGAACCACCTGGACCCTCACCCCTGCCCCTCTCCCGCACGGGAGAGGGGTTCCCCGCGCCAAACCCGGGAACTTTGTGTCTTGATGTAAGTATCTGACCTGTTTGTATTTTTCGCATTCTGTGGGTCGGCTAACCCGAGTGGGTGAGGGGATCCCGCGCCCACTGGAATATTGTAGATTATTGGAAGAATAGCCTTTTCCGGAGTTCAAGGCGCATCTCAGGGGGCCTTGGAGTGTCCGGGACAGCCCTGCCCCAGAAGGAGAAGGGCCACCGGTCGCGCGCCGGCACCCTGGTCGCCCGCGTGACGCGCCGCACAGACACCCTTCGTTCACCATCCGAGAGTGCGCGCCATCCTCACCGGGCCGAACGGAGCGCCCGAACGGGAGGCAGCGATGGCGAACGCGATCTCGATTGCGAGCAGCACGATCCTGCGGCTGGTGTTTCCGGTCGGGCTGCTCGTCCTGGCGATCCTGAACTTCGAATCCGTCAACCAGGCATTCCGGGACCTGCTCGCGATGACGGCGCGGATCCAGAGCATGAAAACGACCTGGGTCGAGTTCACGCTCAAGGACAAGGAGCACCTCGCCGTCTCCCTGGAGGGCCGCGAACTCCGCCACCTGTCGGGCGAGGCCCGGAAGGCGGTCATCGCGGCGGTCAAGGGACTGAACGGCCTGCGCGTCGAGCGCCTCTTCTCGATCGAGGACGGCAGCGTCCACTGCTCCTACGCGGCGCCGACGCCCGAGATGCGCATGTACGCCGCCGTCGATTTCGATCTGGAGGGCGCGGCGCTGATCCACTCGACGGTCAGCGCGGCCAGCCGGGCGGCCGTCGGCAAGTCCTACGAGCCGATCGGGAAGGCCCTCAGCTGCTACGAGATCCACCTGACGGATCTCGGCATTAACGTGAAGTCGGCGCTGCTCGGCGTGCTGCGGGACGGTTTCGACGGCTCGACCGCGAGCGCCGAGGCGAAGCCCTGAGGAGAGCCGCACCGGAAACGGGCGGGACCAGCGGCGGGCGATCGCCCGCCGCGGGTCCCGGTGCTTGGGCGCGGTCGCCCCGCTCAGCTATGCGCCAGGATCGCCAGCAGCAGCAGCGCGATGATGTTGGTGATCTTGATCGCCGGGTTCACGGCGGGGCCGGCGGTGTCCTTGTAGGGATCGCCGACGGTGTCGCCGGTCACGGCCGCCTTGTGGGCCTCCGAGCCCTTGCCGCCGTGATGGCCGTCCTCGATGTACTTCTTGGCGTTGTCCCAGGCGCCGCCGCCCGAGGTCATCGAGATCGCCACGTAGAGGCCGGTCAGGATCACGCCGAGCAGCATCGCGCCCACCGCCGCGAAGGCCTGGGCCTTGCCGGCGATCAGGTTGATCGCGAAGAACAGCACCACCGGCGACAGCACCGGCAGCAGCGAGGGCACCACCATCTCGCGGATCGCCGCCCGGGTCAGCATGTCGACCGCCCGCCCGTAATCCGGCCGGTCGGTGCCCTGCATGATCCCGGGCTTCTCCCGGAACTGCCGCCGCACCTCCTCGACCACCGCGCCCGCGGCCCGGCCCACCGCCGTCATCGCGATGCCGCCGAACAGGTAGGGGATCAGGCCGCCGAGCAGCAGCCCCACTACCACGTAGGGGTTGGAGAGCGAGAAATCGACGGTCAGGTTCTGGAAGTAGCGGTACTGCGTCGGGCTCGCGTTCTGAATGAAGTAGTTCAGATCGGACGTATACGCGGCGAACAGCACCAGGGCGCCGAGGCCGGCCGAGCCGATCGCGTAGCCCTTGGTGACGGCCTTGGTGGTGTTGCCGACCGCGTCGAGGGCGTCGGTGGACTTGCGCACGTCCTTGGGCAGGCCCGCCATCTCGGCGATGCCGCCCGCGTTGTCGGTGACCGGGCCGAAGGCGTCGAGCGCGACGACCACGCCGGCGAGCGCCAGCATCGCCGAGACCGCGATCGCGATGCCGAACAGGCCGGCCAGGGTGTAGGTGGCGATGATGCCGCCCACGATCACGATCGCCGGCAGCGCCGTCGATTCGAGCGAGATCGCGAGGCCCTGGATCACGTTGGTGCCGTGGCCGGTCACCGACGAGTAGGCAATCGACTTCACCGGCCGGTAGTTCGTGCCGGTGTAGTACTCGGTGATGACCACGATCAGCGCGGTGATCACGAGGCCGATCACCGCGCAGAGGAACAGGCTGAGCGAGGTGAAGGTCACGCCCGTGTTGGTGGTGAAGCTGGTGTTGAAGCCGCCGAACAGCACCACGTTGAGGCCCGCGATGGCGGCGATCGAGAGCACGCCGGCCCCGATCAGGCCCTTGTAGAGGGCGCCCATGATCGACTGGTTGGCGCCCAGCGTGACGAAGAACGTGCCGATGATCGAGGTGACGATGCAGGCCGCGCCGATCGCCATCGGGTAGAGCAGCATCGTCTCGAGCACGTTGCGCCCGCCGACATTGGTCTGGCCCGAGAAGAAGATCGCGGCGAGCACCATCGTGGCGACGAGGGTCACCGCGTAGGTCTCGAACAGGTCGGCGGCCATGCCGGCGCAATCGCCGACGTTGTCGCCGACATTGTCCGCGATGGTGGCGGGGTTGCGCGGATCGTCCTCCGGGATCCCGGCCTCGACCTTGCCGACGAGGTCGCCGCCGACATCCGCGCCCTTGGTGAAGATGCCGCCGCCGAGACGGGCGAAGATCGAGATCAGCGAGGCGCCGAAGCCGAGCGCCACCAGGGCGTCGATGACCTCGCGGCTCGCGGGCGAGAGGCCGAGCTGCCGGGTGAGGAAGGTGTAGTAGAGGGCGACGCCGAGGAGCGCGAGGCCCGCCACCAGCATGCCGGTGACCGCGCCCGACTTGAAGGCGACGTCGAGGCCGCCGCCGAGCGACTGCGTGGCGGCCTGGGCGGTGCGCACGTTGGCCCGCACGGAGACGTTCATGCCGATGAATCCGGCCGCGCCCGACAGCACCGCCCCGATCAGGAACCCGACCCCGACCTTGATGCCGAGGAAGTAGGCCAGCAGCGCGAAGAGCAGGATCCCGACCACCGCGATGGTGAGGTATTGCCGCCGCAGATAGGCCTGCGCGCCCTCGGCGATCGCGCCCGCGATCTCCTGCATGCGCTGGGTGCCGGCGTCGCGCCGCATGACGTCGTTGATCGTGTAGATGCCGTAGGCAACGGCGCAGAGGCCGCCCAGGATGATGAGCAGGAGTGCGGTCATTCTACCGTCCTTGTTGTCGGGCCATGTCCCGCAACGGCCGACGGCCAAGGTGGCGAGCGGCGTCCCGTGCGGGCGTTCCTCCCCGGATGAGCGGACCGGCCTGAATTCGGTCCGCCACCTTTGAGTGCCAAACTTCAGGGGCGAGCGCAAACGCTCTTAAGCTTTCCGGATCACGCGGCGATGACGGAGAACAGGCCGCGTCCGACGAAAGTCGCGGCTCAGAAGTGGCTGAAGGAGGCCGCCGCGAAGGTGCGCCGCGTGCCGTCGGCCTCGCGGAAGGCCGGCGGCGCGTCTCCCCCGGTCACGGTGCCGATCACCGCGAGCGGCGTCCCGGCCGCGGCCGCCGCGGCCCGGATGGCCGCGACTCGGCCCGGCGCCACCGCGCAGAGGATCTCGTAATCGTCGCCGCCGGTGAGCGCCGTGGCGATGAGGCCGGGCTCCGCCTGGCAGGCCGCGCGGACGGCCGGCGAGAGGGGCACGGCCGCGACCTCGACCTCCCCGCTCGCGCCCGCGGCGCGCAGCATCTTGGCGAGGTCGCCGGCGAGCCCGTCGGAGACGTCCATGGCGGCCCGCGCATGGTCGAGGATCGCCGAGGCGAGGGCGGTCCGCGGCCGCGGGTGCAGGTAGCGGTCGGCGAGGTGGGCGCGCTCGGGCGCGGGCAGCGCGGCGGCCCAGGGCGGATCGGCGCGCAGGGCGAGGCCGAGGGCCGCGTCCCCGATCGTCCCCGAGACGAGGATCCGGTCCCCGGGCTGCGCCGTGAAGCGCCGCACCATGCGCCCCGCCGGTACCTCGCCGAGCGCCGTGATGCCGATCAGCGTCGGCCCGGCCGCCCGCACCGTGTCGCCGCCGAGGAGCGGGCAGCCGTGGCGGGAGGCCGTGGCGCCGAGGCCGGCGCAGAAGGCGGCGAGCCACTCCTCGGTCCAGGTGTCGGTCAGCGCCAGGGTCAGCAGGAAGCCGCGGGGGCGGGCGCCCTTGGCGGCGAGATCGGAGAGGTTCACGCCGAGCGCCTTCACGGCGATCGCGGCCGGCGGGTCGTCGGGGAAGTAATGCACCCCTGCCACGATCGCGTCGGTGGTGAGGACGAGGTCCTGGCCGGGGGAGGGGGTCAGTTCGGCGGCGTCGTCCCGCAGCCCGAGCCCGCCGGGGCCGGCGAGGGGCGCGAAGTAGCGGGCGATGAGGTCGTCCTCGGAGGGCCGGGGGGGCATCACGAGCCACCTCCTCCACGGGGTCAGGCTTGATCGCGGGATCCCCTCTCCCGTGCGGGAGAGGGGTAGGGGTGAGGGTCCCGGACCGTGCCGTCATCAAGCGAAGACGGTCGTGCTGGCAGCGGGACGCGTCAGAATACTTGCTGAACCACCTGGACCCTCACCCCTGCCCCTCTCCCGCACGGGAGAGGGGTTCCCCACGCCACACCCGGGAACCTTCGTGTGTCAACGTAAGTAGCTGGCTTGTTTGTGTTTTTCGCGTTCTGTTAATCCGCTAGCCCGCACGGGAGAGGGGTTCCCCGCGCCAATCTGAAACGCGGACCGCCCCAATGCTTACCCCTCCCGGTCGGCCCCGTCGAAAGCCTCGGCCCGAGCGGCGCGGGCGACCTTGTCGAGCACCGCGTTCACGAGGCCCGGCTCGTCGCCGGCGTAGAAGCTGTGCGCCACGTCCACGTATTCGGAGATCGCCACGCGAACCGGCACGTCCTTGCGGAACATGATCTCGTAGGCACCCGCGCGCAGGATCGCCCGCAGCACCGCCTCGATCCGCCGCAGCGGCCAGCCGGCCGAGAGGGCGCCGTCGAGGCGCTGGTCGATCGCGCGCTGCTCCTCCACCGCCCCGCGCAGGATGTCCCGGAAGAAGGCGGTCTCGGCGGGGGGATGCTCGATCCCGTCGACCACCTGCCCGATCCAGAAGGCCTCGAACTCGGCCAGCGCGTCGATCACGCCCTTGCCGGAGATCTCCATCTCGTAGAGGGCTTGGACGACGGCGAGGCGGGCGCCGCTGCGCTCGGCCGGTTTCATGCCTGGGACTCCGCGATGCGGCGGGGGGTGAAGCCGATGGTGCGGTCGGGCCGGCCGGCGGCCTTGGCGCGCTTGAGGGCGAGCACCGCCAAGGCCGCCTCGGCCGCGCCCCCGCCCTTGTTCATCTCCGCGACGCGGGCCCGCGCCTGCGCCTGCGCCTCGGTCTCGACCGTCAGGATGCCGTTGCCGAGGGGCAGCCGCAGCAGGACCGAGAGGTCCATCAGCGCCCGCGCGCTCTCGCCCGCGACGATGTCGTAGTGGCCGGTCTCGCCGCGGATGACGCAGCCGAGCGCCACCACCGCGTCGTAGGGGTGGCCCTCGCGCATCGCGGCCTCGACGAGGATCGCCACCGTCTGGGGGATCTCGAGCGCGCCGGGCACGGTGACGATCTCCGCCTCGGCCCCCGCCGCCGCGATCGCCGCTGTGGCGCCGCGCAGGAGTTCGTCGGCGATGTCGTCGTAGTAGCGGGCCTCGACGACGAGGACCCGGGCGTCCTTGAGCGACGGGCGGTCGCTCCCGCTGTCGCGGCGTGGCGTTACCATCTCGGAACCCGTTTCGATCGTGAGAACACGATGAGGATCTGTGTCGACCAAGCGCGGGCCGGCCGGCATGCGGCGACCCGCGGGGAGGCGCGAGCACTAGACCGAAGCGCCCGCCCGGACAAGGGCGCACCCGGAAGGCCCGGGCAAGAGCCCTTGATGGCAGCCCTTGCCAACCGCCCCGGCCCGGTCCATGGCGCGGGGAGCCGGGCCGTCAGACCCGGACCGGAGGAGGCGCCGCGCCCATGAACGAACTCGAGACCCGCACCATTCGCCGCGTCAGCGCGCGGCTCATTCCCTTCCTGATCGTCTGCTACTTCGTCGCCTATCTCGACCGGGTGAACGTCGGCTTCGCGTCCCTCCACATGAACCGGGATCTCGGGATCTCGCAGACCGTCTACGGGCTCGGCGCCGGACTGTTCTTCCTCACCTACTTCATCTTCGAGGTGCCCTCGAACCTGTTCCTGGAGAGATTCGGAGCGCGGCGCTGGATCGCCCGCATCATGCTGACCTGGGGGCTGATCTCGGGCGGCATGGCCTTCATCGGCGGCGAGACGAGCTTCTACGCCATGCGCCTGCTGCTCGGCGCGGCGGAGGCCGGCTTCTTCCCGGGCATCATCTTCTACCTGACGCTGTGGTTCCCGGCTGCCTACAGGGCACGCATCGTGAGCGCCTTCATGGTGGCGATCCCCCTGTCGAGCCTGATCGGCGCCCCGATCTCCGGCGCGCTCCTCGGCCTCGACGGCTGGCTCGGCCTCAAGGGGTGGCAATGGCTCTACCTGATCGAGGCCGCCCCGGCGGTGATCCTCTCGATCGTGACCTTCTTCTACCTCACCGACCGCCCCGCCGATGCGCGCTGGCTCGCCGCCGACGAGCGGGCGTGGCTGGAGGAGCGGATGCGGACGGAGGAGGCGTCCCGGGCCGCGCACCAGCACCGAGGGCTCTCGCGCGAGATCTTCGACCCGCGGGTGATCGCCATCGCGTTCATCTATTTCGGCGCGGTGGCGCTGCTCTACGGCTTCAGCTTCTTCCTGCCGCAGATCGTCAAGGCCTTCGGCCTCACCGACCTGGAGACGGGCTTCGTCACGCTGATCCCGTACATCGCCGGCACGGTCGGGATGATCTGGTGGGGCCGCCGCTCCGACGCCAAGCGGGAGCGCCACGGGCACCTCATCGTCGCGCTCGCCTTCGCGTCCCTCGGCACGATCGCGGCCGCGCTGGTGGCCGACCCGCTCGTCAAGATGGCGTTCTTCTCGGCGGCGGCCTTCGGCATCTTCGCGGCCCTGCCGATCGTCTGGACCCTGCCCGTGGAGGCGCTGTCGGGCGCCGCGGCGGCCGGCGCCATCGCGGTGGTGAACTCGATCGGCAACCTGTCGGGATTCGTCGCTCCCTTCGTGGTCGGCGCGATCAAGGACCGCACCGGGTCGTTCACGGGCGGTCTGATCGCGATCTCGGTGGCGGGGCTCGTCGGGATCGCGCTCGTCCTGTGGCTGGGCCAGGCGCGGGCGCGCACAATGCCGCGCCCCGCCGAGTGAGCGGGGCGACCGGGGCGAACCGGGCGGGCGGATCCTCGGTGCGGCGCAGCGAAAAACCGTTGCGCCGCCGCCCCGAACCCTGGCGCGCAGATTAGAAGCGTGGCAGAGAGCGGCCGCGCGGGCGACGCCCGGTCGCATTGCCCGCGCCCGAGCGCTGGTGCTTCGGTCCGCACGGCCCGGGGCGTCGCCTCGGGTCCATCCTCAGGAATCTGATCCGTGAGCGGCGGTTCCCGTCCGGCGGATCCCCGCCGTTCACGCTTCTCGGGAGAGCCGGAACTTGGCCACCACCGTCGCCCCCTCTGACGCCGCCCATCCGCACGGGTCGACCCGTCGGGACTTCATGTTCCTCGCCACGGGGGCGGGCGCCGTGGTGGGCGCCGCCGCCCTGGCCTGGCCGTTCATCGCCTCGATGAAGCCCGATGCCGAGACCATCGCGGCCGGCGCGCCCATCGACGTCGACCTGTCGCCGATCGGGGTCGGTCAGATCGTCAACGTGTTCTGGCGCGGCAAGCTGATCTTCGTGCGCCGGCTCTCCGACAAGGAGATCACCGACATGAAGGCGGTGCCGCTCACCGACCTCTCCGACCCCGCGCCCTTCTACGGCCGGGTCAAGCAGGGCCACGACCAGTGGCTCGTGACCTACGGCAATTGCACGCATCTCGGCTGCGTGCCGATCGGCCACCAGGGCAACTTCGAGGGTTGGGCCTGCCCCTGCCACGGCTCGCAGTTCGACGCGGTCGGCCGGGTGCGCCGCGGCCCCGCCCCGATCAACCTGCCGATCCCGCCCTACGCCTTCCAAGGCGACACCAAGGTGCGCATCGGCGAGGGCGCCACTGCCTGAACCGCCGGCCACCGGCCAGAGACTCTGCCGCATCCTCGGACCGGGCGCCGCGAGCCCGGGGGAGGGTGCCCCGAACCAAGAAGCGGGCCATCCCATGAGCGCACACGCCACGACCTACGTGCCCAAGAGCCGCCTGGCGAAGTGGTTCGAAGCGCGGCTGCCGATCGTCGGCCTCGTCCACTCCTCCTTCGTCGCCTTCCCGGTCCCCCGCAACCTGAACTACTTCTGGACCTTCGGGGCGATCCTGATCGTCATGCTGGCCTCCCAGATCCTGACCGGGGTCTGGCTCGCCATGCACTACCAACCCTCGGCCACCGAGGCCTTCAACTCCGTCGAGCATATCATGCGCGACGTGAATTTCGGCTGGCTGCTGCGCTACATGCACGCCAACGGCGCCTCGATGTTCTTCATCGCGGTCTACGTGCACATGTTCCGCAACCTCTACTACGGGTCCTATAAGGCCCCGCGCGAGGTGCTCTACATCCTCGGCGTGATCATCTACCTCCTGATGATGGCGACCGCCTTCCTCGGCTACACGCTGCCCTGGGGCCAGATGTCGTTCTGGGGCGCCACCGTGATCACCAACATCCTGGCGGCGATCCCGATCGTCGGCGACACGGTCCAGACCCTGCTCTGGGGCGGCTACTCGGTCGGCAACCCGACCATCAACCGCTTCTTCTCGCTGCACTACCTGCTGCCGTTCATGATCGCCGGCGTGGTCGTCCTGCACGTCTGGGCGCTGCACGTCACCGGCCAGAACAACCCGACCGGCATCCCGATCAAGTCCGGCAAGGACGCGGTGCCTTTCACGCCCTACGCGACGATCAAGGACGTCTTCGCGGTGGTCGTGTTCTTCATCTTCTTCGCCTACTGGATCTTCCTGCAGCCGAACTACCTCGGCCACGCCGACAACTACATCCCGGCGAATCCGGGCGTGACGCCCGCGCACATCGTGCCCGAATGGTACTTCCTGCCGTTCTACGCCATCCTGCGCGCGGTGCCGGACAAGCTCGGCGGCGTGATCCTGATGTTCGGCGCGGTGATCATCCTGGCCTTCGCGCCCTGGCTGGACACCTCGCGGGTGCGCTCGGCGAACTACCGGCCGATCTACCGGCAGTTCTTCTGGGTGTTCATCTTCTGCTGCTTCCTGCTGGGCTGGCTCGGCGGCAAGCCGCCGGAGGGGGGCTACGTGATCGCGGCGCGCATCGCCACGGTCTACTACTTCGCCCACTTCCTGCTGGTGATGCCGCTGGTGGGCCTGTTCGAGACGCCCAAGCCCCTGCCGGGCTCGATCCTGGAGAGCGTCACCGGCCCGGGCCAGCAGGTCGGCTCCTCCGGCCTGCCGGCCGGCGCCGCCGCCGCCCCGCACACCAAGGGCTGATCCTCACGGCGGGCCGCGTCGCCGCGGCCCGCCCTCACACCCACACGACGACGCCGCAAGGGGCATCGAGGGAATGACCAGAACACGCGCTCTCGTGGCGGCCGCTTTCGCCGCGCTCCTGCCCTGCACCGCCGCCCTCGCCGAGGAGCACGGCAGCCTTCCCCCGCGCGAGACATGGACCTTCTCGGGCGTGTTCGGCACCTTCGACGAGGCGCAGCTGCAGCGGGGCTACCAGGTCTACCGCGAGGTTTGCTCGAACTGCCACAGCATGAACTTCATGCACTTCCGCGACCTCGCGGAGGAGGGTGGCCCGGGCTTCTCGGAATCCCAGGTCAAGGCGCTGGCCGCCGAGTACAAGGTCAAGGACGGCCCCAACGACCAGGGCGAGATGTTCGAGCGGCCCGGCCGCCCGGCGGACAAGTTTCCGGCGCCGTTCCCCAACGAGCAGGCCGCGGCCGTCGCCAATGGCGGCAAGGCCCCGCCGGACCTCTCCCTGATGGCCAAGGCCCGCACCTTCAGCCGCGGCGGCCTGTGGTTCCTGATCGATTGGCTGCCCTTCGTGGGCTACACCGAGCAGGGTCCGGACTACATCCACGGCCTCCTCAACGGCTACGAGGAGAACCCGCCCGAGGGCGTGCAGGTGCCGGATGGCGGCCACTACAACAAGTACTACCCGGGCAACATCATCGCGATGCCCAAGCCGCTCAGCGACGGGCAAGTCACCTACGCCAAGGGTCCGGACGGCAATCCGGTGGTGCCCGAGACGCTCGACCAGTACACCCGCGACGTCACCGCCTTCCTGATGTGGACGGCCGAGCCGCACCTCGTGGCCCGCAAGGCCCTGGGTCTGCGCGCCATCCTGTTCCTGATGGTGCTGGCCGGCCTCTTCTACTACGTG
Organism: Methylobacterium sp. JK268; assembly: GCF_054052225.1. Classification (NCBI taxonomy): domain Bacteria; kingdom Pseudomonadati; phylum Pseudomonadota; class Alphaproteobacteria; order Hyphomicrobiales; family Methylobacteriaceae; genus Methylobacterium; species Methylobacterium sp. JK268. The sequence continues at coordinate 22,740 of NZ_JBSVZN010000045.1, read as the reverse complement.
AAGAAGAAGGTCTGGGCCGATGTCGGCGGCGAGGTGCACGGCCTTCAGCCCGAACTCCACAAGGCGGGCTGAGGGCGGCACGCTCCTTGAAGAGGCCCCGCGAGGGGCCTCTTTTCGTTTCGGGAACGCGCGGGAGACGACCATGGCGAAGGCGGTGCTGGGGGTGATCGGCGGGTCGGGGGTCTACGACCTGCCCGGACTAGAGGACCTTCGCGAGGAGCGGGTCGCCTCGCCCTGGGGCGAGCCCTCCGACGCCCTGCGGTTCGGGCGCATCGGCGGGACCGAGGTGGTGTTCCTCGCCCGGCACGGGCGCGGGCACCGGCTCTCGCCCTCGGGCATCAACTACCGGGCCAACATCGACGCGCTGAAGCGGGCGGGCGTCACCGACCTCGTCTCGCTCTCCGCCTGCGGCTCCTTCCGGCAGGAACTCTATCCCGGCCTGTTCGTGCTGGTGGACCAGTTCGTCGACCGGACCCACGGTCGCGCCTCGTCCTTCTTCGGGGATGGCTGCGTCGCCCACGTCTCGATGGCCCACCCGGTCGGACCGGCCCTGCAGGCCCGCATCCTGGCGGCCGCGAAGGACGAGGAGATCGCCGTGCGCAAGAACGGCACCTACGTCTGCATGGAGGGGCCGCAATTCTCCACCTACGCCGAGTCGCTCACCTACAAGAACGCCGGCTACGACGTGATCGGCATGACCAACATGCCCGAGGCCAAGCTCGCCCGGGAGGCGGAGATCACCTACGCGACCATCGCGATGGTGACGGATTTCGATTGCTGGCACCCGGAGCACGAGGTCGTCGAGGTCTCGGCGGTGATCGCGGTCGCCCGCGCCAACGCCGACCGGGCGGCCCGCCTGGTGAGCCGCCTCGCCCGCGATTTCCCGGCCGAGCACGAGCCCTGCCCGGCGCGCTCTGACCGGGCGCTCGACGGGGCCATCATCACGCCGCCCGAGCACCGCGACCGCGCCCTGATGGCCAAGCTCGACGCCGTCGCGGGTCGCGTGCTGGCGGCCTGATCCGGTTTCCGCGTCGCGACGCGATCCACCGGAAACCGGATGACTCTTCCCTGGCCTCTCTCCGGCTGCCCGGTTAAAAGGCAGCCGGCTCCTCTCTTCGAACGCGCGATGACCGACACCTCCCCCCGGACCGGCCGGGTCAGCCGGCGGACCGCCGAGACTGACGTGAGCGTCGCCCTCGATCTCGACGGCAGCGGCCGTGCATCGATCGCGACCGGCGTCGGCTTCCTCGACCACATGCTGGAACTGTTCGCCCGGCACGCGCTGTTCGACCTCGACGTCACGGTCACGGGCGACCTGCACGTGGACCAGCACCACACCACCGAGGATGCGGGCATCGCGCTCGGCCAGGCCTTCGCGCAGGCCCTGGGGTCGAAGCGCGGCATCCGCCGCTACGCCGACCTGCACATGCCGATGGACGAGACCCTGACGCGGGTCGCGGTCGACATCTCGGGGCGGCCCTTCCTGGTCTTCCGCACCGCCTTCGCCCGCGAGAAGATCGGCGCCTTCGACACCGAACTCGTGCGCGAGTGGTTCCAGGCCTTCGCGATCAATGCCGGGATCACGCTCCACGTGGAGACCCTCTACGGGGAGAACCAGCACCACATCGCCGAGAGCTGCTACAAGGGGCTGGCCCGCGCCCTGCGCCACGCGGTGTCGCTCGATCCCCGGGAGGGGGACCGGGTCCCCTCGACCAAGGGCTCGCTCTGACGGATCGCCCCGTCCGAGGACCCGAGCCCAGGAGGCCTTGATGCCGACCTACACGCTGCACCTGCCCGACGAGGTCGATCCCGGCGCGCCGGACGCCCTCGACCGCGCCAAGCTGGTGCCGGACCGCTTCATCTGGGCGGCCTTCGCCTTCACGGCCCTGTGGTTCTTCTGGCACCGGCTCTGGCTCGCCGGGCTCCTGGTGCTGGCCGCGGAGGCGGCCGCCTGGGGGGCGGGGCTGGCGCTCGGCCTCAACCCGCTCGCCGGCACCCTGGTGACGCTGCTCCTGTCGATCCTGATCGGCCTCGAAGCCTCGTCCCTGCGCCGCTGGACCTATGAGCGGCGCGGAAGGCCGATCCGCGACGCCGTCACGGCCGCCGATACCGGCGAGGCGGAGGTGAAGCTCGTCGCCCGCTGGCTGCACCGCCACGCGCCCGCGAACCCGGCCCAGCCGCCGCGGATGCCCGCCTACGCCCGCACCGACAGCCCGGCCCTGGGCCTCTTTCCCGAGGCGGATACCCGCCGCTGACCGGGCCTCGCCGACGACGACGCCGCTTTCGCGACGAGCCGGTTCGGGCCTCGTCCATCAGGAGAAGATCCGGTGACTGCCGGAACCGTTGCCATCATCGATTACGGGTCGGGGAACCTGCACTCCGCCGCCAAGGCCTTCGAGCGGGCGGCGCGGGAGGCGGGCCTCGACGACGCGCGCATCGCCGTGACCTCGGATCCCGACGTGGTCGCCCGGTCCGAGCGGGTCGTGCTGCCGGGCGTCGGCGCCTTCGCGGATTGCCGGCGCGGCCTCGACGCCGTGCCGGGCCTCGTCGCGGCCATGACCGAGGCGGCGCAGGCGCGCGGCCGCCCCTTCCTCGGCATCTGCGTCGGGATGCAACTCCTCGCCTCCCGCGGACTTGAGTACCAGGTCACCGAGGGACTCGGTTGGGTGCCGGGCGACGTGGCGCCGATCACGCCCTCCGATCCGGCGCTGAAGGTCCCGCATATGGGCTGGAACACCCTCCAGGCCCGGCGCGCGACGCCGCTCCTCGACGGCATTCCGACCGGGGAGGGCGGTCTGCACGCCTACTTCGTGCACAGCTACGCGCTCGCCCCGCGCGAGGAGGACGACGTCGTCGCGACGAGCGACTACGGGGGCCCGGTGACGGCGATCGTCACCCGCGGCAACGTGGCGGGCACGCAGTTCCACCCCGAGAAGAGCCAGCGGCTCGGCCTCGCGCTGATCGCCAATTTCCTGCGCTGGCGGCCCTGAGCCGCCGACCCCGATCCTCCAGCCCGCGGTGACGCGCGTGATCCTGTTTCCGGCCATCGATCTCAAGGAGGGGCGCTGCGTCCGCCTCGTGCAGGGCGACATGGCCCAGGCGATCGTCTTCAGCGACGATCCCGCCGCCCAGGCCGCCACCTTCGTCGAGCAGGGCTTCTCCTGGCTGCACGTGGTCGACCTCGACGGCGCCTTCGCGGGCGCGCCGATGAACGCCGCGGCGGTGGACGCGATCCTCGCGGCGGTGACGATCCCGGTGCAGCTCGGCGGCGGCATCCGCGAGATGCGCACCGTCGAGGGCTGGCTCGCCAAGGGCGTGAGCCGGGTGATCATCGGCACCGCCGCGGTGCGCGACCCGGCCTTCGTGCGCGAGGCGGCCCGGCGCTTCCCCGGCAAGATCGCGGTGGGCATCGACGCCAAGGACGGCAAGGTCGCGGTGGAGGGCTGGGCCAAGACCTCGACGGTGACGGCCGAGGAGCTCGGCCGCCGCTTCGAGGATGCGGGCGTCGCCGCGCTGATCTACACCGACATCGCCCGCGACGGCGTGCTCAAGGGCCTCAACATCCCGATGACCCTGGCGCTGGCGCAGGCCGTGAGCATCCCGGTCATCGCTTCGGGCGGCCTCGCCTCGATCGCCGACGTGCACCGCCTGCTGGAGCCCGACTGCGCGCTGCTCGCGGGCGCCATCACGGGCCGCGCCCTGTACGATGGGCGCATCGACCCCCGCGAGGCCCTGGCGGCGATCCGCCGGGCCGAGGAGGCGCGGGATCCGGGAGCGTGATAGGCTCGCCCGCGAGGAGCCGAGCATGACGGTAGCAGCCCCCCTGGCGGCGCGCGCCCGCGCCGCCTACGACGACGATCTCTACAGCTGGGCCATGGAGCAGGCGGCGCTGCTGCGCGCGGGCGACCTCTCCGCCCTCGACCGCGAGAACCTGGCCGAGGAGATCGAGAGCTTGGCCCGAACGGAATTCAATCGCCTGGTGAGCTTCTACCGATTGATCCTACTTCACATGCTGAAGTGGGAGTATCAGCCCAACCACCGCAGCCGCAGTTGGGCGATCTCGATCGCGACGCACCGCCTGCATGCCGCCGAGGTGGTGAAGGATAATCCTGGCCTGAGGCCGCGCCTCGACGAGGCCGCGGAACGGGCCTACCGCCACGCCCGCATCGAGGCGATCGCCGAGACCGGGTTGGCGGAGGCGGCCTTTCCGGCCCAATCGCCGTTCACGCGGGACGAGATGATGTCTCGCCCCTACAGCTTCGAGTGATGGTTTCGTGCTCAAGAACCGCGTCATCCCCTGCCTCGACGTCAAGGACGGCCGCGTCGTCAAGGGCGTCCAGTTCCTCGAACTGCGCGACGCCGGCGATCCGGTCGAGGCCGCCAAGGCCTACGACGCGGCCGGCGCCGACGAGCTCTGCTTCCTCGACATCACGGCGAGCCACGAGGCCCGGGGCATCCTGCTCGACGTGGTCCGGCGCACGGCGGAAGCCTGCTTCATGCCGCTCACCGTGGGCGGCGGCGTGCGCAGCGTCGAGGACATCCGCGCCCTGCTGCTGGCGGGGGCCGACAAGGTCTCGATCAACACCGCGGCGGTCAACAACCCGGACTTCGTGGCCGAGGCGGCCGAGAAGTTCGGCGCCCAGTGCATCGTGGTGGCGATCGACGCCAAGCGCGTCTCGGGCGAAGGCGAGGCCCCGCGCTGGGAGATCTTCACCCATGGCGGGCGCCGCGCCACCGGGATCGACGCCGTGGGCTTCGCCCGCAGGGTGACGGATCGGGGAGCCGGGGAACTCCTCGTCACCTCGATGGACCGGGACGGGATGCGGTCGGGCTACGACCTCGGCCTGACGCGCGCCATCGCGGATGCGGTCGGCGTGCCGGTGATCGCCTCGGGGGGCGTGGGCGGACTCGACGACCTCGTCGCCGGGGTGGCGGAGGGGCACGCCAGCGCGGTGCTGGCCGCCTCGATCTTCCATTTCGGCGAGGCGACCGTGGCGCAGGCCAAGGCCCACATGGCGGCCGCGGGGCTCGCGATGCGGCTCGATCCCTGACGGGCCGGCCGCCCGCCCCGGCGCGGGACATCTTCGCCGGCTGCGCTTGACCCCGCCGAGGCGCCGGCCCAAGGCTCGCGGACCGGCCGGTTCCGGCCGGGTTCCGACCCGATAGGCCCGATGACGACCTTCTCCCTCGCCGATCTCGACCGGATCGTCCGCAGCCGCGCCGCCGCGTCGCCCGAGGATTCCTACACCGCCAAGCTCATCGCCGCCGGTCCGGCCAAGGCGGCCAAGAAGCTCGGCGAGGAGGCGGTCGAGGCGGCGATCGCGGCTGTGCAGGGAGACCGGGCGGGGCTCGCCGCGGAGGCCGCCGACGTGCTCTATCATCTCCTGGTGGTGCTCGCCGGGGGCGGGGTCGCGCTGGAGGAGGTGATGGCGGAGCTGGAGCGGCGCACGGCGCAGGGCGGCCTCGCCGAGAAGGCGTCCCGGAGGCCGGCGTGAGCGAGGTCCGCGCCGCCCCGGACGCATCCCCGCCCGAGCGGCCCGCGCTCGCCCGGAGCCTCGACGAGGCGACCGACCACCTCTCGCCCTACCGCGTCTTCACCCGCGAGGAATGGGCGCGGCTGCGCGCCGACACGCCGCTCACGCTCACCGCCGAGGAGGTGCTGCGCCTCCAGTCGCTCAACGATCCGATCTCCCTCGAGGAGGTGATCGCGATCTACCTGCCGCTCTCGCGGCTGCTCTCGCTCTACGTCGCGGCCACGCAGGGGCTGTTCAAGGCCACGCAGCGCTTCCTGCTCGCCGAGCGCGAGGTGAAGGTGCCCTACATCATCGGGGTCGCCGGGTCGGTGGCGGTGGGCAAGTCGACGACGGCGCGCGTGCTGAAGGCGCTGCTGGCGCGCTGGCCCAACACGCCCAAGGTCGATCTCGTCACCACCGACGGCTTCCTGCTGCCGAACGCGGAACTCGACCGCCTCGGCTACATGGAGCGGAAGGGCTTCCCGGAGAGCTACGACACCCCGACCCTGCTGCGCTTCCTCGCCGACATCAAGGCCGGCAAGCGCCACGTGGCGGCCCCGCTCTACTCGCACCTCGTCTACGACGTGGTGCCCGGCGAGACGACGGTGGTCGACCGGCCCGACATCCTGATCGTCGAGGGGCTGAACGTGCTGCAGCCCGCACGGCTGCCGCGGGACGGCACCGCCATCCCGTTCGTGTCCGACTATTTCGACTTCTCGGTCTATCTCGACGCCCACGAGGACGACCTGCACCGCTGGTACGTGAACCGCTTCCTGCGCCTGCGCCACACCGCGTTCCGCGACCCGCTCTCCTACTTCCGCAAATACGCGGAGGTGACCGAGGAGGAGGCGATCGGCATCGCGGATTCCCTATGGTCGCGCATCAACCTGCCGAACCTGCGCGAGAACATCGTCCCCACCCGCCAGCGCGCCAGCCTGATCCTCGCGAAGGGCGCCAGCCACCGGATCGAGAGCGTCGCCCTGCGCCGGCTCTAGGCCGTGGCCGGGTCGCGCAACCAAGCACTGCCCTCGAACAATCGGCGATTGACCCAGCTTTCCGGGCGGTCCGGCCCGCCGCAGGACCCGCGTGGGAGCCGAGCTCGATTGTGACACGAGCGCGGTTTCATTGTCCTTTAACTTCGTTGCGCGTAGCTCGAAGCAGCGGCATGGGCCCGGAGCAGCTCCGAGACGATGGACGAAACCCCTCCTGGCGAGGCCGCCCCCGCGGCGACGGCGCGCGACGGCCGGAATGAGGCGCAGATCGCCGATCTCCTGCGGCTGGCGCGCGGCCGCTTCCGCGTGTCCGGCGCCGTCCTGACGCTCCCGGGCAGCGCGCCGGTCGCCGCCACCCGGGCGGGGAGCGGGGAGGATCTGGCCGGCGCCGCGCGGAGCCTCGCTCCGCAAGCCCTCGCGGGCGGCGGCATGCTCGTCGTGTCGGACGCCGATCGCGACCCGACCGGCGCCGCCGCGGCGGCGATGCGCGCGCGGCGGCTCGGCTTCTACGCGGGCGTGCCCCTCGGCGAACCGGCCGGCGCCGTCCTGTCCCTGCTCGGGCGCCGGGCCCGGCCCTTCGGCCGCGCCGACCGGGCGGATCTCGACGGGATCGGCCGCCTCGCCGCGGCGCTGCTGCGGCAGCGCGCCGAGACCGACGCCCTCGACCGGCAGCGCCTTCTCGACCGGGCCTGCGCGGTGGCCGGGATCGGCGTCTGGGAGTGCGACCTCGCCACCCAGGACCTGCGCTGGAGCGACGCCGTCTACGACCTGTTCGAGCTGCCGCGCGCGGATGCGGTCACGCGGGCGGAGATCGTCCGCCACTACGCGCCCGCCTCCCTGGCGGCCATGGAGACCGCCCGCGCCCGGGCCATCGCCGAGGGCGGCGAGTTCTCCCTCGACGCCGAGATCGTCACGGCCCGGGGCAACCGGCGCTGGATGCGGCTCACTGGAAGCGTGGAGTGCGACGGCCCACGGCGGGTGCGGATCTTCGGGACGAAGCAGGACATCACCGCCGAGCGGGAATTGTGGGAGCGCACGCGCTTCCTCGCCGAGACGGACGTGCTGACCGGGCTCGCCAACCGGGGCCTGTTCCAGGCCCGCCTCGAGCGCCTCGACCAGGAGGGCGAGGCCGACGTCGCGGCGCTGCTGCTCGTCGATCTCGACGGCTTCAAGCCGATCAACGACACGTTCGGGCACGCCGCGGGCGATGCCTGCCTGATCGAGGTCGCGAACCGTCTTCGCGGCCTCTGCGGGGAGGGGGACCTCGTCTCGCGGATCGGCGGGGACGAGTTCGCGGTCCTGCTCGGCCCGTCGACCGGGGCCGACACCTCCGAGCGGGTGGCCGGGCGGATCCTTCGGGCGCTCGCGGTGCCGATGGAACTCGGCGCCCACAGCTTCCATCTCGGCGCATCGGTCGGGATCGCCCGCGCGGAGGGCTGCGGGAGCGCCGAACTGTTCGTGCGGGCCGACCTCGCCCTCTACGCCGCCAAGGCCGCCGGCAAGAACACCTTCCGGAGCTTCACGCCCGAGATGCGCAGCTCGGGCGACCGGCAGGCCGCGGCCGCCGCCGAGGCCGCGGCGGCGCTCGGCGACAAGCGCATCGCGCTCCTGTACGAGCCGCGCCTGCGCCTCGGCGACGGCGGCTTCGTGAGCTTCGCGGCGGTGGCGCGGCTCGGCGGCCCGTCCGGCGCCGACCCCCTGGCGGCCGCCGCCTCCGAACCCGCGCTCAGCGCGCGGATCGCGGCCTGGATCCTCGACGGCGCGCTCCAGCAGGCCCAGCTCTGGGCGCGGGCGGGCCACCGCAACGCGCGCGTGGCGCTGCCCGCCTGCGCGCCGCAGCTGCGGGCTCCCCGTTTCGCCGAGGATCTGGCCGGACGTCTCGGGCGCCAGGGCCTCCAGCCCGGCGCCATCGAGATCGAGGTCGCCGAGGATCTCTTCCACAAGGGCGATCCCGGGCCGATCCGCGAGGTGCTGGCGCGGCTGCGCGCCTGCGGCATCCGGGTCGTCCTCGATGCCTCGGCGAGCGTGGCGGGGGTCCTCGGCCGCCTGCGCAGCGACCCGGTCGACGCGGTGAAGCTCGACCGGACGCTGGTCGGCCGCTTCCCGGCCTCGGCCCTCGACCGGGCGGTGCTCGACGCGATCCTGCGGTTCTGCGCGGGCCTCTCCATCGACGTCATCGCGGACGGGGTCGAGACCGAGGCGCAGCGGGAAGGGCTGCGGGCGCTCGGCTGCGCGCTGGGCCAGGGCCCTCTCCTCGGCGCGCCGCTCCCCGCCCCGGCGGCCGAGCGCTGGCTCGCGCGGGCCGCGCGCAGCCCGCGGGTGGCGTGATCCCGGACGCGGCGCGGACCCGCTCAGGCGAGGTCGCGGGCGTGCTTGACGGCGAAGTGGGTGAGTTCGGTCAGGGTCCCGAGGCCGAGGCGGCGGCGCAGGGCCGCGCAGGCGTTGGTCACGGTCTTGTAGCTCACCGCGAGGTCGGCCGCGATCGCCGGATAGGCGCGTCCCGCGGCGAGGAGCGCCAGGATGCGCCGCTCCCGCGCCGTGAGGTCCAGCACGGCCGCGCGCGCCGGATCCCGGCGCAGGACGGCCACCTCGGCCGCTAGGGAGGGATCGAGGTAGGGCCGCCCGGCCCGCACCCGCTCCACCGCCTGGACGAGGTCGCCGGCGGGGGCGTCCTTGAGGACGTAGCCGCGCGCCCCCGCCTCCAGCGCCCGGGCGATCACCGCCGGATCCGCGTGCATGCTGAAGACCAGGACGCGGGTGGGCAGCCGGCGCGCCGCGATCCGCCGCACCAGGGCGAGGCCGGCGAGGTCGCCCGCCGGGAAGGCGAGGTCGATCACCGCGACGGCGGGACGGTGCCGGAGCAGAGCGCGGTAGCCGGAGGTGAGATCCGCGGCGACGAGGACCTCCGCCCCGGCCTCCGCCAGCAGGCGGCGGCACCCCTGCAGCACGATCGGATGGTCGTCGATGACGAGGATGGCGGTCACGCGCTCAGCGCCTCCGGACCCGGCGAGGCGGGCGCGTTCTCCTGATCGAGCGGGATCGCGACCGCCAGGACGGTGCCGCCGGGCGCGCCCGCGGGTTCGAGCGCGAGGCTGCCGCCGAGCGCCTCGACGCGCTCGCGCATGCCCGCCAGGCCGCGCCCGGGCCCCGGCCCGGCGCCGAGGCCGATCCCGTCATCCGCGACCCGGATCCGCAGCGCCCCCGCCCCCTCGGCGGCCTCGACGGTGATGCGGGTTGCCCGCGCGTGCCGCAGCGCGTTCGTCACCCCCTCCTGGACGCAGCGATAGGCGGTGAGGTCGATGAGGTCGCCGTAGTCGGGGGCAAGTCCCTCGAATCGGCCCTCGATCGCGGTATCCGGGTTGTGGCGGCCGAGATCCCGCAGGAGCAGGTCGAGGCAGGCGCCGAGGGGCGCCTGCCCGAGCCCGGCCGGCCGCAGCCGGCTCAGCAGGCCCCGGTTGATGACCTGCACGCGCCTGACGATCGCCGCGATGTCGTCGGTGCGCTGCCGCAGACGGGCGCCCGTCGCCGCGTCGAGCGTCCCGGCGATGCGGGCGATGGAGGCCGAGTTGGCCTCCAGCGCGAACAGGCAGGGGCCGAACTCGTCGTGCAGTTCCAGGGCGGTGCGGCGCCGCTCGTCGTCCTGGGCGGTCAACAATTGCCGGTTGAGCCGGCGGTTGGCCTCCCGGGCCGCCCCCAGGGCCTCGGCGAGGCGGTTGAAGCGGGCGGCGATCACCGCCAATTCGCGGGTGTCCGGCCGGTCGAGGCGCGGGGTGTAGTCCTGCTGCTCCAGGCGGATCAGCCCTTCGGCGAGGTTCTCCAGGGGCCGCAGCAGGCGGCCGAAGGCCAGGAACAGCGTCCCCAGCATGGCGAGGCCGAGGGCGGCGCCGGTGAGGGCGAGCGCCGTGGCGTAGCCCCAGACCTCGTCGATCTCGTCGGACGGCTCGGTGACGACGATCGCCGTGCCGATGCGCTGCCCGTCATGGACGAGCGGGACTTCGTGGCGCAGGACCGGCGGGGCGATCAGCCGCGCGAACCAGCGCGGCGCCCGCCGCCCGCCCTCGCGCAGCGTGCCCGGGGCGTCCCCGACCGGCGCGTTGGCCGCGTCGAGGAGGCGGACCCTCACGTGGCGCAGGGCCTGGAAGCGCAGGCCGAGCACCCGGAAGACGCCGGGCGTGGGCGTGCCCGGCATCATCTGGAGCGTCTCCGCCACCAGGGGTTCCACCACGGCGATCGAGGCCGCGGTCTCGACCTGCGTCGCCGTCCTGGCCTTGACGATGATCACCGCGCCCGACACGGCCGCCGCCGCGAGGTGGATGAGGGCCGCCACGACCATCAGGCGCGCGCGCATCGGCCGCCCCGACCAGAGGGGCGGCCAGCGGCGGGCGGGAGCGGGGAGAGCTGCCTCGGGAAGCATGCGCGATGATACGGCGCCGGACCCGGCGCCACCAGCGAGGGCGGGGCGGCACCGGGCGAGGGACGGCGCCCCGGGTCGCGTCCTACCAGGTTACGCGCAGGCCGCCATAGACCGAGAGCGGCTGGATCAGGGTCGTCGAGCGCGGGTCGTTGAGCGCGTAGGTATTGGCGAAACTCGCGTTCGGCTGGATGAAGGTGCCGAAATTCGCCACCCGCGTGTTGGTCAGGTTGGTGATCAGCCCGAAGAGCTGGACCTCCTTGGTCAGCTGGTAGCTGGTGGTGAGGTTCACGAGCGCGTAGGGCGGCAGCTTGCGGTTCAGGTTCGACTCGTCGCCGCGGAAGTACGAGGAGGAGTAGGCGGCGACGTTCATCCCGAGCTTCCACTCGGGCGTGATCGCGACCTCGAAGCCGGCCTTGATCTGGTGCTCGGGCACCAGCGGCACCTTATTGCCGGGCCGGATGGTGATCGTCCCATCGTCGTTCGCAAGCGGGTTGTTTGGAGAGCGAAGCTGGCCGTTGAACTGGAAGGTGGCGTCGATCAGCGCGTAGTTGGCGTAGAGGCTGAGGCGGCCGTTGGTGTACTCGCCGGCGACCTCGATGCCCTGGCGCTGAGTGGCCGGCACGTTCACGTAGTAGCCGCGCGCCGCATTGCCGGGCACAGCAACCGACAGGATGTCGTTGGTGAGATCGGTGCGGAAGGCGCCGAGCTTGTAGGTGAACACCCCGCCCTCGAACACGTCCGGCACGGAGCCGCGGATGCCCGCCTCGTAGGTGCGCGCCTCGACCTGCTTGAGGGGCGGGTCGGCCACCAGCGAGTTCGGCAGCAGGCAGGGCTGGGTCGGGCTGGCGCAGGAGAGTTCGAGCGGCGTCGGCGCCCGGTTCGATTCCGAGTAGCCGCCGTAGAGGGTCAGCCAGGGAAAGAACCGGTAGGTCAGGCCCGCCACCGGGTTGATGCGGTTGTAGTAGTGGGTGCCGGTGATGTCCGGCGCCAGGCCCGACTGGTCCTGCGTGGTGATGCGCGCGAAGTTCAGGCGCGCCCCGGCCGTGAGCGAGAGCTGGTCGGTGACGTCGAAGGTGTCGAGGGCGAACAGGCCCATGTAGAGGTTGGAGCCGATGACGTTGCTCGGCGCGAGGCCGATCGCGCCGGCGGTGCGGATCGGCCCGGTGCCGAGACCCGGGATCAGCCCGTAGATCGGGTTGTTCGGGTTGGTGGTGATGCTCAGGTCGGGGTTGATCACGCCGAGCATGCTCGCCGACTTGAAGCTGTAATCGGCCGCGTCAATGCTGCCGCCGACGATGAACGTGTTGGTGTGGTCGAGGATGCGGTCACGGTTGGTGGCCTGCAGCGAGCCGCCGTAGCCCGTGGCCTCGGTCCGCACCGTGTCGAGGGTGCCGTAAGGGATGTTCGCCCTGAAGGGGATCGGTTGGCCGTTCGGCCCGACGATCGTGAACTGGTTGGCGTAGGCGCGACGCGCGGCGGTGCCGGCCGGCGGCGCGAAGGCGTTGAAGGCGTCATCCTGGAAGCACAGGAAGCCGCGGAAGTTGCCCTGACGGCTGCAATTCTCGAAGTTGCCGTCGTTGCCGTCGATGTAGGATTGGCTGAGCCGCCGGATGTAGGCGTTGCCGGAGAGGTCCCAGGTCGGCGTGACGCTCACGCGGCCGGTGAGCTGGAGCTGGCCGACCTCGGTGTCGGTGGTCTGCGGGTTGGTGAAGATCGCCCGCTCGTTGGCGTGGCTGAGGTCGACAGGCGTCGCCGCCGCCGCGCCGAAGAAGGTCTTGGCGCCCGAGGCGATGACGTGGAACTCGGAATCGGGGCTGCGATAGCCGAGATCGGCGTAGACCCGGCCGATCTCGGAGGGCGACTTAAAGCGCCAGCCGTCGTCCTTCAGCCCCTCGCCGGCGAAGTAGAAGCTCCAGGGGCCGACCACCTCGCCGTATTGCAGGGTGCCGAGGATGCGGCCGTCCGAGCCGCCCATCACCGAGACCTCCTTGCCCTGCCAGGTGAAGCCGTTCTTCATCTCGATGTTGACCGCGCCGCCGAGCGCGTTGAGGCCGAAGAGCGGGTTGCCGGTGACGATGTCGATGCGGTTGATGGCGACGGACGGGATCAGGTCCCAGTTCACCACGTCCCCGAAGGCCTCGTTGATGCGGGTGCCGTTCTGGTAGACGGCGAGGCCCTGCGGCGCGCCCTGGAGCGGCGAGGCGTCGAAGCCGCGATAGGTCAGAGTCTGGCGGAAACTGTTGCCCTGGCCGTCCGAGAGGCTGACGCCCGGCGTGGTGCGCGCGAGCGTGAAGGTCGGGTCGAGGGTGGCGCGGTCCTGTTCCAGCTTGCGGGCCGAGACGGTCTCGACCGTGAACGGCACCTTGGCGAGCGGCAGCGCGCCGCCGGACGCGACCGGGGCGCCGCCCTCGCCGCGGGCGACGCCGCCCGCGCCCGCCACCGGGGTAACCGGGACCACGTCGATCTGCTCCAGGGCGATCGTGTCGCCCTGCGCGGCCGCCCGGCCGGCGAGCGCGACCGCGGCGACCGGCACCAGGATCGTCGTGACCAGTAATCCGCGCCGCATCGCCGTCATCGTCCCCGCCCCGAGAATCGTTGCCCATCCGTGACGGGCCGTTGTCGCGACCCGGGATAGCGAACTTGGCCGTTGCGCCGCAATCCCGACCCAGGGCGACTTGCACACGATCGCCGATCCAGGGCATGATCAGCGTCGCGCGGAGACTGTTCGTGACTTTTTAGTCACGTTGGAATAACCGGGGAGATCGGGGTCCGGGATAGTTCGGCAATCGGCTTTGCTTGAATATCCCGGTTTTTGTCTTTCGCTGCGCGGAGTCGGATGGCCTGCCATGACCCCGTCCGCCCCCGGCCGTTCTCGGCGAAGGGCGCGACGGTCCGGAGACGAGGCGAGGCGCTTCACCCCTCTGCCGCGTGGGTTACGTCTGCAGACATCGTCGTCGTCAGATCATCGACGAAGGGATTTGAAAAGCAGGACATTCCTCGTGCTGAGGTGCTGCGCAGCAGCCTCGAAGCACCCCTGACCATGGATCCGAGAGGGCTGATTGGACAGGCTGTCCAGCTGTGCTTCGAGGCTCCCTCCGGTCGCACCTCAGCATGAGGAGGTGGTTCTGCTTCCATCAGCGGAGTCTGATGCTGCGGCTATCCACCGTCTGTCTAGACGGACGATGACGCGGGAGCCCTTGGCCGACATGAACTCTTGTAAAGTGCGTGCCTCGGCGGGATCGAGACACTCTCTCCGACGGTCCGGATAGCCCCCACACGTCAGTCGGCGACAGGGCCCGGCCTTCGTCGGACGACCCTCAATCTCCGACGCCGAACAGCCGCTCCAGGAAGTTGCGGTCCTCGCGGCTCGGCGCCGAGCGCGTCTGCGGCACGGGCCGCGGCGGGGGCGGGGGATCGCCGAAGAGGCCGCCCAGCACCTCGCCAAGACCCTGCTCCGGCGCGGCCGAGGCCACGGCGGCACCGCGGCGCCATCGGGCCGCCCCGGGCAGCGGGCCGGTCTTGTCATTGCGCAGGGCCGTGGTCATGAAGCGGTTCCAGATCTCGACCGGCAGGTTGCCGCCGCTGACCCGCTTCGTGGCCTCGTTGTCGTCGTTGCCGAGCCATACCCCGGTGACCAGCGTCGTGGAGAAGCCCACCATCCAGGCATCGCGGTAATCCTGCGTCGTGCCGGTCTTGCCGCCGAGGTCGACGCCCGGGATGTCGCCCTTCTTGGCGGTGCCGCTCACGAAGACCTCGTGCAGCATCGCGTTCATCATGCCGACCGCGTTCGGGTCGATCACCCGGCCGAGCCCGGCGGGGCTGCGCTTGTAGATCACCTTCCCGTCCGCGCCCTTCACGCTGGCGATCACGTAGGGGATCACCCCGGTGCCGCCATTGGCGAAAGCCGCGTAGGCGCCGACCATCTCCAGGGGGGTCACCTCGGAGGTGCCGAGCGCGATCGAGGCGTTGGCCTGGAGCGGCGAGGTGATGCCGAGCCGCTGGGCGGTCTGCACCACCGCCTTCGGCCCCACCTCCATCCCGAGCTTGACCGCGACGGTGTTGAGGGAATGGGCGAGCGCGTCGCGCAGCGTGACCGGACCCGCGTAGCTGCGGCTGTAATTCTCCGGGTTCCATCCCTTGATGTTGACGGGTGAATCCTCCCGCACGGTGTCCGGGGTGAGGCCCCGCTCCATCGCGGCGAGGTAGACGAAGGGCTTGAAGGAGGAGCCGGGCTGCCGCTTGGCGCTGGTGGCGCGGTTGAACTGGCTCTGCGCGTAGTCGCGCCCGCCGACGAGGGCGCGGATCGCCCCGTCCGGGCGCATCGCGACCACCGCCCCCTGCGAAACGTTGTAGCGGGCGCCCTTCTGGTTGAGCTCGTCCACCAGGGCCTTCTCGGCCAGGGACTGCAGGGCGGGGTCCACGGTGGTCGAGACGGTGACGTCGCTCTCGATCGTGCCGACGTAATCGTCGAGCACGTCCATCACGAGATCGGCCACGTAATTGGCCGAGCCGCCGCCCGCCGGGCGGTTGGGCTTGGCGGGCTTGTCGAGGGCGAGCTTCACGTCCTGGGGCTTGGCGAAGCCGAGCTCCTGCATGGCGGCGAGCACCTGCGCGGCGCGGGCCTGGGCCGCCGGGAGGTTGCGGTTGGGCGCCAGCCGCGAGGGTGCCTGGACCAGGCCGCCGAGCATGGCCGCCTCGGCCAGGGTCACCTCCTTGGCGGGCTTGGCGAAGTAGCGCTGCGCCGCCGCCTCCACCCCGTAGGCGCCCGCGCCGAAATAGACGCGGTTGAGGTAGAGTTCGAGGATCTCGTCCTTCGTGTACTTGTGCTCCAGCCACAGGGCGAGGATCGCCTCCTGGATCTTGCGCGAGGCGGTGCGCTCCTGGGTGAGGAAGATGTTCTTGGCGAGCTGCTGGGTCAGCGTCGAGCCGCCCTGCGCCACGCCGCGGGAGGTCAGGTTGCGCATCAGCGCCCGGGCGATGCCGACCGGGTCGATGCCCAGGTGGTGGTAGAAGCGGCGATCCTCGATCGCCACGAAGGCCCGCGGGAGGTAGGGCGGCAATTCCCGGATCGACACGGTGCGCCCGCCCGTCTCGCCGCGATTGGCCAGCAGCGAGCCGTCGCTCGCCAGGATCGCGATGTTCGGCGGGCGCTTGGGCACCGCGATCTGGTCGATCGGGGGCAGCTGCGAGGCGTGGTAGGCCACGATCCCGGCGAGCGCGATCACGCCCCAGACCCCGAGGATCACCATGCCGTAGACGAGGCGCCCGAGGAGCGAGCGCCGCCGCCGCGGCGCGGGCCCGCGCGCGGGCGCCTTCCTGGTCCCTGCGGCTCTCGGTCGTGCCACGGCTGCCCCCGCCCGGTCGCTGCGCGTCAGCCGCAGGTCGAGGGAGGCCGGATCCGGGCGCCCCTCGGGCGCGTCGAACTTCGGCTCGACCCGGCCGCCGCGTCCCTTCGCCATCTGCTCCTGCCCCCGCGACTCCCGGACCCGTCCCGATCCCGAGCGTCCGCGGCGGCCAAGGGCCCGCCCGAGGCGGCGATCGGTCTCGAGGGGTCCTGAAGAGACCCTAAATGAGGCGGGTTTAAGGGCTCTTAACCGAATTTTTCGTGATACTTCTTAGGCATTTAGCGCGAGAATCAGCGGAAGCGGGCGCCGGCGGGCCACGACGCTCGTGAGATGTCGGCCCGAATCCTCCCGGAGCGGCCCGTCCGATCGCGCAGGCCTCCCGCGACGCTCTGGCGCCGGAACGCGGCGCCTGCCCTGCGGTTGCGCCATGCCGGACGCGACCGGACCGGCGAGGGGGGACGGGGCGATGCTGCGCCTGCTGGTGGCGGACGGGAACGAGCGGGCGGGCCGGGAGCGGCACGCGGCGCGCTGCGGCAAGACCTCGGCCGAGACCTACGCGGGCGTGCTGCGCGCGCTGGCGCCGGAGGCCGCCTGCGACCTCGTCGCGCCGGCCGATGCGGATGCGGACCTGCCCGAGCCGCTCGACACCTACGACGGCGTCGTCTTCACCGGCTCGACCCTCCACGTCGCCGAGGGCGGTCCCGCCGTGGCGCGGCAGGTCGCGCTCATGCGCGCGGCTCTGGAGGCGGGGGTGCCGGTCTTCGGGTCGTGCTGGGGCGTGCAGGTGGCGGCCGCCGTGGCGGGCGGGGAGGCGGGCCGCAACCCGCGCGGGCCGGAATACGGCTTCGCCCGCAACATCGCGCCGACCGGGGAGGGGCGCGACCACCCGCTCCTGGCCGGACGCCCGGCGGCCTACGATGCGCCCGCGATCCACGACGACGCCGTGATCACGCCCCCGCCCGGCAGCACGGTGCTGGCGGGCAACGGTCGGCTCGCCGTCCAGGCGATCGTCGTGCCCTACGGCCGCAGCGCCTTCTGGGGCACGCAGTACCATCCCGAACTCGACCTCGACGAGGTCGCGGCGATGCTCGCGCTGAGCGCCGAGGGCGTCGTCGCGGCCGGTCTCGCGCGCGACGCGGGGGAGGTCGCGGCCTACGCGGATTGCCTGAAGACGCTGCATGCGGAGGGTGATTCGCGGCAGGACCTCGCGTGGCGCCTCGGGCTCGGCGAGGAGGTGCTGGAGGCGCCCCGGCGACGGCGCGAGATCCGCAACTTCCTCGACGCGCTGGTGCGCCCGGCGCGGGCGGCGCGGGGCGGGTCGGGACACCGTTAAGGACTCCTGACCCCCGCTTGCGCTATAAGGGCGATCCCCCGGACCGGACCCATCGCGTGCGCTACCCGCCCCACCTTCTGGAAGAGATCCGCGCCCGGCTGCCCGTCTCGGACGTGGTCGGCCGGAAGGTGCGGCTGAAGAAGGCCGGCCGCGAGTGGAAGGGCCTGTCGCCCTTCAACGCCGAGAAGACCCCCTCCTTCTACGTGAACGACCAGAAGCAGTTCTACCACTGCTTCTCGTCGGGCAAGCACGGCGACGTGTTCACCTTCCTGCAGGAGACGGAGGGCCTGTCCTTCCCGGAGGCGGTGGAGCGGCTGGCGGGCGAGGCCGGCGTGGTCCTCCCGGCCCCGAGCCGCGAGAGCCGCGACAGCGAGGACCGCCGCCGCGGCGCCCTGGAGGTGATGGAGATCGCGGCCAGCTTCTTCGAGGCGCAGCTCGCCGGGCGCGGCGGCGCGCGGGCGCGGGACTACCTCGCGCGGCGCGGCCTCGACGAGGAGGTGCAGCGCACCTTCCGCCTCGGCTACGCGCCGGCAGAGCGCTACGCGCTGCGCGACCACCTGGCGGCCCGCTCCGTGCCGGCCGAGCTGATGATCGAGCTCGGGCTCCTCAAGGGCGGCGAGGACATCGCCGTGCCCTACGACCATTTCCGCGACCGCATCACCTTCCCGATCCGGGACCTGCGCGGGCGGGTGATCGCCTTCGGGGGCCGGGCGCTCGCGCCCGACGCCAAGCCCAAATACCTCAACTCCCCGGAGACGCCGCTCTTTCACAAGGGCTCGGTGCTCTACAACCACCACGCCGCGCGCCGCGCCGCCCACGACACCGGCCGGGTGATCGCGGTGGAGGGCTACGTCGACGTGATCGCCATGACGATGGGCGGCCATCCGGAGAGCGTGGCGCCGCTCGGCACCGCGCTCACCGAGGACCAGCTCGGCCTCCTGTGGCGCATGGCCGACGAGCCGATCCTCTGCTTCGACGGCGACGGAGCCGGGCGCCGGGCCGCCTACCGGGCCCTCGACGTGGCGCTGCCGGGCCTCGTCCCGGGCAAGTCCCTGCGCTTCGCGCTGCTGCCGGAGGGCCAAGACCCGGACGACCTGCTGCGCTCGGGCGGCGCCGTCGCCCTCGACCGCGTGCTGGAGGGCGCCCGCCCCATGGTCGAGGTGCTGTGGTCGCGCGAGACCGAGATGGCGCCCGTGGACACGCCGGAGCGGCGGGCCGGCCTCGCCCAGCGCCTGCGCGAGCTGGTCGGCCAGATCCGCGACGAGACCCTCAAGCGCTACTACCGGGACGAGATCGAGGCGCGGCTGCGGGGCCTCGGACCGCAGGCGGGCGGCCGCGGGCGCCGCGCCGCCGCGCCGGGGTCGGGCTTCCAGGCCGGCGCGGCGGGGGGCTTCGCGCCCCGCGGGCGCGGCCAGCCCGAGCGGCCCGCCTCGCCGCGGCTCACCGCCCGGGCGAGCCCGCTGCTTGCCCGCTCGTCCCTGTTCGCGGGCGGGATCTCCCACCGCGAGGCGATGATCATCGGGATCCTGATCGTGCATCCCGAACTGCTCGCCGGTGAGGCGGAGGATCTGGCGGGCCTTGACCTGACGAGCGCGGAGGCCCAGGACCTGCGCCAGGCGCTCCTCGACCACGCGGCGGAGGGAGGCGTCGGCGATGCGGCGAGCCTCAACGCGCGGCTGGAGCGGGCGGGGCTCGCGGCGGCGGCGGGCCGGATCGCCACCCAGGTGCGGCCCGGCGACCGCTGGGCCCTCGACCCGCACGCCGACCTGATGCGTCTCGAAGACGCGCTCAGGCAGGCCGTGATCTTGCACCGCAAGGCCGGGTCTCTACATAGCGAACTCCGGGCGGCCGAGCGGGCGCTCGCCGAGGAGGACACGGAGGCCAATTTCGCGTGGCTCTGCGACGTGAAGGAGCGCCTCGCCGTGGTAGCCGCCGCCGAAGCGGAGGCGGAGGACACCGCGGACGCCGCGTCCCTCTGACGCGCGGCGCGTGACTTCGGACCCCGAACCGGGATAGTTAGCAATAAGTCAAGCGTCTCGCTTGCAGAATCGGAACGGGATCGAAGGGCGGCTGGGCCGGTGGCTCCGCTGCCCGTGCGTACATCACGGTGTCGACGAGGCGGGTCTGACCCCGTCGGGGCGGGCCGGCATCGAACCATAGGCTGATCATGGCGACGAAGGCAACGGAACGAGAAGAGACCGAAGCGGCCCCCGAGCAGACGACCGACGGACCGCTCCTCGACCTGACGGATGCCTCCGTCAAGCGGATGATCAAGCTCGCCAAGAAGCGCGGCTACGTCACCTACGACGAGCTCAACGAGGTGCTGCCGCAGGAGGAATTCACCTCCGAGCAGATCGAGGACGTGCTGGGCCAGCTCTCGGAGCTGGGCGTGAACGTCGTCGAGGCCGAGGAGGCGGACGAGAACCAGGCCGAGGGCGCGGCCGCCGCCGGGGAGGCCGGGGCCGACGACGAGGAGGCGAGCGAGGGGACCGAGGTCGCCGAGGTCGCCCCCAACCGTCCGGTCGCGCTGCGTGCCGAGACCACCAAGGAGCCGACGGACCGCACGGACGATCCCGTGCGCATGTACCTGCGCGAGATGGGCTCGGTGGAGCTCCTGTCCCGCGAGGGCGAGATCGCGATCGCCAAGCGCATCGAGGCCGGGCGCGAGGCGATGATCGCGGGGCTCTGCGAGAGCCCGCTGACCTTCCAGGCGATCATCATCTGGCGCGACGAACTCGTCGACGGCCGGGTGCTGCTGCGCGACATCATCGACCTCGAAGCGACCTATGCGGGGCCGGACGGCCGCGCCGGGCCCGCCGAGGGCGAGGGCGAGGCGGAGAGCGAGGGCGACGGACCGGAGGGCGAGGTGGCGCCGCCGGAGGGCGAGGGCGACGAGGACGACCTCGAGAACAACGTCTCGCTCTCGGCCATGGAGGCCGAGCTGAAGCCGCGCGTGCTGGAGACCTTCGACTCGATCGCCGAGAACTACCGCAAGATGCGGCAGGTGCAGGCCCAGCAGGCCGAGACCCGCCTGCAGGGGAGCGGCGCGAACGAGGGCCAGACCCGGCAGTACGGCGAGCTCAAGAGCCGCATCGTCGCCGACGTCAAGTCGCTCTCGCTCAATTCCAACCGCATCGAGGCGCTGGTCGAGCAGCTCTACGACATCAACAAGCGGCTGATCTCCCAGGAGGGCCGGCTGATGCGGCTCGCCGAGAGCCACGGCGTCTCCCGCGACGAGTTCCTGCGCCACTACCAGGGCCAGGAGCTCGACCCGCACTGGGTGGAGCGCGTCGGCAAGCTCGGCGGCAAGGGCTGGAAGAACTTCACCGAGCGCGGCGCCGACGGGATCCGGACCCTGCGCGAGCAGATCCTGTCGCTCGCCTCCGAGACCGGCCTGGAGATCCAGGAATACCGGAAGATCGTCCACATGGTCCAGAAGGGCGAGCGCGAAGCCCGTCAGGCCAAGAAGGAGATGATCGAGGCGAACCTGCGTCTCGTGATCTCGATCGCCAAGAAGTACACGAACCGCGGCCTGCAGTTTCTGGACCTGATCCAGGAGGGCAACATCGGCCTGATGAAGGCCGTGGACAAGTTCGAGTACCGGCGCGGCTACAAGTTCTCGACCTACGCCACGTGGTGGATCCGGCAAGCGATCACGCGCTCGATCGCCGACCAGGCCCGCACGATCCGCATCCCGGTGCACATGATCGAGACGATCAACAAGATCGTCCGGACCTCGCGGCAGATGCTGCACGAGATCGGCCGCGAGCCGACGCCGGAGGAGCTGGCCGAGAAGCTGGCGATGCCGCTGGAGAAGGTGCGCAAGGTCCTGAAGATCGCCAAGGAGCCGATCTCCCTCGAGACGCCGATCGGCGACGAGGAGGATTCCCACCTCGGCGACTTCATCGAGGACAAGAACGTGGTCCTGCCGATCGACGCGGCGATCCAGTCGAACCTGCGCGAGACGACGACGCGGGTGCTGGCCTCGCTGACGCCGCGCGAGGAGCGGGTGCTGCGCATGCGCTTCGGCATCGGGATGAACACCGACCACACCCTGGAGGAGGTCGGCCAGCAATTCTCGGTGACCCGCGAGCGCATCCGCCAGATCGAGGCGAAGGCCCTGCGCAAGCTCAAGCACCCGAGCCGGTCGCGGAAGCTCCGGAGCTTCCTCGACAACTGACGGGGCGCGACAGGCGTGAGGCCCCCTTCGCGGGCATGCCGATCGAAACGTCGGGGCGTGAGCATGCGGTCTCTCGGCTTGCGCATGCCTGTCCGGGAAAATGTCAGACGCTTCTCCCCTCTCCCGAGTGGGCTAGCGTGTTCACACTTCGCCTTCCGGCATCAAGAAAGTGCTTCTTTCGCAGTCGCTTGAACGGAACCGAGGAGACCCGCGGGATCCCCTCTCCCGTGCGGGAGAGGGTTAGGGGTGAGGGCCCCGGACCGTGCCGTCATCAAGCGAAGACAGTCGTGCTGGCAGCGGGACACTCCAGAATACTGGCTGAACCACCTGGACCCTCACCCCTGCCCCTCTCCCGCATGGGAGAGGGGTTCCCCGCGCCACACCCGAAACCATCGTGTGTCGACGTAAGCATCTGCCAGGTCTGTATTTTTCGCGTTCTGTGAATCCGCTAGCCCGAGTGGGAGAGGGGCCGGGGGTGAGGGTGGCTCGGGCTCAGCAAGACGTCTGTACCGAGCCGCTGGAAGCTGAACGGCTCAGATTAATCCTCAAGCCGAGCCACCCTGCGCGATCTTCGATCGCCCCTACCCCTCTCCCCGCGTGCAGGGAGAGGGCTGCGTCCCCGACAAGGGGGACGCAGCGAGCCCGCAGGGCGAGGGTGAGGGTGCGGTTCCGAAGAAGCCTGATCCAGCGCCGCCCCCTTGTATCTGGAAGCCGGCCCTTTTGGATGATGTGATGAGGGCTGCGCGGGGACCGGCGGCCGCCGGTCCCCGCGCGTGGCGGACGGCTCCCGCGCCCCCTCTGGCTGCAACCGCTGGTGAGCTTTGGGACCGTCGCCACTGTCACGCACGACCGGACAGTCGCCTGATCGCCCATCGCACGCACAAGGCAGGTTACCGTGACCCAGATCATCTGTGGAGTGGACGTCGCCGCAAAGACCCTCGACGTCCGCATCGTTCCGGGTGG
>NZ_JBSVZN010000044.1:0-60347 GCF_054052225.1 Methylobacterium sp. JK268 | reverse complement strand
AGGGATCCTCCTGGCCGTAGGCGAAGACGGTGCCCTGGGGGCCCATGCCGATGAAGTCGGCGACGCCGTCGTGGTTGAGGTCGACGATGCCGCCGTCGCTGTCGAGGAAGGTGCGCACGTCCGTGAGCTGGTCCCAGCCGCCGTTGTTGCCGATGCTCGCCGGCAGCACGGTGACCTGGGCGGCCGAGGCGCCCGGGGCGAAGGCCTGGCCGCCGACCACGATGCCGTCGTTGCCGAAGCCGAGGATGGAGGCGTAGGTGTCGGCCCTGCTGGTCTTGAGGACCTGGAAGCCGTTGTGCGGGGTCCAGCCCTGCTGGGTGCCGAAATTGGCGTAGAAGTGCGGGGCGCTGTCGTAGGTCGGCGTGGCGTAGGTGTGTCCGGCCGCGTCGGTCTGCGTGGTCTGGCTCTGGGCGGCGTACCAGTAGACCCCGGCGTAGCCCTGGCCGTAGACGCTGGCGGCGACGCCGGCACCGGTCATGGCGGCACCGCGCTGGGCCTGGGCGGTGTAGCCCTCGTTGGTGCCGAAGTCGTGGATGATGCCGGCGGGGCCGACGAAGCCTGGTCCGGTCTGGCCCTGGCCGTTGGCGAAGGTGCCGCCGTTGGCCAGGAAGGTGTACTCGGCGCCGAAGGCGAGATAGTCGGCGCGGCGATTGCCGTCGACGTCGACGAGGCGGCGGGGGTTGTTGAGCGATCCCCAGCCCTGGGCGAGCCCGAGATCGGGAAGGAAGACCGGGGAGGGCTGGGGCGGGACCGGGTTGAGGGCCGAGAGCCGCAGGAGGGTTTGGCCCGACCCGTCGTCGGCGAGGGTGAAGTCGCTCTGGGTGTAGGCGCCGGCGAGCTTGAGGCTGGCGAGCGTCGCGCCGCTCCCGTCGCGCACCGCGAGGGTGCCGCTGGTGAAGGACCCCGCGTAGCTCACGCTGAGCTGGCCGGAATAGGTCAGGTTGGTGAGGTCGATCCGGTCGCCCAGGCCGAGGCCGGAGATCGTCCCGGCGTAGGCGGCCCCGAGCTTGACCGTTTCAACCGTGTTCGCGCCCGAGACCGCGATGGACTCGGCGAAGCCCGCGCCGATCGCGAGCGTGCCGCCGTTCTTGACCAGCGCCGAGCCGCTTCCCGTCACCGCGCTCGCGACCGTCAGGACCCCGCCGTTCTCCGCCTCCAGAAGGCCGTTGTTGACGAGCGCGAGGTTGGTGCCGAGCATGAGCTCGCTTCCTGACACGTTGGCGTCGATCACGCCGCCGTTGGTGAACGAGGTTCCCGCGTCGTTGCTCGTGATCGAACCCGTGCCCGCGATCACGTTGTCGACGTTCGTCGTCGGGCCGCTCACGCTGATGGCGCCCGTCGACGAGAGCGTGACCTGGCCGCCACCCGTCCAGCTCCCGCTTTCCTTGAGGACGCCGCCCGTGACGAGGATCGCGCCTCGATTGGCTACGTCCCCGCTCGCGTAGAGGGTGAACCCCCCGCCAATCTTCACGGTCGCCGCGATGGCGGTCGTCGCCGTGACGGACAAGCTGCCGCCCGTGAGATCGAAATAGCCGCTGCCCGCGCCCTGCAGGGACCCGGCGAGCACGTTCGCGCCGTCGAGATGGACGACGGATCCGTCGCCGACGAAGAGGCGACCGCCGCTTCGTTGGTCAATCGTCGTGTTGGACACGGTCAGCGTGCCGCCGGACGTCGCCTCGATCAGACCGGCGTTGGTGTCGGTCGACCCGCCGTTGACCAGGAGCTTCGCACCGGAGACGTTGGCGTTCACGGTTCCGCCCGCCGTGTTGTCCAAGACGGCGCTGATGCTGCCGGCGCCAGCAAGCGTGTTGCCGACGTTGTGCAGGACGGCGCCGCCCTCGCCAATGATGTTGCCGCCGACCTGATTGGTGGCGTCGTAATCGAGCAGGATCGGGCCGCCGCCGGACAGCGTGACGTTGCCGGCGCCGATCGCCAGGGTCGTGTTCGCTCGAACGGTCAGCGTCCCGGTGTTGGCGACCGCGCCGAGCAGCTTCGTTCCGACTGAGGTGAAAGCGCCTTGCAGCGCGATCCCACCCGCTGACGTGCTGCCGTCGAGGGTCGCGCCGTATTGGCCGATCGTCCCCGTCGCGCCGTTGAGGGCGGCGAGCGTTCCGCCGACGATCGTCGCCCCGTACTGGAGTTTCAAGCTGGCCGAGGCGCCGTCCGCCTTGATGATCCCGGAGCCGCTCTGCGTGATCGTGGAACCATTGAACGCGAGCAAACCTGAACCCGTGGCGCTGATCGAGCCGGCATTCGTGACGGCAACCCCGGCGACGGTCAGCGGCGTCGCACCGTCGTCGGCGAGCACCTTCCCGCCAGCCTGATTGTCGAGCGCGACCCCAATCGTGCCGCCACCCGCGATCGTGTTGCCGACATTGTGCAGGATGGCACCTGTGCCACCCGTAATGGCCGCGCCGTCGTTCGTGCTCGAAAGGCGCACCGTGCCGTTGCCGGACAGGGTGGCGCCAGAAACGTCGATCAGAAGGCCGCCGGAACGTGTGTTGAAAATTGTTCCGCCATTGTTGTTGATCGCGTTCTTAAGAACGAGTCTGGAGGTATTGACGGTGCCATAGATCGTCACGGCGCCATATGACGAGCTTCCGTCGAAAGTCACGTCGCTTGCCGTGACGATGCCGCCGTTCACACCGGCGACCACACCGCCCTGGATCACGGCGCCGTAACCGAGATCGACGCTCGCGGTGGTCCCATCGACGATGATCGAGCCGGCGTTCGCGCCTGATCCCGTTTGCTGGATGGTCGCACCCCGAATCGCGAGCGTGCCGGAGCCTTTCGCCTCGAGCAGCCCCGCATTCGTGACCGTCGTGCCGGCGACTGCCAGCGTCGCATTCGCCGTATCGGCGATGATCGCGCCCCGGGCCTGGTTGTCGATGTTCATGAATTGGTCGGAGGACGAAGGCGTCTCACGGAAGATGCCGACCTGACCGAAGCCCGAGATCGTATTGTCGACGTTGTGCAACGTGACCGTCGCCGCGGAGCTGTAACCGCCGATATTGCCGCTCAACGTCACCTTGCCGCCGCCCGTCAAGGTGAGGTCGCCCGCCCCGACGAGGAGGTTGTTGTTGACGAGGATCGTACCCTGGTTGTTCAACGTGCCGAGCGCGTTAACTTCTCTGCTGCCGGTGCTGAGTGTGCCGCCGGCCTTGATCGTGATCGCTCCGAGGCCGCCACTGGCGCTGCTGCGCCCATCGGCCGTCAGCGCGTCGCCGCCACCAGCGGCTCCGAACTGGACGATTCCGCCGCCCGAGCCGTCGACCGACCCGCCGCGAAGCCGGCCGCTGACGAGCGTCACCGTGCTTCCTGCGCCATAGGCGGCGACCGTGCCGGAGCCGGTCTGGTCGAGATTGGTCTGCTGCAGGACGAGCGTCCCGCCCCCGGTCGCCTCCATCAGCCCGTCGTTCGTCGTCGGGTTGACGGTGGGCGTCGACCGCGGCTGGAGCACCAGCGTGGCGCCCGACACATCGGCGTTGATCGTCCCATGGTTATGGACGATCACGTACCCACCCATGTTTTGATAATTGGCGACCTGGCCGATGTTGCCGCTGCCGCTGATCGTACTGGAATTTTCGAGATACGAGATCGCGTTGTTGTCGGGACCGACGACGACGGCGCCGCGCAGGCGGAGGTTTCCCATCCCTGTCAGCGAAACCGTTCCAGGTCCGATGTTGATCGCGCGATAGTCGTACACCCCTTCGACCGTCATCAGGCCGTTGTTGACGATCGTGTTCGCGAGGTTCAACGGACCGGAACTATTGGTGCGGTTGTAAACGCCGTTGTTCGTGAACGTCCCGCCGACGGTCAAACCCCCGCTGCCTTGCTGCTGCAGCGTGATCCCCGAATCGATCGTCACGGAATGAACGCTGACGGCCAGGTTCGTATGATTGTATGTGCCGCGGGTGAGGAGCACCGTGCTCGTCGGGCTACCCGGGCCGATCTCTACGTCGTCCCCCGTCGTGGGCGAATAGTTGCTGGTCCAGCTAGTCTGGACGATAGCGCCGGAGTTCTGATCAAGAACGTTGTCTGTCCAATCGTATCCGGCCGCGCCATTGAAATAATACAACGTCATCTTCTTGAATTCCTGAGCGAGTGAATTGCAGCCGTCCGTTACTCTGACTGATTCCCTCACTACCATGATTATATACCTGCTGTCGACAGAGCACGTCTCGCAAAGAGGAACAGGCTCAAATGATACAACCGACGTTATGCGGATACTACTTAGATGATGCGGGTCGTGTCGGTGCCGGCGTCTGCAGGATGACGGTGTCTCGTCTGGTATAACTCTCGAGCGGGGCTCGTCAGATCGGAGGCCGTGCCGGGTGTCTGAGGGTTGATGCGGCCAGGAGGAGGTGATGCCGATAACCTTGTCCGTTGATCTATTTTCCTCAGAAGCCCTTCACGAGGCCAAGCTGCTTGGGGCTCGAGCCGAGGCTCGCATGGCCGGTGCAGCGTCCTCTCAGGCGGGGCCGGGCATGCCCCCAACGCAGGATTCGGAAAGGATGCGCTGCTAGTCTGCGTCCGTCCGGTCCGGGAGCAGGGTCTGATGCGCCTTCCCCTCGTCGTGCTCCTCGCCGTCCTCCCCCTTCCAGCGTGCGGAAGTGAAGCGGAATGCGGCGGCGACGCCTTCTCCTCCGCGCAGGTCACCGAGGGCCGCCCGAGCCACTCCGGCCCGCTCACCGCCATTCCCGACACGCTCTGCGCCGACCTCTCCGGCACGCGGCGCAACCGGGTGCGGATCGACGTCTACGCCCCACCAGATGGCACCGGGACGGGCGGGACCCCATATGAAGATCGCGGGTCCCGCAGCGGCCCGCGCCGCGGCGACGGGAGCCGCGCGCCGCGCTGAAGGCCCGCCCGCGCCGCCGGGCGCCAGCCCCGAGGAACGACCGTCCCCTTGATGACCCGCCGCTCCCTCCCCCCGCAGGCCCGCGCGCGCGGCGTCACGGCGGTGCTCGGTCCCACCAATACCGGCAAGACCCACCTCGCCATCGAGCGGATGCTCGCGCACCCGACCGGGATGATCGGCCTGCCGCTCCGGCTCCTCGCCCGCGAGGTCTTCCACCGGGTCGTCGAGCGGGTCGGGCCGGAGCGCGTCGCCCTCGTCACCGGCGAGGAGAAGATCAAGCCCGACCGGCCGAGCTACTGGATCTGCACCGCCGAGGCGATGCCCCGCGACCGCGCCGTCGACTTCGTCGCCGTCGACGAGATCCAGCTCGGCGCCGACATGGATCGCGGCCACACCTTCACCGACCGCCTGCTGCACCAGCGCGGGCGCGAGGAGACGCTGCTCATCGGCTCGGGCACGATGGGGCCGCTCGTGCAGTCCCTGATCCCGGGCGTCCACGTCACCACGCGGCCGCGGCTGTCGAAGCTCAGCTTCGCGGGCGAGAAGCGCCTCTCGCGCCTGCCCCACCGCACCGCCATCGTGGCGTTCTCGGCCGAGGAGGTCTACGCCATCGCCGAATTGCTCCGCCGCCAGCGCGGCGGGGCCGCGGTGGTGCTCGGGGCGCTGTCGCCGCGCACTCGCAACGCCCAGGTCGAACTCTACCAGTCGGGCGACGTCGATTACCTCGTGGCCACCGACGCGGTCGGGATGGGGCTCAACCTCGACGTCGACCACGTCGCCTTCGCGTCGAACCGCAAGTTCGACGGCACCCGCTTCCGCGGCCTCACGCCGGCCGAGATGGCGCAGATCGCCGGCCGGGCCGGGCGCCACCTGCGCGACGGCACCTTCGGCTCCACAGGCCGCTGCCCCCCCTTCGAGCCCGAGATGGTGGAGGCCCTGGAGAGCCACACCTTCGAGCCGACGCGCGTCCTGCAGTGGCGCAACCCCGACCTCGACTTCTCCTCGGTGAACGCCCTGCAGGCGAGCCTCGCCGAGCACCCGAGCGAGCGCGGCCTCGTGCGCGCGCCACGGGGCGACGACGAGGCGGCCCTCGACCTCCTCGCCCGCGAGGACGACATCCGCGACATGGCCGGCAGCCGCTCCGGCGCCGTCGAGCGGCTCTGGGCGGTCTGCGGCGTGCCGGATTACCGCAAGACGCCGATCCAGACCCATGCGGACCTGGTCGCCCAGCTCTACCGCTTCCTGATGCGGGGCCTCGCCGGGCGAATCCCGTCGGACTGGTTCTCCAAGCACGTCGCGATGGTCGACCGCACCGACGGCGACATCGACACCCTCTCGCAGCGCATCGCCCAGGTGCGGACCTGGACCTTCGTCGCCAACCGCCCCGACTGGCTGCAGGACCCGGAGCATTGGCAGGGCGAGACGCGTCGGGTAGAGGACAGGCTGTCCGACGCGCTCCACGAGCGGCTGGCGAGCCGCTTCGTGGACCGGCGCACCAGCGTCCTGATGCGGCGCCTACGAGAGAACACCATGTTGGAAGCTGAGATCACCGCGGGCGGCGACGTGACGGTCGAGGGCCAGCACGTCGGCCACCTGCTCGGGTTCCAGTTCGTGCCGGACCCTGGCGCGGAGGGCCAGGAAGCCAAGACCCTCCGGAGCGTCGCCGAGAAGGCGCTCGCGAGCGAGATCGAGGCGCGGGCCGACCGCTTCGCGGCGGCGGCCGACGCCGCCCTGGTGCTGTCGAACGACGGCACCATCCGGTGGACCGGCGACCCGGTCGCCAAGCTCGTGCCCGGCGACAAGCTCTACGCGCCGTCGCTTCGCCTCCTCGCCGACGAGCAGCTCACCGGCCCGGCCCGCGACAAGGTCGAGGGCCGGCTGACCGCCTGGCTCAAGGCCCACATCGTGCGCCTGCTCGGGCCGGCCCTGGAGCTGGAGGCGGCCGAGGACCTGCAGGGGCTCGCCCGCGGGATCGGCTTCCAGGTCTCGGAGGCGCTCGGCGTGCTGGAGCGCGCCCGCGTCGTCACCGAAATGCGCAGCCTCGACCAGGAGGGCCGCGCGGCCCTGCGCAAGCGCGGCGTGCGCTTCGGCGCCTACCACATCTACATGCCGGCCCTGCTCAAGCCCGCGCCGCGCACGCTGGCGGCCCAGCTCTGGGCGCTGCAGAACGGCGGCCTCGACCAGCGCGGCCTCGACGAGATCGCGCATCTGGCCGGCTCCGGCCGCACCTCGATGCCGGTCGACACCGAGATCGCCAAGGGCCTCTACCGCGCCGCGGGATTCCGCGTCTGCGGCGGGCGGGCCGTGCGCGTCGACATCCTGGAGCGCCTCGCCGACCTGATCCGGCCGGCCATCGCCTACGTGCCCGGCACCACGCCGGGCGAGCCACCCCCCGGCGCCGCCGACCGGGACGGCTTCGTGCCCACCGTCAGCATGACCTCGCTGGTCGGCTGCTCGGGCGAGGATTTCGCCTCGATCCTGAAGTCCCTCGGCTACGTGGTGGACCGCCGCGCCGGACCGGCCATCACCGTGCCGCTGCGGCCGGCCGCCCCGACCACGCCGATCCAGGTGGCCGCCTCCCCCGAGGCCGCGCCGGCCGGCGAGGAGACACCCCGGGAGGACGCGCCCCAAGAGGAGGCGTCCCATGAGGAGGCGTCCCATGAGGAGGCTCAAGAGGGTGCCCAGGAGACCGCTCATGGGGCCTCTCACGAGGCCGCCGCCGATGCGCCCGAGCCGGAGGCCGCCGATACCCTGGCCGCGGACGCGCCGGTGCAGGACGCTCCGGTGCAGGAGGCGCCGCTGACCGAGGGGCCGGCCCTCCACGCCGCCGCGCCCGAGGCGGAGGCCGCCGCGCCGGCCGCTCCGGAGCCGGAGACCACCGAAACCCACTTGGCGTCCGAAACCCATTTGGCGTCCGAAACCCACGAGGCGTCCGAGACGCTGGAGGCCGTGACGGCCCCTCCGGAGACCGGCGAGACGGCCGCCCCGCCGGCGAGCGACCCGGCCGCGGAGGCCGCCCCGAGCCACGAGGATGCGTCCGCGCAGACGGGGCCGGACGGGATCGAGGCGGCTCCCGAGACCGTCCCGACCGAGGGCGAGGCGGCGCAGGCCGAGGCCGCGCCGGCAGAGCCGGCCGAGCCGATCCTGATCGAGGTCTGGCGGCTGCACCGGCACCAGCGCGGCCAAGCGGGCCGGCACCAGGGCCGCGGCCGGCCGCAGCACAACGGCGCCCAGCGCCACGCCGATGGCCGCCCCCCGCGCCGCGACGAGCCGGGCCGGACGGAGGAGCGCCCACCCGGCGACCGTCCGGCGGCGGACCGCCCGGCGCGGCCGCAGAACCGTCCGATGCATCGCTGGGGCGAGCGTCCGGCCGAGGGCAGCCGCGCCGAGGGCCGCCCGCCGCGGGGAGGCCCGCAGAACGGCCGCGGGCCGGAGGGGGATCGCGGCGGCCGCCCGCCGCAGGAGCGGCGCGACGGCGGCTATCGCGGCGGCCAGGGGGACAACCGGCCCCCGCGCCGCGAGCGGGCACCGGACCCGGATTCCCCCTTCGCCAAGCTCCTCGCGCTCAAGGCGCAGATGGAGGCCCGGGACGGCGACAAGCGCTGAGGGGCCATGCGGGAGGACCGGCAGCGCCTGGACAAGTGGCTGTGGTTCGCCCGCTTCGCCAAGACCCGCAGCCTCGCCGCCCGCCTGATCGCGGACGGCTACGTGCGGGTGAACGGGCAGCGCGCCGAGGCCGCCGCGAAGGCGATCGCGGTGGGCGACGTCGTGACGGTGGCGGCCGCCCACACGACCGTGGCGGTGCGGGTGCTGGCGCTCGGCGAGCGCCGCGGCCCCGCCCCCGAGGCGCGGCTCCTCTACGCGGACGCCACCGACGGGGCGGCGCCGGGCTGAGGGCCGGGTGACCGTCGACGCGTTGGGACGCCCGGCCGGATCCCCGCGCCGGTGCTTGCCAGCGTCCCGGGCAGGGGCTAGAGCGCGGCGAAGCCATCCGGGCGCCGCGGCGCCCCGCCCCGCTGCTCGAGGACCGACCGGCTCATGACCTACGTCGTCACAGAGAACTGCATCAAGTGCAAGTACATGGACTGCGTGGAGGTCTGCCCCGTGGACTGTTTCTACGAGGGTGAGAACATGCTCGTCATCCACCCCGACGAGTGCATCGATTGCGGGGTCTGCGAGCCCGAATGCCCCGCCGAGGCGATCAAGCCGGACACCGAGCCGGGCCTGGAGCAGTGGCTCAAGCTCAACGCCGATTACGCCAAAAGCTGGCCCAACATCACCCAGAAGAAGACCGCGCCGGCCGACGCCAAGGAGTGGGACGGCGTGTCCGGCAAGCTCGACGCGCACTTCTCGGCGAACCCGGGCTCGGGCGACTGAACTCGGCCGCGGCGACCATGGCCGCGGGTATCCACAGCTTGAACCGATACGGTGCGTGATGCGCTGCCATGCGCGTCGCGCGCCTGAATTTCTTTGATTTTCGGGCCTCTGCGTGCTAGGGTCCCTGTCACCGTCGCTTACGTTCGACGTGCGGCACGTGCCCGGCGAGCGGGACTATTTCTCGAAAGGGCCCTGCCGCATGTGTGTCGGTCGTGGTGGGTTTTTCCTGATCCGCGAACTGATCGAGCGTTCCTTAGCTATCGGTTGACAGGGACTGGCGGACGTCTTCCGGGACGTCCGACTGGCATCGTTTTTCCGCCGGGTTCCCTGACCCGGACGACATGACCCGCCCGCGGCGTGAAGACCGTGGACGGCGATCTGGAGGCCACCCCCGCATGACGACCGCCAAGAAGACGACAGCAGCCCGTCAGGGCTTCAAGACCGGCGAAGCGATCGTGTATCCGGCCCACGGCGTAGGCCGCATCACGGCCATCGAGGAGCAGGAGATCGCCGGCTACAAGCTCGAGCTGTTCGTGGTGTCGTTCGAGAAAGACAAGATGGTCCTCCGGGTCCCGACCGCCAAGGCGAACACGGTCGGCATGCGCAAGCTCGCCGAGCCCGAGCTCGTGAAGAAGGCCCTCGACGTCCTGACCGGCCGCGCCCGCGTGAAGCGGACGATGTGGTCGCGCCGCGCGCAGGAATACGAGGCGAAGATCAATTCCGGCGACCTGATCGCGGTGACGGAGGTCGTGCGCGACCTCTTCCGCTCGGAGGCCCAGCCCGAGCAGTCCTACTCGGAGCGGCAGCTCTACGAGGCGGCGCTGGATCGGGTGGTGCGCGAGATTGCCGCGGTCAACCGGATCACGGACACGGAATCGCTCAAGCTGATCGAGCAGAGCCTCGCCAAGTCGCCCCGCCGGACCAAGGCCGCCGAGGCCGAGGGCGAAAACGACGCCGAAGACCTGCAGGACGAGGCCGAAGCGGCCTGATCCGGCCCTCTTCCGCCCCGATCGAAGCCCGGCCTCGCGGCCGGGCTTTTTCGTTGCAGAAGAGCCACAGCGGTCCGCGCCTGGCGCGAACGTGCGCCCGCGGCGCGGAACCATTGTCGCCGATGCGCCGTTGTCGGAGGCCCGTCGGGACGTCGATCGGATGCGCGCGCCATCGCGCGATCCCGTCAGGGCACCATGCGCAGGGGCTGACGGAGGCGGGGATGGCGGAGATCGCAGGAATTCGTCGGCAGTTCGTCCGCATGGCGATGGACGCGCCCTTCCTGGAACGGGAAGAGGAGCGCGGCCTGGCGGTGCGCTGGAAGGACGAGCGCGACGAGCGCGCCCTGCACCGCCTGATCTCAGCCCATATGCGCCTCGTGATCGCGCTGGCCGGCCGCTTCCGCCACTACGGGCTGCCGATGGCCGACCTCGTGCAGGAGGGCCATGTCGGGCTGATGGAAGCCGCCGCCCGCTTCGAGCCGGAGCGGGACGTGCGCTTCTCCACCTACGCCACGTGGTGGATCCGCGCCTCGATCCAGGACTACATCCTGCGCAACTGGTCGATCGTCCGGGGCGGGACCTCCTCGGCCCAGAAGGCCCTGTTCTTCAACCTGCGCCGCTTGCGCGCCCGCCTGATGCAATCCACCGACGAGCGGGTGGGCGACGAGATCCACAGCCGCATCGCCATCGCCATCGGCGTCTCCCGCGAGGACGTGGCGCTGATGGATGCGCGCCTGTCGGGCCCGGACATGTCCCTCAACGCGCCGATCACCGACGAGGGCGACGCCTCGGCCGAGCGCGTCGACTTCCTGGTCGACACCTCGCCCCTGCCCGACGAGGCGGTGTCGGACGCGGTCGACGGCGAGCGGCGCCTCACCTGGCTGCGCCAGGCCCTGACGGTGCTCTCGGAGCGCGAGCTGCGCATCCTGCACGAGCGGCGCCTCGCCGAGGATCAGGCCACGTTGGAGGCGCTCGGGCACCGGCTCGGCATCTCGAAGGAGCGGGTGCGCCAGATCGAGAACCGCGCCCTGGAGAAGCTCCGCCGCGCGCTGGCGGAGCGGTTCCCGCAGCATGCGGCCACCGGGATGGGCGCGCTGATCTGACGAAGCCCGCGGGCGTCAGGCCGCGCCCGCCACCACCCGCCAGCGCAGCCCCTCCTCGCCGGCCCAGGCGAAGCGGGCCCCGTCGGCGAGCACGCGCGACCACGCCCGCAGCCGCAGGCCGCGATGGGACAGGATCCAGCCGGCCCCGTCCGCGTCGAGGCGCAGGCGCCTCGGCTCGGCCGCCAGCCCCTCCCCGCTCGCCTTGAGGCAGGCCTCCTTCACGGACCAGAGTTCCAGCGCCCGCGCGGGGCGGAGCGCCGGCGGCAGGGCGCGGTAGGCGGTGATCTCCGCCGGATGAAGGAACTGCGTCACCAGCCGGTCCCACTCCACCGGCCGGCTCGCGCCCTCGACATCGACCCCGACCCGGCCGCCCCGCGCGATCGCCACGGCGACCCAGCCGGCGCCGTGGCTCAGGTTGAGGTCGAGATCCGGCGCCCCGGGGAGCCGAGGGCGCCCGTGGGCGTCGCGAAGCAGGACGATCTCGCCCGGCGCGGCGCCGATCTCCGCCGCCAGGAGGTGGCGCATCAGGCCGTGGCCGGCCTCCCGCTCGTGGCGGTCGCCGGGTTGACGGAACCGCGCGATCCGCGCCGCCTCGTCGTCCGGCAGGGCGCGCCGCTCCGGCGGCAGGCCCGCGAGAACCGCGTCGGCCCGCACCACCCGCGCGGCCGCCTCGCCCGGAGCGAGCCGCAGGGGCGCGAAGACTCCCTCACCCTGTCCGCCATCCGTCATCCGCCGGCCTCCCGCCGGCCCTCCTGTCGCGCGCGGGACCGCCGGGAGGCAAGCGGCTCCCGGGACGACGGGCGGTGAGCGGCGCGCGGTCCGCGCCCGGGTCCCCGTCCGGCCCGTCGAGGGCCGTCACGCCCGGCAGGCGTGGAGCAGGGGCGGGTCCGCGTCGGCCGCCTCGGCACCGAGCAGCCCGGCCAGGCGGCCGCCCCCGACCTCGATGAAGGCCCGCACCTTGGCGGGCATCAGCCGCGATCGCGCCGCGACCACGACCGGCACGGCGGGCCCGCTCCACTCCGGCAGGACGCGGCAGAGTTCGCTGCCCTCCGCGTCCATCACCGGGAGGAGCGCGATCCCCTCGCCCGACGCGGCGAGGCACCGGGCCAGCGGCGGGCTGGAGGAGGAGATCGTCCCCCGGGCCGTCACCGTCGCCGTCTCGCCGTCGCGGTCGAGGACGATCGCGCCGCCCGGCTTGGCCGCCAGGAGGTCGTGCGCGGCGAGGTCGTCCGGGTGACGCGGCGTCCCGGCCCGCGCGAGATAGCCGTGCGACGCGAACAGCCCCGTCGCCAGGGAGCCGATTCGCCTCGCCGCCGTCGCGGCCTCGCGGGGCTCCTCCGCCAGGATCGCGACGTCGATGTTCTCCGCCGGCTCCGCCCCGCTCGCGCGCAGCTCGACATGCACGGTGACGTGCGGGTGGGCCCGCGCGAACTCCGCCACCACGGCCGGCAGGACCCGCAGGACCCAGTCCTCCACCGGGGCGCTCAGGCGCAGCGGGCCGCTCGGGCCCCGGGCCTGCGCGATCATCTCGTCGAAGCTGCGCTGCGCCTCCTCCACAACCTGGGTCGCGCGCTCGTAATAGGCCTCGCCGTGCGGGGTCAGCACCAGCTTGCGGGTGGTGCGGTCGAGCAGGCGCAGGCCGATCGCCGCCTCGAACTGCGTGATCCGCCGCGAGAGCGAGGAGATCGGGACGTCGAGCGCCGCCGCTGCCTGGCTGAAGCTCTTGCGCCGGGCCACCTCCACGAACAGGGCCATGTCGCGCAGAACATGCGGGTGAGCCAAGCGAGACCTCCGGGACGAGAAGCGGACCTTGCGTCACGCAGACCGAAGATTGCTCCTCTAGGTGCGATTTTTCAACTCTAGATGCGATCCTTCTGTGTCCCACCCCCGGAACCGGGCGAATCGGAAAAGACCTTTCCAAGTTCATGCTCCGTTCGGCGCGCGGGCGCGTCCGTCCCGCGCCCCGCCGGTTGACGGCGCGGCACCGCCCGGGGCAACACCGCCGCGCCGGCCCGGCGGGCCGGCGGAAGACCGGAGACCCGCATGTCCCATCCCGTCTCGCCGCTCGCCCCGGACCACAGCCCCGACCTGCCGCCCGTCGCGGGCGTCCGCCTCGCCACGGCCCAGGCGGGCATCCGCTACAAGGGCCGCACCGACGTGCTGTTCGTACTGCTGGAGCCCGGCACCCAGGTGGCGGGCGTGTTCACGCGCTCGAAATGCCCCTCCGCGGCGGTGGATTGGTGCCGCGCCCAGCTCGCAGGCGGGGCGGCGCGGGCCCTGGTGGTGAATTCCGGCAACGCCAACGCCTTCACGGGCCTGAAGGGCGCCCAGGCGGTGGGCCTCACCGCCGAGATCGCGGCGGCCGCCGCCTCGTGCACCCCGCAGGAGGTGTTCGTCGCCTCGACCGGCGTGATCGGCGAGCCGCTCGACGCCACCAAGTTCGAGGGCGTGCTGGCGGATTGCGCGGGCCGCACCGGCGACGGTTCGGCCGCCTGGGCGGAGGCGGCCCGGGCGATCATGACGACCGATACCTTCCCGAAGCTCGCGACGCGGCGGGTCCGCCTCGGCGACCGCGAGGTGACGATCAACGGCATGGCCAAGGGCGCCGGCATGATCGCCCCGGACATGGCGACGATGCTCTCCTTCGTGTTCACGGACGCGGCGATCGCCGCGCCGGTGCTGCAGCGGCTGCTGCGCGACGGGGCCGAGCGCAGCTTCAACTGCGTCACGGTCGACGGCGACACCTCCACCTCCGACACGCTGCTCCTCTTCGCCACCGGCCGGGCCGGCAACGCCCCCGTCACCGACGCGCAGGATCCCGCCCTCGCGGCGTTCGCGGCGGCGCTCGACGACCTCCTGATCGAACTCGCCCAGCTCGTCGCCCGCGACGGCGAGGGCGCGCGCAAGTTCGTGACGGTGCGCGTCGAGGGCGCGACGGACGATTCTTCGGCGCGGCGCATCGCCTTCTCGATCGCCAACTCGCCCCTGGTGAAGACCGCGGTGGCGGGTGAGGACGCCAATTGGGGCCGCGTCGTGATGGCGGTCGGCAAGGCCGGCGAGCCCGCCGAGCGCGATCGCCTCGCGATCTGGTTCGGGGATGTCCGCGTCGCCGTGGAGGGCGCCCGCGACCCGGCCTACAGCGAGGACGCGGCGAGCGCGGTGATGCGCGAATCCGAGGTGACGATCCGCGTCGATCTCGGCCTCGGCGCCGGCACGGCCCGGGTCTGGACCTGCGACCTGACCAAGGCCTACGTGGAGATCAACGGGGATTACCGCTCGTGAGGCGCGGGCGGGCAGCGGCGGCGGCAGCTCTCGCGGCGGCCGTGGCGCTCGCCGCCGTCCCGGCCCTCGCCGAGGAGCCGGGACGCCTGACGGTGATCGGCCGGGCGAGCGCCGACGTCGTGCCGGACACCGCCGCCGTCTCGGTCGCGGTCGAGCGGCGCGCGCCGAGCGCCGGCGCGGCCCTCGACCAGAACTCGCAGGCCGCGGGCCGCGTCGTCGCCCTCGCCAAGGACCTCGGCGCGGAGGTCTCGACCTCCGCCGTCACCCTGCAGCCGGTGATGCGCCCGGTCCGCGAGGCCACCGGCGCCTTCCGCGAGGTGCCGGACGGCTACGAGGCGACGAACGCCGTCGAGATCCGGCTCTCCGATCCCGGACGGCTCGGGGACCTGCTGCGCCGCCTCACCGAGGGGGGCGCCGACCGGATCGGGGGCGTGACCTTCGGCCTGCGCGACGCGAGCGCCGCGGAGGACGAGGTGCGCGCGGGCGCGATGCGCGACGCCATCCGGCAGGCCGAGACCCTGGCGCGGGCGGGCGCGTTCCGGCTCGGGCGGATCGAGCGCGTCCTCGCGCCGCCCCGCGACGCGGGTGCGGCCCCCGTGGCCCGGATGCGCGCCGCGGGGGCGGCCAAGCAGGCCGTGCCGGTCGCGGCCGGCACCGTGGCGGTGAATGCGGCCGTGGAGGTCACGTGGTCGATCGCGCCGTGACGCGGGCCTTTGCAACGCCGGCCCGCCGGGTTAACCGCGCCGCATGACCGCGCCCCTGAAGCTCCTCCTCGTCGTCGCCGTCGCCCTCGTGGACACGGACGGGCGCGTGCTCCTCGCCCAGCGTCCGGAGGGCAAGACGCTGGCGGGCCTGTGGGAGTTTCCGGGCGGCAAGATCGAGCCCGGCGAGCGGCCCGAGGAAACCCTGATCCGCGAACTCGCCGAGGAACTCGGCATCGCCGTCAAGGAGGCCTGCCTCGCCCCCCTCACCTTCGCGAGCCACGCCTACGAGAGCTTCCACCTGCTGATGCCGCTCTACATCTGCCGCCGTTGGGAGGGCATGGTGCAGCCGCGCGAGGGCCAGGCGCTGAGATGGGTGCGCCCGCGCGACCTCTCGACCTATCCGATGCCGCCCGCCGACCTGCCGCTGCTGCCGGCGCTCGTCGACCTGCTCGGCCCTTGAGGTGGGATCGGGTTCCGGTCAGCGGCACCCGCTCCCTGCCGGACCCGACGCCGACCGCTCGATCGAAACCGTCTCGCAGGACCGTGAGATGGCCTGTGGGGTACCCCGTTTCCGGGCGCCTGCAGCGACGGCGGAATGCGACATGGAAACCGGCGCGAGACGTCGCGAAGCGTGCGCTTCTTGACGACGGTGCTGGCGTGCGGAGCCGCTTCGCGCCGAGTCCCTGTGCTCGTTCCCGGACCTCCTTCCGCTGACGCTTCAGTCGTCCGGAAGAAGGCAGCGCCCGGGTAGTCGCCCCGGGTGCAGCCCAGAAACGCTACGCCGGGACGCGCCCGTCCGGCGTATAGCGGT
Organism: Methylobacterium sp. JK268; assembly: GCF_054052225.1. Lineage (NCBI taxonomy): Bacteria > Pseudomonadati > Pseudomonadota > Alphaproteobacteria > Hyphomicrobiales > Methylobacteriaceae > Methylobacterium > Methylobacterium sp. JK268. The sequence goes on along the minus strand of NZ_JBSVZN010000044.1, from coordinate 44,220 downwards.
CCACAGCGTGGGGAAGCTCCCGGGACAGCCGGGACAGCAATTCCTCCCGGGACAGGCCCGTGCGCTGGGTCAGGCTCGCCAGCACGTCCGGCCCGATGGCCTGCTCCAGCTGGTGCGGGGCGATCTCCTGGTTGGGACCGTGGTCGACCCAGGATTGCGCCGCCGCGCCGTGGCCGGTTTGCTGGAAGCGCTCCAGCATCTCGCCGAGGCCGCTGTTCAGGAAGCCACCCGGGGCCGCGCCCCGCTGGTTGCCGAGCAGGCCGCCGAGGAGGCCGCCCAGGCCCCCGCCCGCACCGCCCGGTGCCGCACCGGATGGCGTGGGCGCGGGAGTTGCCTGACCGGAACCGCCGAGCAGTTCGGCGAGCTTGTCCCGGTTCTGGTAGCCGGCGAGGGCGAGAAGGCCCAGGAGCGCCGTCATCGAGGGATAGCCATCACTCATGGTTCGTCTCCAGCTTGCGGCGGCGAGGGCGGGCCTGTCCGCCTCGGCGGTCGCGTCACGTCGAGAGCCCCGCTTCGGGACTGGAGCGACGCCCGATCGCGTGTCGCGCGGGCGTTGCTCCAGGTCTTTGCTTCTGCCGGATCGTCTTCGACGAACCGGCAGCCCCGTCGTCGGACACTGCTCTAATCCGCAAACTCCTCGATCGCATCGACCTTGCTCGGGTAGAAGGCGAGGTGGTCCTTGATCGGCGCCACCGCCGGGAAGGGCTGCTCGTAGCTCCAGACCGCGTTCGCCCGCTCCACGCCGCCCGCCGTCAGCGAATAGTAGCTGGCGTCGCCCTTGTAGGGGCAGTGGGTCGAATGGGACGTCCGCTCGAACAGGTCCCACTCCGCGTCCTCGCGCGGGATGTACTGCACGGGCGCGAGGCCGGCCTCCCGAAGGGTCAGGGCGCGGGTGGTCTCGGCGACGATCACGCCGCCCAGCACCACGCGGACGCGGTGCGGGTTCGGCGCGATGGTGATCGGGTGGTCGGGACCCGGCTCCTTCATGGCGTCAGCTCCTGTGCTCGGTGGTGCCCAGGGCGTCGGCGAGCCGCATCGTGGCGCTGCCGGGCCGGAGGGGCTTCTGCTGGCTCTCGTGGGGCACCCAGCCCGACAGCCAGATCAGCTCGAAGGTCGCGCGCACCCGCCCGTCCGCGTCGGCGAAGCGCTCGGCGTAGAGGGCGGCCGCCCGCATCAGGGTGGCGCGGCGCAGCGTCCCGCGCCGCTCGCGCAGGGCGTTGGTGAGCCCCATCGCGCGCAGATCGCGCATCAGCCCGAAGGGCGTCGCGTAGCGCACCGGCACCGTCTCGACATCGGTCACCGGCAGGGCGAAGCCCGCCCGCTGCAGCAGGGCGCCGAGGTCGCGCACCTCCGCGAAGGGGGCGACCCGGGGGCTCACCCCGCCCTCGACCTCGCTCTCCGCCTCGGCCAGCACCTGCCGCAGCTCGGTCAGCGAGCGCCCGCCGAGCAGGCAGCCGACGAAGAGCCCGTCCGGGCGCAGGGCCCGGCGGATCTGGATCAGCGCGCCCGGGAGGTCGTTGGCGTGCTGCAGGGCCAGGAGCGACAGGGCGAGGTCGAAGGCCCCCTCGCCGAAGGGCAGCGCCTCGGGATCACCCACCGCGAGGCCGTGGCCGGGCGCGGCGGCCTCGGGCACGGGCGCGAGGCGCACGACGCGGGCCGCCCGGCCGCTGGCGCGCAGCCAGGACGCGGCCTGCGGGGTCGGCGTGCCGCAATCGAGGGCGGCCTCGAAGCTGCGCAGGACGGTGCCGAGGCGCTCGCCGAGATCCGCGCAGGCCCGCGCGACCAGGAAATCGGCGAAGCCGGCCGCGCCGGCCCGCGCGAGGCGCTTGCGGATCAGGGCGGCGTCGAAGAGCGGGGGCGGCGCGGTCATGGTGGAGCGATAGATGGCGTCGAGGGCGGGCGCCCGCCAGCCCGCGCCCGCCGCTCCCGCGACGACGCCGGGAGGTTCGCGCGCGTCTTCCCCTGCGGCATGATCGGCCCGGTTGTTCGGTGCGGAGGAACGCGGCATGGAAGAGGCGGGGCCTCCGGGGATGCTTCCGCGGGCGGCGGCCGCGGCCGGCACGCTCGCGCGGCGCGCCGGCCCGGCCCTGCGGGCCGCGCTGGAACTGATCTACCCGCCGACCTGCATCGCCTGCGGGGCGGCCACCGGCACGCCGCACGGTCTCTGCCCGGCCTGCTGGCGCGGCATGCGCTTCATCGAGCGGCCCTTCTGCGAGCGCCTCGGCACGCCCTTCGCGATCGATCTGGGGATGCCGGGGCTGGTCTCGCCGGCCGCGCTGGCCGATCCGCCGGCCTTCGCGCGGGCCCGGGCAGCCGTCCGCTACGACCTCACGGCGCGGCGGCTCGTCCATCGGCTGAAGTACGAGGACCGGCTCGACCTCGCCCGGGCCATGGGGGCCATGATGGCCCGGGCGGGACGCGACCTCATCGCCGAGGCGGACGTGATCGTGCCGGTGCCGCTCTGGCGCTGGCGCCTGTGGCGGCGGCGCTTCAACCAGGCGATGCTGCTCGCCCGACACGCCGCGAGGGGCAGCGGGGTGCCGATCGCGCCGGGCCTGCTGGCGCGGGTCAAACGCACGCGGCCGCAGGTCGGGCTGACGCGGGCGGCGCGGGCCGAGAACCTCCAGGGCGCCTTCCGGGTGCCGCGGGCGGCGCGGGCGAGGCTGGCGGGCCGGCGCGTGCTCCTCGTCGACGACGTGATGACCACCGGATCCACCGCCAACGCCGCCGCCCGGGCGCTCCTGCGCGGCGGGGCGGCCGCGGTCGACCTCCTCGCCTTCGCGTGCGTGGTGCAGGACGGGCTAGGCCAGGTCGGCGAGGTCGAGCCCGAGCCGCTCACGGCTCCTTGAAGCCGTAGTCGGGCACGCCCTCCTCGTTGCCGTAATACTTGTAGGGCAGGAACTTGCCCGACATGGTCAGCTTCACGCGGTCGCCCTTGTTGTTGGCCTCCCGCGCCATCTCCATGTTGAAGTCGATGGCCGACATGATGCCGTCGCCGAACTCCTCCTGGATCAGCTCCTTCCAGGTGGTGCCGTAGACCATCACGAGTTCGTAGAAGCGGTAGATCAGCGGGTCGGTGGGCGGCAGCGCCGGGATCGAGCCGCGATACGGCGCCTCGTTGAGCAACCGCTCCTCGGCCTGCGACAGGCCGAACAGGGCGGCGGCCTTCTTCGCCTGGGCCTTCGGCAGCTTCATCTGGCCGAGGCAGGCGGCCGTGATCAGGATCGGCGAGAGGCCCCCGATCTCCTCCTGGATGTGCTTCCAGGTCCAGCCCTTCTCGCGCTTGATGTCGAGGAGCTTCTCCGTCAGGTCTTCGCGCTTCATCGGTCTCTCCCTTGATCGAGGTTGCCGCGGCTGCGGCGGGCCGGGGCCATGTCTCACCACCGGTGCCGGGCCGTCGAACTCAATGCTGCAGCTCCGCGAGCATCCGCCGGAGGTGCTTGGTGGCCGGCGTCGCGACGGCGAGGAATGCGGCCTCGCGCAGCCGGCGCTGGGCCTCCGCCCCGTCGCGCAGGCCCGCCGGTCCGACGTGGAGAAGCGCGCCCTGCGCGGCGCAGAGGGCCAGTTCGCCGGCGGCGAGGCGCGCCTCCAGGACCCGCCGCCAGTAGCCCGGATCCGTCTCGAACGGGGTGGTCCCCAGGACGTCGACCTCGTCCTCCAGGGCGTCGAGGCGGTCCGAGACCTCCCGCGGCTGGACGTCGAGGAAGCGGTTGACCCCCGCGAGCGTGCGGGCGACGTCGCGCATCTGGCGCAGGCAGTCGCGCACCAGCCCGATCGCCATGCCGGCCTGCAGCAGCAGCCATCCGGCGCGGATCCGCCGGTAGAAGCCGTCGAGCGGGTCGGCGAGGAGATCCTCGTCCGGCACCGCGACGTGGTCGAAGTCGACCGCGCAGGTGCGGCTGGCGCTCAGCGCCAAGCCGCGCCCCGTTCCGGAGAGGCGCAGCCCCTCGGCGCCGCACCGCATCAGCGCCATCGCCGAGCGCCCCTCGGGCCGGGCGAAAACCGCCGCGAAGACGCGGTCGGGACCGAGATTGGGCACCAGGGGCAGGCTGCCGCTGACGCGATATCCGCCGGCCGCGCGCTCACCGGTCAGGCTCAGGCGCTCCAGCCCCATATAGGTCTTCATCGGATTGTCGAGGGCGAGCCCGCCGAGCAGCGCGCCGGAGGCCAGCGGCGGCCCGATCGCGGCGCGCAGGCGGGCATTGTCCGAGCAGGCGACCGTGAAGGCGAGCGCCGCCTGGCAGGCCATGCAGAAGGCGGTGGTGAGGCAATGCTCGCCGGCCTCCGCGACCGCTTGGACGCCGCCGCGCAGATCCGCCGGGCCGAGCGGTCCGCCGGCCGGCAGGTGGGCCGCGTAGGCGCCGGCCTCGCCGAAGGCGCGCAGGGCGGCCTCGGGGTGATGCCCCTCCTCGTCGATCCGGCGGAGATCGGGCACGAGGTCGCGGTCGACGGCGCGGCGCAGGGCCGCCAGCATGGTCTCGACCGGCGCGGGCGCGTCCGTCCCGACCTGCATCGTGGTCACCCGCAGCATGGCGCTCTCCCCCGGCGCAACCCCGGCCGCGGAATTGTTTCCAAGATCCGTGCCACCCGGGCCCCTCCGGCGCACCGCCGCACCCGTATGCGAGGGCGGCGGTGCGCCCTATCTCGGGCGCGCAACCCTCTCACGTCAGGCAGGACACCATGACAGATCACCCCGCGCTGGCGCCGGGCCGGGTCGCCGTCATCACCGGGGCGGCGAGCGGCATCGGTCTCGCCGCCGCCCATCACTGCGCCGCCCGCGGCATGGCGGTCGTGCTGGCCGACCTGCCGGGCGAGGCCCTCGACGCCGCCGCCGCCGCCGTGGCGCAGGGCGGCGCGACGGTCCGGGCGGTGCCCACCGACGTGGCGCGGCGCGAGGCGGTCGAGGCCCTGCGCGCCGCCGCCGCCGATCTCGGCCCCGTCTCCTTCCTGATGGCGAATGCCGGGATCGAGGCGGGCGGACGCTTCTTCTCGGACGAGGCCACCTGGCACCGCATCCTCGACACCAACCTCTGGGGCGTGATCCACGCGCTGCAGGTCTTCGTGCCCGGGCTGATCGAGGCCGGCATCCCCGCCGCCGTGGTCGTGACGGGCTCCAAGCAGGGCATCACGACGCCGCCGGGCAACACGCCCTACAACGTCAGCAAGGCGGGCGTGAAGGTGGTGGCGGAGGCCCTCGCCCACGAATTGCGGGAGCGCGGCGTGCCGGTCACCGCCCACCTCCTGATCCCGGGCTTCGTCTATACGGGCCTGACGCGGGCGCGCGGCGTGGCGGAGAAGCCCGCGGGCGCCTGGACGCCCGAGCAGACGGTCGAGACGATGGCGGCGGCGATGGAAGCGGGCGACTTCTACATCCTCTGCCCCGATAACGAGACCACCCGGGCGCAGGACGAGAAGCGCATGCGCTGGGCCATCGGCGACCTCGTCGAGAACCGCCCCGCCCTGTCGCGCTGGCACCCCGCTTACAAGGACGCCTTCTCGGCGTACATGAGGGACGAGGATTCCCGGGGGGCGTGACGCCCCTCGGCGGGGTGGCTTCCGCGCGCCGCGCCCTGGCGGAACCCTTGCATCGTTCCCGAGCGGAAACCGGAGGCTTCTAGGCGGCATGCCCAAGATCATTCCCGTCGCGTCCTTCGACGGCGTCGTGTTCGGCGCCACCGGCGACCTCACGATGCGCAAGCTCCTGCCGGCGCTCTACTACCGCTTCCGGGACCGCCAGATCCCGGACACGAGCCGCATCGTGGCCGCGGCGCGCAGCCGCCACAGCGACGCGGAGTACCGGGAGATGGCGCTGGCCGCCCTGAAGCGGCACGTGCCCGCCGCCGATCTCGACCCGGCGGAGATCGAGGCCTTCCTCGCCCACGTCACCTACGTGGCGGTGGACGGGCTCGGCAGCGAGGGCTGGGACGACCTCGCGCGGCTCCTCGACGAGCGGCCCGACCAGGTGCGCAGCTATTATCTCGCCACCTCGCCGAGCCTCTACGGCCCGATCTGCCGCAACCTCGCGGCCCACGGCCTCATCAGCAAGAAGTCGCGCGTGGTGCTGGAGAAGCCGATCGGCCACGACCTGGAATCGGCCCGGGCCATCAACGACCAGGTCGGCGAGGTCTTCCCCGAGAGCCAGATCTTCCGGATCGACCACTACCTCGGCAAGGAGACGGTCCAGAACCTGCTGGCCCTGCGCTTCGCCAACACGATCTTCGAGCGGCTGTGGAACGCCGACGTGATCGACCACGTCCAGATCACGGTGGCCGAGACGGTGGGCGTCGAGGGGCGCGGCGGCTACTACGACACGTCGGGGGCGCTGCGCGACATGCTGCAGAACCACCTGCTGCAGCTCCTCTGCCTCACCGCCATGGAGAGCCCGCTCTCCCTCGATCCGAACGCGGTGCGCGACGAGAAGCTCAAGGTCCTGCGCGCCCTCAAGCCGATCGCCGGCCACGAGATCCCGCACACCACCGTGCGCGGGCAATACGTGGCGGGGGCCGTCGAGGGCCGGCCGGTGCCGGGCTACCTCGCGGATCTCGGGGCCGAGTCCCGCAGCCTGACCGAGACCTTCGTGGCCCTGAAGCTCGAACTGCTGATGCCGCGCTGGGCGGGCGTGCCCTTCTACCTGCGCACGGGCAAGCGCATGCCCCAGAAGATGTCCGAGATCGTGGTGCAGTTCCGCTCCTCGCCCTTCAGCATCTTCCCGCCGGAATCCTTCGCCCGGGAGCCGAACCGGCTGGTGATCCGGCTCCAGCCCGAGGAGGGCATCAAGCTCGAGGTGATGACCAAGGAGCCGGGACCGGGCGGGATGCGGCTGCGGCCGACCGGCCTCGACATCAGCTTCGAGGAGACCTTCAACCAGCGCTACCCGGACGCCTACGAGCGCCTGCTGATGGACGTGGTGCGCGGCAACGCGACCCTGTTCATGCGCCGCGACGAGGTCGAGGCGGCCTGGGCCTGGGCGGACGGGCTGCTGCAGGCCTGGGCGGACCGGCCCGAGCCGCCGCGCCCCTACCCGGCCGGCACCTGGGGGCCGACGGCGGCGATCGCGCTCATCGAGCGCGACGGGCGTACCTGGCACGAGAACGTGACGCCGTAGCGCTCGCCGCTCACCCCTGCATCACCGGCAGGCAGAGCAGCGCCTCGCGCTCGCCGAAATCCGCGACGTCCAGGGGAGCCACGCCCCCGTCCGGATCGATGCGATGGAGGCGGTAGCCGTGCAGGGCGCGGGCGAGGTCGTCCGGGCCGAAGCCCCGCGCCGCGAAGGCCGCGCGCGAGGCCTCGACGATCAGCCAGGGCGAGAAGCGCCCCAGCGTCCGGAAGGCGCCGCGCAGGGCCGCGAGCTCCGCCCCCTCGACGTCCAGGCGGATGCCGTCGAGCCGGTCGAGCCGGTACTGGCTCACGACGGCGTCGATGGTGGTGACCTCGGCGACCTGCGTCGGGATCGCGGGGCGAAGCGCCCCGGCGGCGGCGGCCGGGTCGTCCGCGTAGCGGCCGGCCCGGGCCTCCACCACGCGGGTGCCGCGTTCCGCGCCGACTCCGAAGGGCAGGTGCCGGACCTGCTCCAGGTGGTTCGCCGCGACGTTGGCGGCGAGCTTGCGCTGCATCGTGGCGACGGCCTCGAAGGCGTAGACGGCGCCCGACGGCCCGACCCGCTTGGCCGCCACCAGGGTGATCTCGCCGATGCGGGCCCCGACATCGAAGAAGACCTGGCCCGGACCGAGCAGCCGGTTGAGGCAGCGCACGACGCCGCCGCGATGGTAGCCGAACCAGAAGATCTCGCTCGCCGCCTGCTCGCGCAGGTCGAGGGCGATCCGCAGGTCGCCGTCGAAATCCGCCACCTCGCGCACGCCCAGCCCGACGCAGCGCCGCCGGATCGCCTCGACCAGAGGCTGCGTCCCCGGCAGGCGCCGGAGCCGGACCGTCAGCTTTCGCGCCAGTTGCAGGGACACCACATTGCTCTTCCGCTCGGTCAAACTTCGACTGGATAGTGGGTCCGATTTGCTTGTTCTTCCCTCCGTACTGATTACCGAGACACACCGGATGAGCTCAGCTTGAAACAGATGAGAAAAGAAAACCGGGCCGGATCGTCGATCGATATCGAATGATTTCAATGAGATACGCACCCGGCCCGCCCCTTTTCTTCCGGGCCGTCGCGCACTAGAGGGTGCCCCTGCTTCCCCGCGCAGCGGGGCTGCCCAAGGTGCCTCATGCCGTCCAGCCGTTCCCTCCGCCTCGCCCTGACGCTCGCCCTCGCGCTCGGCGCCGCCCCCGTCGGCGCGCAGGAGCCCGCACCCGAGGCGCCGGCCGTACCCGAGCCCGCGCCGGCCGCGCCCGAGCCCGCGCCGAGCGCGCCCCGGACACCCGCCAAGCCGCCGGTCCGGCGGCCCACGCCCAAGCCCGCTCCGGCTCCTGCCCCGGCCGCCCACGCCCCGGCGGCGGCGACCGCGCCGGCGCCCCCCGCCGGCTGGCCTCCGGGGGCGAGCGCCGTCAGCGAGGTCTACGGCGACTGGACGGTGAGCTGCAGCCGGGAGGGCGAGGCGCGCCGCTGCCAGGTCTCGCAGGTCCAGGGCGAGGCGCAGACCGGCCGGCGGCAATTCAGCATCGAGCTGCGCCAGCCGGAGAACGGCCGCAGCGAGGGCGTCGTGCTGATGCCCCTCGGCCTGCAGATCGAGCCCGGCATCACCTTCAAGCTCGACGACGCGACCCTGGGCAAGGGCGCGCCCTACACGACCTGCGTGGTGGCCGGCTGCATCGCGCCGATCAGCCTGCCCACGGTCGCCACCGAGGCCATGCGGACGGCGGTCGCGCTGCGCGTCACCGGCCAGAAGCCGAACGGCGAGGCCGAGACCATCACGGTGCCCCTCGCGGGCTTCGCCGCGGCCTTCGCCCGGATGGCGCAGCTCGCCGGCTGACCCCGAATCCCCGCGCGGTCGCGGCGGATCCCCTCTCCGACCACCAGCCCGGGAGGCCGCCGCAGGGCTCCCGTCTCGGGCCGGCCCGCCATCGACGGGTCTCGGGGACGAAGGCCGGCGGACGCGGTCCGCGCGCCGGCTGCCTCGACTTTCAGCACACCTGCCCGCGCGACGCGCGCCGCCGCGCCCCGAAGGCGCGCGGGCCGGGGGCGCGTGCTTGGCACGCTTCCTGCGTGCGCAGCGCCGGGCTGGCCGGTCACGGCCGAGGGGCAAAGACGCCCGAGCCTTGGGACAGGGTTGTCCGCACCGACGGGGTTCGAGGATCCGGCCGCAGCCGGTTCGCCGCGTCCCGTTCCCGATACGCACCGAACCACCCCCCGCGGGGGACCTGCGTGAGGCTCGACCCATGGCCGATTTCAAGACCGTGATGAAGTCGGGGCATCCCCCGACCCTGTTTGCCGCCTTCCTGTACTTCGATTTCTGCTTCGCGATCTGGGTGCTGAACGGCGCGATGGGGCCGTTCATCACGGAATCCTTCAAGCTGACGCCGGCCCAGACCGGCTTCATGATCTCCCTGCCGATCCTGGCGGGCGCGATCATGCGCTTCCCCCTCGGCGTGCTCGCCCAGTACATCGGCCGCAAGAACGCCGCGATCACCGAGATGTCGCTGATCATCCTGGCGATGGCCTACGGCTACTTCGCGGTGGCGAGCTACGGGGACGTGCTCGCCATGGGCGTGCTGCTCGGGATCGCGGGCGCCTCCTTCGGCGTGGCGCTGTCCCTCGGCTCGGGCTGGTTCCCGGCCGAGCACAAGGGCCTCGCCATGGGCATCGCGGGTGCGGGCAATTCGGGCACGGTGCTCGCCGTGCTGTTCGCCCCGCCCCTCGCCCAGGCCTATGGCTGGCAGGCGGTCTACGGCTTCGCCGGCCTCGTCATGGCCGTGCCGCTCCTCGTCATGATCGTCTTCGCCAAGGAGCCGCCGGACCGCGAGCACCAGAGCCTGCGCGAGCACGTCGCCTGCCTGTTCGAGAAGGACGGCTGGGCCTTCAACCTGATCTACGTGATCACCTTCGGCGGCTTCATCGGCCTGTCGAACTTCCTGCCGACCTTCTTCTACGAGCAGTTCGCGGTGACGAAGGTCGAGGCCGGGCGCCTGACCATGCTGGCGGCGCTGATGGGCTCGGGCATCCGGGTCGTGGGCGGTTACTTCGCCGACCGGATCGGCGGCATCCTGGTGCTGACCGTGGTGCTGCTCGCCGCGGTCGGCTCCTTCCTGCTGCTCACCGCCTCGCCGTCCCTGATGCTCACCACGATCCTGTTCATGATCTGCTTCGCGGCGCTCGGGGCCGGCAACGGGGCGCTGTTCCAGCTCGTGCCCCTGCGCTGGCCCTCCAACACCGCGGTGGCCGGCTCGATGATCGGCGAGATCGGGGCGCTGGGCGGCGCGATCCTGCCGAACGCGATGGGGCTGTCGAAGCAGTACACGGGCGGGTTCGCGGCGGGCTTCGTGGTCTACGCGGCCTTCGCGGCGGTGGTGCTCGGCTGCCTCAGCCTGTGGTCGCGCAAGTGGGTCGGCCGCTGGGTCGGGCCGCGCGGGAAGGTGCTCGACGGTGCTGCGGCCTCCGAGGCCGGCACGAACGGCGTCATGCCGGCGGGCGCGCAGCGGGCCTGATCCCGTCCCAGGGAGGCGGGCCCCGGCCGGACGGCCGGGGCCCGCGCCTCAGGCGGCGTGCTGCGCGGCGAGCGCGGCGTCCTTCTCCCGGACCCGCGCCACCGCGGGGCGAGCGTTGTGGCGGTCGAGATAGGCCCGGATCTCCGGCGTCTCGGGCACCAGCCCGAACATCGTCGTCCAGGCGAGCGCCGTGCCCCACAGCAGGTCGGCGGCGGTGAAGCGCTCGCCCAGGACGTAAGGCCCGCGCCGGAGCTGGTCCGTCACGAGGCCGATGACCGTATCGTAATGGCCGTAGGGCAGCATCGCGCGCGTGGACTCGTCGGAGCCGAGCCCGCGCGACCTGTCGACCACCGCAGGCTCGAAGCTGCTGCCGTAATAGGCCAGCCAGCGCAGGTAGGGCCCGCGCAGCGGGTCCCCGATCGCCGGCGCAAGGCCGGCCTGCGGGAACGCGTCGGCGAGGTAGATGAACACCGCGACCTGCTCAGTCACCAGCGCGCCGCCGTGGCCGATCGCCGGCACCTTGCCCATCGGGTTGACCGCCAGATAGCCGGGCTGCCGGTTCTCGCCCGCCTTCATGTTCAGGACCTGGAGGTCGTAGGGAACGCCGAGTTCCTCCAGGAGCAGCAGCGCGGCCGAGGAGCGCGTGTTGGGCGCGTGGTAGAGCGTGACGCGGTCCGTGGTCATGCGGGCAGTCTCCTCCGCCTCCGATTCGGAGGCCCCGCACCGTCCGGCGGGGCGCCTCCCGGATCAAGGGGCCGCCTTGCCTTTCCGGCCCCGATCCGATAAAGCGCCCGCCATCCCACACGCGGAGCCGGCCTCATGCCTGAATGAGGCGTTTCCGGTGGCCGGCTCGCGCCGGTCGCTTCCTCCGCGGCGGATCGAACCGGAGAGAACACACGATCATGGCCCTTCCCGATTTCTCGATGCGTCAGCTCCTCGAGGCCGGCGCGCATTTCGGTCACCAGTCGCACCGCTGGAACCCGAAGATGCAGTCGTACATCTTCGGCACCCGCAACAACATCCACATCATCGACCTCGCCCAGACCGTCCCGGCGCTCTACCAGGCGCTGCAGGCGGTGAGCGACACCGTCGCCAAGGGCGGCCGCGTGCTGTTCGTCGGCACCAAGCGCCAAGCCGCCGACGTGGTGGCGGATTCGGCTCGCCGCTCGGCCCAGTACTTCGTGAACTCCCGCTGGCTCGGCGGCACGCTCACCAACTGGAAGACCATCTCGGGCTCCATCCAGCGCCTGCGCAAGGTCGACGAGATCCTGGCCGGCGGCGGCCAGGGCCTCACCAAGAAGGAGCGCCTGATGCTGGCGCGCGAGAAGGACAAGCTCGAGAAGGCGCTCGGCGGCATCAAGGACATGGGCGGCGTGCCCGACCTGCTGTTCGTGATCGACACCAACAAGGAGCAGCTGGCGATCAAGGAGGCCAAGCGCCTCGGGATCCCGGTGGCCGCCATCGTCGACACCAACTGCGATCCGGACGGCATCACCTACGTGGTCCCGGCCAACGACGACGCGGGCCGCGCCATCGCGCTCTACTGCGACCTGATCGCCCGGGCGGCGATCGACGGCATCTCTCGCGGCCAGGGCGCGCTCGGCGTCGACATCGGCGCCTCCGAGGAGCCGATGGCCGAGGAGCTGCCGGCGAACCTCAACGAGCCCGAGGTGGCGCAGGTCGACATCAGCGAGCCCTACGTGGGCGAGCCCTTCGAGCTGCTCGCCGCCCCGCGCGGCGCGCCCGACGACCTGACCAAGCTCACGGGCGTCGGCCCGCAGCTCGTCCAGAAGCTGAACGATGCCGGGATCTACCATTACTGGCAGGTGGCCGCGATGACCCCCGAGGACGTGGCCAAGGTCGATGCGGAGCTGAAGCTCAACGGCCGCATCGAGCGGGACGGCTGGATCAACCAGGCCCGCGGCTTCGTGGAGGCCGCCGCCGCGGCCTGACCCGGCCGCCCCCGGGCGGTCCGACTTCGGTGACGATTGATCAGCCCGGCGCTGTGCCAGCGCCGGGCTCCCTTTATCCGGTTGAGTGGAAAGGACACGTCCGATGGCCAACATCACGGCAGCGATGGTCAAGGAGCTGCGCGAGAAGACCGGCGCGGGCATGATGGACTGCAAGTCCGCCCTGAACGAGACCGCCGGCGACATCGAGGCCGCCGTGGACTGGCTGCGCAAGAAGGGCCTCGCCAAGGCCGCCAAGAAGGCCGGCCGCGTCGCCGCCGAGGGCTTGGTCGCGGTCGAGTCCGCCGGCCACCACGCGGCGATCGTCGAGGTGAATTCCGAGACCGACTTCGTTGCCCGCAACGACAGCTTCCAGGCCTTCGTGCGCGAGGCCGCCAAGGTCGCGCTCAACAGCGAGGGGACCGTCGAGGCCCTCGAGGCCGCGCATTTCCCCGGCGCGCAGACCACCGTCAAGGACCGCCTGCAGGAACTCATCGCCACGATCGGCGAGAACATGACGCTGCGCCGGGTGGCGAAGCTCACCGTGCCGCAGGGCGTGATCGCGAGCTACGTGCACAGCCAGGTCAGCGAGGGGCTGGGCAAGATCGGCGTGCTGGTGGCACTGGACTCCTCCGGCGACGTCGAGGTCCTGTCGACCCTCGGCCGCCAGATCGCCATGCACGTGGCGGCGACGAACCCGCTGGCGCTCGACGCCTCCGGCATCGACCCGGCCACGGTCGAGCGCGAGAGCGCGATCCTGCGCGAGAAGAACGCCGGCAAGCCCGACCACGTGCTGGCCAAGATCGTCGAGAGCGGCCTGAAGAGCTACTACAAGGAGGTCACCCTCCTCGATCAGCCCTTCGTGCACGACACCTCGAAGACCGTCGCCCAGGTGCTGAAGGAATCCGAGGGCAAGGCCGGCGGCCCGATCAAGCTCGCGGCCTTCGTGCGCTACGCGCTCGGCGAAGGCATCGAGAAGGAAGAGGGCCCGGACTTCGCGAGCGAGGTCGCGGCGGCCGTCAAGGGCTGAGCAGACCCATCGAAGGAGAGGCCGCGGGGCCGGGGCGGATCCTCAGCTCCGGCCCCGCGGCGCATGGGCGAGCGGATGGGCTCCCGCCTGATGCCGCGCGCTTCTCGGGGAGGACCGGGCACCCGCGCGGGATCCCCCCTGCCCGACCGTCATCGCGGCCACGATGAACCGCGCCGCCGATCCGCCCCGCGCTCCGGCGCTCGCGCCCGATTCGCGGCGGGGGCGGCTCGCCCCCCGTGAGTGAGGGCGTCAACAGAGGCCGGCCGCAGGCGCTCCGGGAGAGCGCCGCTCCCCTGACATGGATGGACCCGGCGAGGGCCGCCGCAGGCAAGCCGGGCAGCCCGCCGGGGATGATGGCCGAGCCTCGTGACGGCGCCGTGGGATCGCCGCGACGCCGGCAGGGAAACCCGTCTCGCCTTCGATCCGGCCCGGAAGCGCGGGACCGCCCCTGACAGCGCGGGGCCAGAGCCTCTCCCGTCAACGCCCGCTCGGCGCGGCCATTCTTCACAATCAGACAGGGCCGGGTTCAGAGATCGGCACGGCGGACGCCCTCTCGACGAACGATCCTGCCGGGCCTCGCCCTCTCTGCGCCGAGCCCGCGGAGCCCCGATCCTCTCTCCGACGCCGGGCGAGCGGGCACCAGCGCCGCGTCCGGTAACGGGAGAGTGACCGAGCCGCGGCGGGACGGGGCATGGATGCCCGGCCGTCTCGGCGCAGCGCGTGCCGTCGATGCCGTGGGGTCGCGCCCCGGCGGGGTCGAGAGGAGCGCGCCGGGGGGGCTCTGGGCGCGGGCGATGACCCTCGCGCGCGATGGCGCCACCTCCCTGTTCGACGACGCCCCGTCAGCGCCTGCCGCAGAACGAGGCTGCTCTCGGGACAGATTTCGCCCGTGATGCCATCTTCGCCACAGATTTGTCCGTTTTTTTACCAATCAACGCGCCCCTGAAGAGGGGCACGACCGATTCACGACGAAGAATGAGCAGCACGTCTCGAATACCGCCCCGGTTTTGGTGATCTCTTTGGCTGACCTAAGGTCGTATGTACTCGTTCTGTCGACCAAAATTCGCGACCGTGGCACGGAGTGTGATGCTGTTATGCAGCCGAGAATTGTCCCACCCACATTCCGCCCCCTCAACGAGGTCGAGCGAGGCGCCTATGACTGGGACGTCTCCGGTGTTCTTCATATCTTTCACTCGCACTGGTGGGGTATCCGTTCGGCAACGGAACTGCTCCCGGGCTGGAAGATGGGAATCGAACCGGAAGGCCCCTTCGATAGCGCTCCGGTGATCTCGTTCATCAAAGAAAATGACATTCAGCGGGTGGTGTTTCAGGGTTACTCCAATAACGCTCAGGAACTTGCCGAGCACATCAGTGCCTCGTGCCGGAATGTCCGCAGTTACGCCGTCTCTCACGTCTCTGCCGCCCAGTTCGACAATCAGTTTGAGATCGAAATGCTGGATGTGATGGTCCGGCAGAAGCGGCGCGGCGTCATCACCGATTTGCTGTCGGTCAAGCCGAATTTCAACAGCGTGTGCCCTGACTTTTCGGAGCACCTCATCATCAATTCTGCACCCCAACCGTTTCTTCAGCCCGACAAGGTGAAGCACAGCGCGCTCATCCCGCTGACGCGCGGGCTTCGCAAGAACATGCAGGTCAATCACCTGGCGATGCTCGCGACGTCCTGCCAGGCGATCTTCAGTACCCTGACCTCGGGAGACTTCCGGACGCTGGCCGACGACTCGCGGGTGACGTATCTCGGGCATATCCCGAACAAGTACGTCATGGAGATCATGCGGCACGTCAGCCTCGTCAGCGCCGTCACGCTGATCGAGTGCCAGCCGATGGTGGCGAACGAGGCGATCGCGGTCGGCACCCCGTGCCTAACCGGGCCGCTGAACCTGCCGTTCTGCGCCGACCACGAGTTGCGCCGCCTGACGGAGATCCCGGAACCCGACAACATCCGGTTGGTGGCGTCGCGCGCCGAGACCCTCATGGAAATGTGGGATCATCAAAGAAAATACCTGTCGGACCTGTGCGAAGACTATCATCGTGAAGTGGTGCGGCTGTCGAACGAAAGCTACGGAACAATCTTCGGGTGACACATGAGCGCGAACCACTACGATATCTGCTTCGCCGTCAACGAACTGTACCCGGTGCAGAAGGGCGGGATCGGCCGATGGATCTTCAACACCCTGACCTCGTTCGGTGATCAGAACCTGCGTGCGCTCGTCCTGCTGTACGGCACCAATTTCGAGAATACCGACGAGAAGACGCAGATCGCGGTCGCCGCCGCGCTCAGGGGCAAGGCCGACGTCGTCTACGTGCAGGACATCCTGACCGAGGCAAACACCAAGGTCGAGTACGATTTTCGGAATTCCTTCGACCCGTTCGCGGCGGAGTCCATCTGGCTCTACAACGCGCTGAAGCATCTGATCCTTTCACGCGGATACAAGATCAAGTGCGTGGAGTTTCTGGACTTCGGCGGCGCCGGGTTCTTCACGTTCCAGGCGAAGCGGACGAATCCCTGGCTGCGGGACGTTCAGGTCGGCATCAGGCTCCACACCACCGGGTCCATGATCGCGGCGGACGAGCAGTTCGACGTGAGCTACAATCTCTGGCACACGCTGCAATACGACATCGAGCGGAAAGCCCTCGATGACGCGGATTACATCGTCGCCCACGTCGCCGCCGTGGCCGATGCGAACCGTCGCTTCTACAGGTTCGCGGACACGTTCAAGGACAAGATCATCCGGGAGACGCCTCCGGTCATTCTCGACCGGTCGGAGATCGTCGACGCGGACGCGCCGCCCCGGCCGACGACCTTCTCGTTCTCCTCCCGCCTGACTCCGGTCAAGCGCCCGGACACCTTCATCAAGGGCGCGGTGCGCGCGCTGGAGCGCGGGTTCGACGCCACGTTCCAGCTCGTGTCCTATGGCTGGGATCAGGAGTACATCCAGTACCTGCACTCGCTCGTTCCGGCGCAATTCAGCGAGAAGATCGTCTTCTACCGCGACCTCACCGAGCAGGAGCGACTGTCCAAGATCGCCGGGACGACCGTGGCGGTCCCGTCGAGCTACGAGAGCTACTGCTTCTTCGCCTACGAATCGCTCCTGCGGGGTCAGAAGCTGATCCTCAACCAGCGTTGCGTCGCGTTCGGGCCGCACGAGTTCTGGAAGGACGGCGTCAATTGCCTGATGTATGACGGTTCCGTCGACGGGCTGGCGGAGACGTTCATGCGGTCCGTCGACTGGTCGCCGGTCGACCTGACGGTGCCGGAACCCACCAGGCCGTACTGGACGCGGGACGCGGACGCGTTCCCCCGCGCGCGGAGGAAGGCCGCCCCCGAGGAGCTGTTCAAGCTCCACCTCGTCGACCGGTCCCTGAATCCGACGGCCTCCTCCGTCCTGCTCTCGCCGATCTTCCCGAACGCGACCATCGACATCCACCGGGACACCCGGGAGGGCAGGCTCGAGGATGGGAAGCGGATCTTCGACGGCCTCGACGACGACAGCTACGTGGCGTTCTCGACCGGCGGCCTGATGTACACCGTCGGGTTCGTCGAGGCGGCGCGCCACGCCTTCGTGGAGGATGCCGATCTCCTCGGGGTCTCCCCGCAGATCGTCGCCCCGAGCGGTCGCTTCACGGGCGGGTTCCGCGGCGGGAACCTCGTCGCGAGTTCCGTCTGCCTGACGAAGAACGTCGGCGCGGTCGGGACCATCTTCCGGGTCTCCAAGCTCCGGCCCTACATCGACGAGAGCGCCCCGCCGGACCTCTGGCTCCACTTCGCCATCGCCGCCGCCGTCCTGGCGGGAGAGATGATCGTCGCCTGTCCCGACAAGTTCTGCGTGGCGATCGGGCCGGAGCACTATCCCGACCACCGCTACGACCTGTCGGCCGGACGCGCGGCCGGCCTCCTTCGCGCCAAGCAGGGCGCCCTCGTGGCGAAGTACGACGTGCCCTGCGTGGCGGCGGCCACCGTCGTGCGCCAGGACGAGACGATCACCGTCCGGGAGTTGCGCGCCCAACTCGTCGATGCCGACGCGCTGACGCGACGCCGCTACCAAGCCATCCTGGACATGGAGGCCATGGTCAAGGCCCGCGACGAACACATCGCGGCGGACGCCGTGATGCTGGAGGAGCGCTACAAGGCCATCACGGAGATGGGCCGGACGATCGAGCGGCTGGAGCGGGAATTGGCCACCTACCAAGCCGCCGAGACGCCGCTTCCCGCGGACGCGGCGGCCGACGGCGCCGGCGTGGAGGCGATCGTTCGGGACCTGCGGGTCCGCCTGGCCCGGGCCGAAGCCCTGGCGGCGGATCGTTACGCGGCGCTCCAGGAGATGGAGGAGGCGATCAAGGCGCGCGACGCCCACATCAAGGCCGACGCGGCCCTGCTCGAAGAGCGCTACAACGCGCTCGTCGAGATGAGCCGCACGATCGAACAGCTGGGGGAAGGGTCGCGGAGCGTCGAGAGCGTCTCCGGAACGGTCTAGCGCGACGGCCGGAGCGTTCGCCGCGATCGCGGTCGCGGCGAACGCGTCGCTCCAGACCTTCGATCCCGAGCGATGATCCAGGACACCGGACCCGACTCAGGTTCGGCGTCGCTCGCCGCGGTCAGAGCGCGAGGATGCCGCGCAGCGTCCGCCTCACGCAGTTCGGCGAGATGACGAAGTTGCTGTGCGCACCGCCGAAATGGAAATCGTTCGACTCGATGTGCTCGCCCACCAGCATCGACAGGTTCAGGCCGCGCAGGGTCGCGATCTGCGCGATGTGCGGCAACCAGTACCGGTTGTGGGAGATCGCGATGACGTGGGTCCCGGGCCGCATGAAGACGCTGTGGTATAGCCCGGCGCCATAGGGCCCGGCGACCACGTCGGCGCTCGCCATCATGTCGATGCTCGATTCCAGCGTGAAGTCGCGGCCGTGCAGAATACGGAAACCGTGCTGCCGGAACACGTCCTCGACGTCCGGCTCGTTGAGGAGATTGCGCCCGGTCCCGAAGATCGTATCCGACCGCGAGATGTACAGCCGGCGAGCATCAGGACGATTGGACGGCGTCGGGTTCCTGATCTTGTCGAAGATATCCATCGTGTCGCGGGTGAACACCTGCATCTGCAGCGACGGTACGATCAATTTCCGAAAGGAATACGATCTCTCGTGATTGACGCGGATGATCCGATCGTCGGCGATCCCGAGACGCTGCAGGAAAGAGGCGTAATATCCGGTGACGTTGTCGTGAACCACGACCTTGATGTGCAACGGCAGTTGCTCGATCAGTTTGAAGTTCACGACCACGTCGCTGAGCCAGTGCGAGAGATTGTTGGCAGCAGCGAAGCCGTAGGTCAGGACGAACGCCTCCACGTCGAGGTGCTCGTGCGGGAGATGGTCGGGAACGTCGATCACGTCCCCGCCCTCGGAGCGCTGCACCTCGCCGGCGCGCCACTGCGAGAGGTCGATGAGGACGACGTCGTCGCGGGTGACGACGCGCCGATCGCCGAGCAGCCGCCCATTCTCGAGGACCGCGCAGTACTGATCGACGCTCGGTACGGGCGTGTTGAACCAGCCGAGGGCCGCGTTGCTCATCAGGTCGGACACGACCTGGTGGGGCGCTAGATCGTAGATCTCCGAACGCCCGAAGGAGACCCAGTAGCTCCCCTCGGACTCGACCGAGGCCCGCTCCTCCAGCACCTCCCTGACGTTCCCGACCCGGAGTCTCACGGCTGGTTCCTCCTGTGCGTCCACGCCGTGATCACGCAATCCGCCCCGTCGACGCGGATGTCGCGCACGACGCCGCCGTCGTCCGGACCCGCTTGACGGTCGGACCACCAGTCACGATGCACGTCGTGCCGCAGGACCGTCATCACCGTCGCGTCGTCCGCGAGGTAGGGCCGAGCCCCGTCGAGGATACGCCCGACCTCCGCCCCCGAGGACTTGTAGCAGACGCTGAGAAAGGCGACCGACGAGCGGTAGGCATCGAGTTGCGCGTGGATCCGACGCAAGTAATCGGAGGCCGAAGCGGTCAGAACCTCATGCTTCTGCTGCTCGCGCAGATCCTTGATTTGATACGCCAGCGACAGTTCGGCCGGATCGACGATCTCGGACGCGACGACGCGAAGGCGCGACGGCAGGTAATCGCAGCCGGCCGCCACCAGGTCGAACAGGTTCGAGCCCGTGATGCAGAGCGACATCTGGTCGGTCGGACCGAGCCTCTTCATGATGGCCTGCTGCATCGCCACGTAATGCGCGCCGAACACCACCTCCGATCGCCCGGCGATCAGTGGAAAATCGTAAAACCGCGACTTTACGAAGGTGCTGACCGAGTCCGTGCTCGAAATCAGAGACGCACCTGGAGTTATGAGATTTAAAAAATCGTCTATAATCATATCTTTTTGTCTACCTGCCGATACATTTCGACTGAGATCGGACGGTGTATGATTTTGATAGGGCTACAATATTTATATTGCTGCCATCATAGCTGTCGATAACCTTGGCGCTCAGCGTTGTCAAGCCCAGACCCGGCATCGATGGCAGGGTGGCGGCCATCGGCACAATCGACCCGGCGGCGGCGACCTGTCGGAGTGCCACGGGGTCCGATCGAGCATCGGCCCGAACTGATGGAGGATGGTGCCGCGCGTAGCGCGGCGCGTCGCGGATGATACGCCAGCCGCTGGATCAAAGCGGGGGACGCCTCGGCCGCCCCTGCGCCGGGGACACCTCACGCGGCTGTCGATCGACGAGTCGGCGCCGCTGTGCCCTGCCCGGCAAGGCGCAAATGGGGCGGCGCCACATGCGCGCGCCTCACGGCGCCGCCGCTCTCCCCTCCCCCGCCGACCGCGACATCAGTCGCTGCAAGGCGCGCTGGTCGAGCGCCGCCGGCTTGCGGCGCGCCGGCAGCGCGCCCGTGGTGGCGGGATCGCGATACGGAACCGAGGCGAAGGCCGGCGCGGCCGGCGCCTCGCGCCGGGCCGCCCAATGCGCCGCGACCGCCAGGCCCGCGATCATCACCATCGCCTTGATACCGGCGGTCAGGAGGCGCCACATCGCCGGTGCTCGTCTTCCGAAGGTCGGCCCCGACACTAGGTCAGACCCCTTAACAAGACTGTCACGAGACCGGAATAGAGGTGGGCCTTGCGCCAGGGTCGCGGTTCCTGTTCCCCGAACCCGTGACGCTCCTGCGACTACTCGGCCCACTGAGCCTCACAGGACTGGGTTGCAGAGAACTGGTCCGCCCCATCCCGTCATCGCCGGCCCTCCCGCCGCGCAGCCCGGACGGGTTCCGGAAGCCTCCGGGCGCACAGGCGGTCAGGACGGCCCGTGTAGCAGACCCCGGGCCCGGAGCAACAGGAATGCTCGCGCTGTCCTGCGTCGAAACGAGGCGGCGCCCCTCAGCGCGCCGCAACCCGCGGGAAGCTCGGCATCGGGAGGGGCGTGACGACCGGGGCGGTGGGCGCCGCCGCGCCGCGCGGGACGCCCTGCCGGTAGAGGCCGCGGTGCTTCGGGTCCGGACTGAGCGCGTCGGTGATGCCGATCACCGTCTCGGCCGCGCCGAGAAGCACCGCCCCGTCGGGCGCGAGCTGCGCCGCGACCCGGCCCAGGACGTCCGCCTTCGTCGCCGCGTCGAAGTAGATCAGCACGTTGCGGCAATACACGATGTCGAACACGCCCAGGTGGTCGAACCGGTCGAGCAGGTTCAGGGCCCGGAAATCGACCATCTGTCGCAGCGGCGCGTTGATCCGCCACTGCTCGCCGACCTGCTCGAAGTACTTGAGCATGAGCTGGATCGGCAGGCCGCGCTGGACCTCGAACTGGTTGTAGAGGCCGAGCCGGGCCTTCTCCAGGACCTCCGTCGAGAGGTCAGTGGCGACGAGTTCCACCCGCCACCCGGTCAGGAGCGGCGCGGCCTCGGTGAGGAGCATCGCCAGCGAGTAGGGTTCCTGCCCGGTCGAGGCGGCCGCGCACCAGATCCGAAGGCGGCGGGTGGCAGCCCGCGCCGCCATCGCCTGCGGCAGCAGCACGTCGCGGAACAGGTCGAACGGGGCCCGGTCGCGGAAGAAGAAGGTCTCGTTGGTGGTCATGGCCTCGACCACCGCCTTCTCGATCGCGCCCTCGCGGGCGAGCCGGAGCGCGCCCACCAGTTCGGTGAGGCTCGAGAGGCCGAACCGGCGGCAGACCGGCGTGAGGCGGCTCTCGATCAGGTAGCGCTTCTCGGGCGTCAGGGCGAGGCCGGAGCGCTGCTTGAGGTAGCCGCGCAGGAAATCGAACTCGATCTCGGTCATGGCGTGGCGCCTCTCCCGGCGGTGTCGCGCGGCGCGGGCATCAGGCCTGCCCGCCGGGGATCTGCGCGCGCAGGGCCGGGCCGATCGCCGGCAGCGCCAGGATCTCGTGGGCGTAGCCCGCCTTGGCGATGCTGCCGGGCATGCCCCACACGGTCGAGGAGGCCTCGTCCTGGACCAGCATCGTGCCGCCCGCCTCGACGAGCGCCTTGGCCCCGTGGGTGCCGTCCGAGCCCATGCCCGTGAGCACGACCGAGAGCGTCGCGGCGCCGTAGATCTCGGCCGCGTCGCGGAACAGCACGTCCACCGCCGGCCGGCAGAAATTCACCGGCGGCCCGTCGTCGAGGCGGATCGCGATCTCGCTGCCATGGCCGGTCAGGCCCATGTGGCGCCCGCCCGGCGCGACGTAGATGGTGCCGGGCCGCACCGGCTCGCCGTGCTTGCCCTCGGCGGCGGGCAGGCCCGTGCGGGTGCGCAGATGCTCGGCGAAGACGCCGGTGAAGACCGGCGGCATGTGCTGCACGATCAGGACGGGCAGGCGCCGCAGGGCCGCGGCGCCGATCCCCTCCAGCACCTCGCCCACCGCGCGCGGCCCGCCCGTCGAGGCGCCGACGAGCAGCACCCGGGGCGTGGCCCGCGCCAGCCGCGGGCGCAGGGCGACGGGGGCGGCGGGCCGCGGCGGCGCGACGGGCACCCGCTCCACCGCCCCGGCCGGGCGCTCAGGCGCGGCGCGGCGCAGGGCGCCGACCCCGCCCCGGAGGGCGGCCCCGAGCATGCGCACCTTCTGGATCAGGTCCTCGCGGAAGCTCGCCGCGGTGGTGACGCCGCGGTTGCCCTCGGGCTTGGGCAGGTAGTCGACCGCGCCGAGCGCGAGACAGCGCAGGGAGATCTCCGCGTTGCGCTGGGTGAGCGTCGACATCATCACGACCTGCAGGCCCGGCCGCTTGGCGAGCATGCGCGGCAGGGCCTGGGTGCCGTCGAGTTCCGGCATCTCGACGTCGAGGAGGACGATGTCCGGGCTGACCCGGTCGAGGGATTCCAATGCGATGCGGCCGTTCGAGGCCGTCGCCACCACCTCGCAGCCGGCCTCTTCCAGCCAGCGCGAGACGAGGCCGCGCACCACCGCCGAATCGTCGGCCACCATGACCTTGATGCGCGGCGCCGCGGGGCTGGCGTGGGACGGCGCGAGGGATGCAGCCATGATGAACTCGAACCGGAGGGAGAAACGGATTGCGGGGAGCCTCCGCCCCGCCCGATCGGGCCGGGCGCGCTCTGTCGTGACGAACCGTGCGCCGGGCCGCCGGCGGGTCCGCCCGTCGGCATGCGCCGCCGCGCAGGCGACCGCCCCCGGGGGACGCGGGCGCTCAGGCCAGGCCGACTTCCTGCAGCTTGGCGGTGATGATGTCCTTGTCGAACGGCTTCATGATGTACTCGTCGGCCCCCGCTTGGAGTGCGCGGGCGATGGAGGTCACGTCGTTCTCGGTGGTGCAGAACAGCACCTTCGGGCGCTCCCCGTCGGGCAGGCGCCGCAGCTCCCGCAGGAACTCGTAGCCGTCCATCTGGGGCATCCGCCAGTCGAGGAGGATCGCGTCCGGCATCGCGTCCCGGCACAGGCCGATGGCGTCGGTGCCGTCCTCCGCCTCCGCGACCCGGAACCCGATCCCTTCCAGGATCCGCCGCGCCACCTTCCGGATCACGGCGGAATCGTCGACGATCAGGCAGTGTCTCATGGCGCGCCGCTCCTCACGCCGCCGAGGCGGCCGAGCGCTCGTCCCCGAAGGCCAGGACGGCGTCGACGTCGAGGATGATCAGCAGCCGCCCGTCGAGGCGGTGGACGCCCCGCGAGACGCTGCGCCAGCGCACGTCCATGTGCACCGGGTTCGGCCCGTAGGTGTCGGAGGAGAGCTTCATCACCTCGCCGACCTGGTCGACGAGGAGGCCGTAGGCCTCGCCGGCCTGTTCGAGGCCCACCGCCATGTTGCGGCCCTCCTCGACCCGGTCGGGCAGGCCGAGGCGGCGGCGCAGGCAGATCGCCGTGACGACCCGGCCGCGCAGGTTGAGCAGGCCCTTGATCTCCGGCGGGGACAGGGGGACGTCGGTCAGGTTGGTGGCGATGAAGACGTCGTGCACGCGGTCGATCGGCAGCCCGAACATCTCGTCGCCGAGCGTGACGGTGACGTAGTCGATCGTGTCGCCGAGGGCGGCGGGGGTCTCGCCCGGGCGGGCGACGTTGCTGTTGGCGGCCATCATGGGCGTCGCTCGGTCCTCGAGGCTGGGGCAGGGTCGGACGGAACGGCCGGCGCCGCGTCCGCCCCTGCGGGGGTGTCGGGGTCCGGAGCGGAGTCCGCTCCGGTCGGGCGGCCGGTCAGGCCGCCGCGTCGAGGGTTGGGGCGGAGATCTCGTTGAGGGCGGCGACGAGGCCGCTGCGGTCGAACTTCGCGACGAAATCCGCGATGCCGAGGGAGCGGGCGCGCTCGATCACCTCGGGGGTCACGCTCGCGGCGAGCGCGATCACCGGCAGGTCGGCGACCCGGGTCCCGGTCCGGCGCAGCACCTCGATCATGTCGAAGCCGGAACGGCCCGGCATGTCGAGGTCGGTGACCACGATGTCGATCGGGGTCTCGCCGCCCAGGATGGTCAGGGCCTCCTCGGCGCTCGCCGCCGCCGTGACCCGGTAGCCCGCCGCCTTCAGGACGGGGGTGAGCATCTCGCGGAAGAAGCTCGAGTCGTCGACGAGGAGGAGCTGCGGGACGCGGGTCTCCTTGCGCCGCGGCGCCCGCGCCCAGTCGTCGTGGGCGAGCGGCAGGTAGTGGGCGATGTTGACGATCTCCGTGGCGCGCCCGCGCACCACCGCCGAGCCGATGAGGTCGGAGCGGTCCGCGGCGAGCTCCACGTCGAGCACCTCGTCGACGATGTCGACGATCTCGTCGACCGCGAGCCCCATCGAGCGCTCGCCGTCCGAGAACACCACCAGCGCCTGGGCGCCCTCGCGGCGCAGCACCTGGTCGGGATCCACCGGCACCAGCGGCATGAGCCGGCCCCGGTACTGGATGAGCGGACGCCCGCCCACCCACTCGACCTTCTCGGCCTCGACCTCCTCGAGGCGCGTGACGAGGGAGAGCGGGACGGCCTTGAGCGCGTCGCCGCCGCCCTTGAAGACGAGGAGCGTCACGGTCTGATCGGCGGCGGCGGCCTCCTCGACCTCCGCATCCCCCTCGCCCGGCTGGCCGGTCGCGGTGCCCGAGCCCACCATGCGGGCGACGCCGTTCGGGTCGATGATCAGGACGACCGCGCCGTCGCCCAGGATCGTGTTGCCCGAGAAGAGCGGGATGTGCCGCAGCTTCGTCGACATCGGCTTCACGACGATCTCTTCCGTGTGGAAGACGCCGTCGACCAGGATGCCGAAGCGCTGGCGCCCGACCTGACTCACCACCACGAAGCCCTCGTCCGAGGAAGCCGTGGAGGACGTCTTGTCGAGGCCGAGCATGCCGGCGATCGGCACGATCGGCAGCAGACGGTCGCGCAGGCGCAGCACCGGCGAGCCGTTGATGCGCTCGACCTGGTGGTCGCTGCCCGGCTGCACCCGGACCAGTTCCAGCACCGAGACCTGCGGGATCGCGAAGCGGTGGTCGCGGGCCGACACGATCAGCGCCGCGACGATCGCCAGCGTCAGCGGGATCTTGATCGTGAAGGTGGTGCCCTGGCCGTACTGGGTGCGGATGTCGACGGTGCCGCCGATCAGCTCGATGTTGGTCTTGACGACGTCCATGCCGACGCCGCGGCCGGAGACGGAGGTGATCGCCTTGGCGGTCGAGAAGCCGGCGTGGAAGATGAACTTCGCCACCTGCCCGTCGTTCATGCGCTCGACTTCGGCCTCGGTGGCGATGCCGCGCTCCACCGCCTTGCGGCGGATGGTGTTGAGGTCGAGGCCCTTGCCGTCGTCGGCGATCTCGATCGTGATCGTGCCGCCCTCGTGGAAGGCGTTGAGGCGGATCGTGCCCTTCTCGGGCTTGCCCGCGGCCTTGCGCTCGGCCGCCGACTCGATGCCGTGGTCGGCCGAGTTGCGCACCATGTGGGTGAGCGGGTCCTTGATGACCTCCAGCACCTGACGGTCGAGTTCCGTCTCGGCGCCCTGCATCACCAGGTCGATCTTCTTGCCGAGTTCTGACGAGAGGTCGCGCACCACCCGCGGCAGCTTCTGCCACGCGGAGCCGATCGGCTGCATGCGGGTCTTCATGACCCCTTCCTGCAGCTCGGCGGTGACGTTCGAGAGCCGCTGCAGCGGCACCTTGTAGCTGTTGTCCTCCTGGCGCCGGGCGATCTCGAGCAGCTGGTTGCGGGTCAGCACCAGCTCCGAGACCATCGTCATCAGGTGCTCGAGGGTGTCGACGTTGACGCGGATCGTCTGGACCTTGCTGATCCCGCCGCCCTCGCCCTCGGCCGGCGCGTCGCCGCGGGGCGCCTTGGCGTCCGCCGCCGGCTTCGCCTCGGCGGCCGTCCGGGCCTCGGCCGGCGGCGCGGCGGGCTTGGCCTTCTCGGGCCCGGGCGCGTCGCGGAAGGCGCGCTCCAGGTCGTCGAGGCTGGCCTCGCCGGGCTTGAGCGCCCGCTCGAGGGTCTGCGCCACCAGCGTCCCCGTCGTGACCGCGGGCGCGGCCGCCGCCGGGGCCGGGCCGGGCGTGTCGCGGAAGGCGCGCTCTAGGTCGTCGAGGCTGACCTCGCCGGGCTTGAGTTCCCGCTCCAGGGTCTGCGGCACCAGGGAGCCGGTCGTCATCGGGACGGGCGCTGGCGCGGGCGGCGGCGGGGCGGCGGCCGGGATCTCGCCCTCGGACATCCGGTCGAGGGCCCCGATCAGGTCGTCGTCGGCGCCCTGGGGCTCGGCCGCGGTCCGCTCCAGCTCGGCGACGATGACCTTGATGCGGTCGAGGGTCTGCAGAATCAGCGTCACGGCCTCGGTCGTGACGGTCATCCCGTCCCGGAACTTGCCCATCAGCGTCTCGGCCGCGTGGGCCAGCGCCTCGAGGCGCGGCAGGCCGAGGAAGCCGCAGGTGCCCTTGATGGTGTGAACGAGCCGGAAAATATTGCGAAGGATCGTCTGGTTGTTCGGATCCTGCTCGAAGCGGACGAGTTCCAGGTCGACCGTGTCGAGGTGCTCGCCCGTCTCGGTCAGAAATTCACGCAGCAAATCGTCCATTTCCGCCACCCGCCGATCGTCGCAGGACGTCTCTGATTAGCGACCCTGACACCGGAGCGTTGATGATCCGTTTCCACAGTCGATCATTGTCGGGGCTTCGCCGTGAACCGCATGACGAGCCGCGAAGCGGCTGGGTCGCGGCGCGGCGCTCCCGCAGCAGCCGCAAGTCACTGCCAAACAGATGCTTTTCATCGACCCGAGGCGACTGTCGACACCCTCTCGGCCGAACCGTCGGACTAGTCCGTCAGGCGGACGAGCCGAAACATCCATTGATGAACGATAGGTGGCCATGATGGCGTGGCAGCTTTTCCTCAAGGGAAGAGCGCGCCGCGGCGCCGATCCCTCCGGGAGAGCCGGCCTCTTCCTGTGCGGCCGCACGGCTCCCCTTGGACAACCCCGGGGCTCCTAGGATTCCGCCTCGGTCTCCGGAGGATGCTGTTTCGACGCCGGCCGAGTCCGGTCCGGCTCCCGCGGGTTTCTCCTCTCCCCGCATGCGCACGGCTACCGGGGACATGACGTAACGGGAGCCTCTCCGATCTCGTCCAGCCAGGCGATGGCAAACCACAGCATCAGCCCCGGACCATGGCGATCAATCCACGTCCTCATGCTGAGGTGCGACCAAGCGGAGCCTCGACGCACCCCGGGACAGTGTATCCAAGGCACTCTTCGCTCGGAACTCCCGTCGAGGCTGCTGCGCAGCATCTCAGCACGGGGGGTTGCGTCCGCCATCTCCGCACGGATGATCGTCCGGCTCCCGAGATCCGTGCACGCGGTAGGCCCGGTGGGTGAGAGGAGACATGACTCACATCGGGCCCGACGTCCCGGTGCCGCCGCCGGGCGAGGGTTCTCGTCCGCCGCGACCGGGACGGCGGCTCAGGCCTCCGCGGTCGGCTCGGCGCGGATCGTCACCGTGTCGCCGTCGATCGACAGGCCGACCGTCATCGCGGCGGCCCGCGCCACGAGGCCCGCGTAGTAGGGCTGAACCCCGTGCGCGTCGACGGTGCCGCTCTCCGGCGCGCCGGCCAGCAGGCCCTCCAGGTGGGGCGGGATGCGCGCGTGCGAGCCCCGGCAGGTCAGCACGAAGACCGGCGCCTCGGCCTCGCCCGTCACCGCGACGTCGATCGTGCCGCCGCGGGGCACCGTGGTGACCGCGATCACCACGAGGTTGAGCAGGAGCTTGACCTTGTTCTTGGGGAACAGCGCGCGCGGCGCGCTCCAGCTCAGCTTCGTCTTCTCGTCCGAGAACAGGCCGCGCGCCACGCCCTCCGCGTCGGCGAGGTCGATGGTCGCCCCGGCCGAGCCCGCCGCCCCGAAGGCGATCCGGGCGAATTGCAGCCGGGCCGAGGCCTGCTTGGCGCTCTTGCGGATCAGGTCGATGGCGAAGTCGCGCATCCCCGCGTCGTCCTCGTCCTCCAGCACCTCCAGGCCGTTCACGATGGCGCCGACCGGGCTGATGACGTCGTGGCAGACGCGCGAGCAGAGCAGTGCCGAGAGGTCGAGGGCGTCGAGGGTGACGGTGATCATCTGGGACTCCGGGGGCCCTGTCCGGGGAGCGTCGGCGCCGGGGTCGCCGGCCGGCGAGCGGCACGGATAGCCGTCCGGCGCGGATTTGGGAAGCGCGCGGGTGCCCCCCTAGAGGCTGTTATGGCCCGTAGGCAGGTGTTGTGCTTGTCCAGGGTTGGGCGCCGGGCAGGAGCCGGCTGCAGCCGGTAGCGGGGCTACCGGCAAGGCCGGCGACGCACCCGGCGCTCAACCCTGGACAGCCCGCAGGGTCGCGTGAGCGACGGAATCCGCGGCGTCGGCCAGGTGAGGCAAGGCAACCAGCCTTGCCTCACCTGACCTCCTGGCGGGCTGGACGTCGCTGACGCGACACAACACCTGTCTACGGTCCATAACAGCCTCTAGTGGCGGTAGGCCATCCGGAAGCCGCCCCAGTGGCGGCCGCGCACGCGGATGGGAGCGTCGAGCTCCTTCATCGGAATGCTGCGTCCGCCGCCCATGTCGCGCAGGTAGGATTGCACCAGCACCGGAGCCGTCGACCGGGCCGCCATCAGGCCCGCCCGGTCGTCGAAGATGCGCCGGTTTCGGCAATGGGCGGCGTTCCAGACCGGATCGTCCGGCCGCTGCGGCAGCGAGTACTGCGCGTTGTGGACCGGCAGGTAGCCGTTGCGGTCGACCGCCGCGCAGAAGGTCATGCGCGGGTCGGCCGCCAGCAGCCGCTCCTGGATCGGCGCGAGCACCGCCTCCAGCACCGGCACCGCGTCGGTGAGGTATTGCGGCGGATTGCTGCCGAGCACCGGCCGGTAGGCCGTGTCGAACAGGGCGGCCTCGCTCAGGGCGCCGCGGTCGAGCGCCGCCTCCATCACCGCGGCGATCTCCGCGGCGGCGTCGCGGACCCGGGCGACCAGGACGGCGTTCTCGGCCTCCAGGGCCTCCGTCACGGCGCGGACGCGCTCGGCGTGACCCGGCGGCTCCGCCGCGACGCTGAGATGCAGCCCGAGGACGCTCGTCGCGACGACCCGCGCGGGAACGCGGCCGAACTCCGCCGTCTCCACCTCGACCGACGCGCCGACCGGCGGCGGCGCTCCCTCGGGCGCCGAGACCAGGAAGCCGCCGCGGCTCACGTCGATGGTCCGGGTCTCCCGGCGCTCCGCGCCGAGGCGCAGCGTCGCCGGCAGCGCGACGGGCAGGCGGGGCTCGCGGCGCCGATCGCCCAGGGCGTTGCCCCGCAGCACGACCCGGAACCGTCCGACCAGCCGGTCGACGCTGTGCGAGGAGGCGTCGGCGACGTGGCGAATCGCGGCGGCGGACCGCGCCTCGGCGTCGATCGAGGCGGCGTTGTCCACCACCTGCGCGACGAAGGCCGCCACCGCCTCGGCCGATCGCGTGAGTTCCGCCGTCGAGGCGTTCTGCTCGTCCACCGCGGTGACGACCTCGACGAAGCGCGGTCCGACCTGCTGCACGAGGCCCATCGCGTCCGCGACGACGGCGGCCGAGTCCCGGGCCTCGGTCTGCAGGCGCCCGATCGAGCAGCGGATCCGCTCGGCCGCGGAGGCGGTCTGGGCGGCGAGGAGGCGCACCTCGTCGGCCACCACGGCGAAGCCGCCGCCCTGCGCCCCGGCCCGCCCGGCCTCGATCTTGGCGTTCAGCGCCAGCAGGTTCGTCTGCCGGGTGATCGACGCGATCAGGTCGATCACCGTCCCGATCTCGACGGTGCAGGCCTCGACCTGCTCGATCCGCGCCTTCGTGCGCGTCACCGCCTCGCCCACCCGGTCGAGCAGGGCGCCGGCGGCGTGGATCTGCGCGCTGATGCTGTCGGACGTGTCCGAGAGTTCCTGCGCCGCCCGCGCCACCAGGCCGGCGGTGCCGTTGGCCGCCTCGGTCTCGTCGACGAGGCGGCTGGTGCGGGCGGAGATGCCGGTGAGGGAGGCCTGCGCCTCCGCCACGGCCCTCCCGATCTCCGCGGAGGTCTGCTTGGCCGAGCCGACGAGCGCGTGCAGGTCCTGCTCGATCTGGTCGATCAGCCCCGCCTCGGCGGCGGGGCGGATGGCGGGTGCCGGAGGAGCGACGGGGGCGGGAGTGGCGGGAGCGGCAGGCTCGGCCGCCAGCGCGGTCGCGCGACGCAGACGTAGCATGATCGGTTTCCAATCCCTTGGCGCCGGCCGCCCAGTCGGGCCGGCCAGTCTCGAAGCCACGCGATTCTGCCAGATCAAGGATAATACTCTCCTAATGTCGAGAGATTCATCTTGACGTGACTTGCATTAATCTGTCGAATTTTTCTGCCGTTCGGAGAACTGCGCCCCAGGGACTAAACCGATACGGTCAAACCAGGGCGAGGCCGGGACCGGGTGGATTAACCCGGCCCTCCGCCGGTGCCCGCCCGGCGGCCGGGGCCGCACCGGAACGACGGTCGGTGATCGACAAATCCGCGCCTGCGGGGCATGACAGATCCATGTCCGTGGAGATCACCCAAGACCGGGTTCCGGATGCCGCCGAGCGCGACGCGGTCGCGGCCATCCTCGCCGAGATCGCCTGCGCCGCCGGTCTCGTCCTGCGCCGGCACGAGACGGGCCACTGCCCGCACCGGTTCAAGCAGGACGGCTCGCCGACCTCGGTGGCCGACCTGGAGGCGGAGGCCCTCATCGTCGCGGCGCTGCGGGAGCGCTGGCCGGACATGCCCGTCATCGCCGAGGAGACGGCCAGCACGGCGGCGGCGGCGCGGCTGTTCTTCCTGGTCGACCCGCTCGACGGCACTCGCGACTTCCTGCGCGGCACCGGCGAGTACAGCGTCAACATCGCCCTCGTCGCCGACGGCCGCCCGGTCGCGGCGGCCCTGTCAGCCCCCGCCCTCGGTCGCGTCTGGAGCGCGGGCGCGAGCGCCGTCGAGGCGCCGATCGTCGAGGGACGGCCCGGCCGGGCCTCCCCGATCGCGGTGCGGCCGACCCCGCCGGAGGGAATGACCGCCCTCGTCAGCCGCCTCCACGCGGCGAAGGGGGACGAGACCTGCCTGTCCGGGCTGCCGGTCGGGTTCCGCCGGCCGGCCTCCTCGGCCCTGAAGTTCGGCCTCATCGCGGCGGGCGACGCGGATCTCTACGTGCGCTCGGGCCCGACCATGGAGTGGGACACGGCGGCGGGCGACCACATCCTCACTCAGGCCGGCGGCTGCGTCGTCGATCCCCACGGACGGCCCTTCCGGTACGGCCGCACGAGCGGTCGCTACCTCAACGGCCCCTTCGCGGCGCTCGGCGACCCGGCCTATGCGGGCCGCGTCGTCCTGCCGGCCGCCTGAGGGGTCACGGCGCGAGGCGCTCGCGCAGGGCCGGCCAGCGCGCCTCCGCGGCGGCCAGGAGGGCGGCATCGGCTGCCGCGCGCCGCGCCGGGCTGCGGAACAGGTAGAGGCGCTCGCGCGGGCGCAGCGGCAGCAGCGGGTCGGCCTCGACGAGGCGCCCCTCCGCCACGCCGGCCGGGTCGTAGCCGCCGAGGCGCGGCGCGTAGGCCTCCGGGTCGCGCAGGAAGGCGGCGCGGTTGGCCGGGCCGCAGAACCGCCAGGAGAGCCCGGACCACGCGCCCTCGCACGCCGCCAGGCCGGGACGCGGCCCACCCGCCAGCGCGTAGCTCACCGGGTCGTAGCCGTCGAGGGCGAGGCCCGAGAGCGGATCGACCGCGAACAGCGCCGGCAGCGGCGCGGAGGCGCGCGCCGGGGCGGCGAGAACCAGGGCCGGCCCCAGCGACAGGAGGCCGCGCCGCGTTAACGCGATGTTGTCCATATCCCGCGCATCCTAGCGGCCCGACCGGCGCCGGACGGGTGCGCCCCGGGGCGCCCCGCCCGCCTTGTGTCCTTGGTCCCGCTCGGCCCGGCACCGGGCCGCAGCCTAAGCCCGGGTGCCTAACACATGCTCCTCGCTTCCTCCGTTCCCGGCCGCCGGCGCCTCAGCCGCAGGACCCTCCTGTGCGCGGCCCTCGCCGGCGCCGCCACCCTCCTGCACGGCCCCGCCCCCGCGCTCGCGCAGCCCGAGCCGAGCCCGGAGACCTTCGACACCCGCGAGATCATCGATTCGGGGCACCGCTTCTTCGGCGCCACCTCCCGGGGGATCGCGCTCACCGTGCAGGAGGCCGCCCGGCGCTGGGGCGAGCCCAACGGCTACATCCTGGGCCAGGAGGCCTCCGGGGCGGTGATCGGCGGCGTGCGCTACGGCGAGGGCACGCTCTACACCCGCAATGCCGGGCAGCGGCGGGTGTTCTGGCAGGGTCCTTCCCTCGGCTTCGACGTCGGCGGCGACGGCGCCCGCACCATGATGCTGATCTACAACCTGCCCGCCGTGCGCGGCCTATACCGCCGCTTCGTGGGCCTCGACGGCTCGGCCTACGTGGTCGGCGGCGTCGGCATGTCGGCCGCGACCGCCGACAACATCGTGGTCGTCCCGATCCGCACCGGGGTCGGGGCGCGGTTCGGGATCAACATCGGCTACCTGAAATTCACCGATCAGCCGACCTGGAACCCGTTCTGATCTGCCGCATTGCCGAGGTTCGACGGAGCGGGGCACCGGGACTTGGGCCGCAGGACTGGTCCCGCCCGCGCTCCCGTGGCAGGGTCCGATCGACCTTGACCCCAAGGCGCGTGCCGGATTGAGAGTGATGCCCGCGTGATCGAATCGCTGATGATCTTCGCGCTGGGTGCGCTGAGCGCGGCCCTGTGCGCCCTGCTGGTGCTGCCCGCCCTCAACGCGCGGGCCGAGCGCCTCGCCCGGCGCAGGCTCGAGACCCTGTTCCCGATGTCCATCGCCGAACTCACGGCGGAGAAGGACCACCTGCGGGCCGAGTTCGCCGTGATGCAGCGCCAGCTCGAGCGCAAGGTCGAGGAGGCGCGGGAGGAGCGGCGCGCCGAGATGGAGGAGATGGGGCGGCGCGCGGTGCGCATCGGCGCGCTCGCGGCGGAGCTGGAGCAGCGCGACGCGCGCCTGGAGGCCCTGGAGCGCGACTTCGCGGCGGTGCGGGCGCGCCTCGCCTCCGCCGAGACCGAGCGCGACGAGCTGCGCCTCGCCCGCGCGGCCGCCGAGGAGGCGCTGCGGGCCCTCGAAGGCCCCCACCAGCACGCGCTCGCCGAACTGGAGGCGACGCGGGCGGCCCTCGACGCGGCGCGGCGCGGGCTCACGGAGGCGGAGACCGCCCGCGACCTCGCGGAGGCGCAGGCCCGGGAGGCGCGCGAGCGCCTCGCCGGGATCGGCGAGAGCGTGGCGGCGGATGCCCGCGACCAGATCCAGGCGCTGGAGGACGCGCTGGCCGACCTCACGACCCGCCACATCGCCGTCGAGCGGGAGCTCGCCGCGCTGCGCCCCGCCCACGCGGCGGCCCTCGAAGGCCTCGCGGGGACCCGCCGGGCCCTGGCCGAGGCCCGCGCGCCCGCGCCGAACGAACGGGTCGCCGCCGAGAACGCGGCCCTCGAACGGCGGATCGCCGAGGTGGCGGATGCCCTGATGGCCCAGGCGCGCCCGCCCGGTGCGCGGCCCGAGCCGCGGCTTCCCGCCGCGACGCCGCTCTCCTCCGGGGCGGCGGCCCGCACGGCCGGCTGAGGCCCGCAGCGCGACCCTTCCGCAGAGAACGGTTGCCGCACCGCCCGTTGTCGCACCGCGGCGACGGTCCGCCCGCGCCCGGCGCAAGACCCGGCGGGCGCAGGCGCGGCATGCGGACCGGCCGGCCCTCCGGGCTTGTCAGCGGACCCGTTTCGGGTCATGTCCGCCCCTCTCCTCACAAGCTGCGAGGCTCAACGCCATGACGGTCAAGTCGACGTCGTTCGCCCTCTTGTTCGCCGGCGCCTCGCTGATCGCCGGGCCGGCCATGGCGCAGCGGGACGATCCGACCCTCAAGAAATACTGCACCGGAGATTATCTCACCTATTGTGGCAATCTTCCTCCCGAGAGCCCCGAAGTGGATCGCTGCTTCGAGAAGAACATGAAGAAGATCTCGGCCAACTGCAAACGAGCGATCGACGCCTACGAAGAGGCTCACAAGCAGAGCAGCAGCAAGAACTGAGGCCCGCCAGGCCGGACCGGGCCCGTTCGGCCGGATTCGACCGCTCCGATCTCAGGCCGAGGCCTCCTCGCGGGAGGCCGACTGGAGCGCCGCGGCGAGATCCTCGATCGTGAAGGGCTTGCGCAGGACGGTCTCGCCGGCGGCGGGAACGGGCCCGTCGCGCCCCTCGTCGCGGCCGTGGCCGGTGGCGAAGACGACCTTGAGGCCGGGCCGCCGCCGCCGCGCCTCCGCCGCCAGGGCCGGCCCGTCGAGCCCCGGCATGACCACGTCGGTGAACAGCACCGACACGTCCCGGTTGCTCTCCAGGGCGGCGAGGGCCGCCTCCCCGTCCGAGGCGGTGAGCGTCCGGTAGCCGAGTTCGCCGATGGACTCGGCACTGGCCCGCCGCACCAGGGCGTCGTCCTCCACCACCAGCACCGTGCGGGCCTTCGGTCGCTGCGCCGGCCCGGCGAGGCGCCCGCGCCCCGACCCCTCGACGGGGGCGCTGCCCTCGTAGACCGGCAGCACCAGCACCACCGCCGTGCCGCGGCCGGGCGCGCTGTCGATCCGCACCCGCCCGCCGGACTGCGTGACGAAGCCGTAGACCTGGCTGAGGCCGAGCCCGGTGCCGCGGCCCTGCGGCTTCGTGGTGAAGAAGGGTTCGAAGGCCCGGGCCACCACCTCCGGCGGCATGCCGGTTCCGGTGTCGCGCACCGTGACGGCGACGGCGGGACGGCCCTCCTCGCTCCCGTCGGGAGCGGTTTCCAGGGTCAGGCGCCCGCCGCCCGGCATGGCGTCGCGGGCATTCACCGCGAGGTTGAGGATCGCGTTCTCGAGCTGGTTCTGGTCGACGAAGATCGGCGGCACGCCGACCGCGAGCCGGGTCTCCACCGTCACGGTCTCGCCGAGGGTGCGGCGCAGGAGATCGACCATGCCGGTGATCAGCCGGTTCGGGTCGGTGGGGCGCGGCTCCAGGGGCTGCTGGCGGGCGAAGGCGAGCAGGCGGTGGGTGAGCTTCGCCGCCCGGTCCGCCCCGTCGAGGGCGCCCTCGATGAAGCGGCCGACATCGGTCTCGCCCCGGGCCAGGCGCCGCTGCAGCACCTCCAGCGAGCCGGTGATCACGGCGAGCAGGTTGTTGAAGTCGTGGGCGATGCCCCCGGTGAGTTGGCCCACCGCCTCCATCTTCTGCGACTGGCGCAGCTGCTCCTCGGCGGCGGCGCGCTGCGCCGTCTCGCGGGTGAGGCTCGCCAGCGCCTCCTCCTCCGCCCGGGCGCGGCGCAGGGCGAGCCAGGCCATCAGCACCAGGGTCAGCGCCGAGGCGGTGGCGACCGCCCCGTAGAGCTGCAGGTTCTCGTACCAGCGCTCCTCGGCGACCCGGGTCTCGACCCCGAAGGCGACGTTCACCGGGTAATCCCCGACCCGCCGCCACGCCAGGCGCTCCTCCGCGTGGCCGGTCGGTGCGGCGGTGACGAAGCCGCCCTGCGGCCGGGCGTGGATCGCCCGCATCAGCGCGTCGCCGGCGGGCAGCCGCGGCTCCGCCCCGACGCGCTCCGGCTCGCGCACCAGCACCGCCCCGTCGGCGCGCAGGAGCAGCGCCTCGTGGGCGGTGGGCGCCGCCACCGCGGCGTAGAAGCGGGCGAAGTAGCTCGTGCCGAGCGCGATCACGATGACGCCGTCGAAGCGGCCGTCGTCGGTGGAGCGCCGCCGGCTCACCGCGAAGGTCTCCTGTTTGCCCTCGCGCAGGGAGGGGCCGACATAGATGCCGATGTCCCGGGTGCGGTGGACAGCGAAGATGTCCCGGGTCGCGAGCGGGGTGCCGACGTCGCCCTGCCGGCTGCTCGCCCGCACCACCCCCTCCGCATCCAGCACCCACACCGCCACCGCCTGGGAGAGCGGCGCCTTCAGGGTCGCCAGGAAGGCGCTGGTCGCGGGGGCGCCGATCTGGGACCAGGGCCGGTCGAACACGTAGTCGTCGACCCGGTCCATTGCGAGTTCGGCGGTGTCGAACACCTTCGAAGCGTGCTCGTGCATCACCGCGGCGGTGCGCTGGACCGCGCTGTCGGCCTCGCGCAGCACCTCGGTCCGGTTCCACCACGCGGCCCCGACGAGGACCACGCACGGAATCAGAAAGGCCGCGGCGACCAGCAACTGATGCAGGCGGACCGTCGAGAGGCTCACAGATCTCCCTCTCCGGAGCGACGTCGGGCGGACGCGCGCGATGTCGAAGCTTAACCGTTTGGCAACACGAAGGCGAGCGGCGTGTTGGCACGCCTCGGCCTCGGAAACGGGGATGCGCGGGCTCGCCTCGCCGCCGCGCCGCCGCTATGGTGCGGCGGCCACGCTTCGGATCCCGCATGTCCCCGTCCCGTCTCCTCCTCGTCCTCGGACTGGTCGCCCTCTGCGCGGCCTGCGGCCGGCGCGGGCCCCTGGAAGCGCCCCACGCGGCGGCCCCCGCGCCGAGCCGCCCGGCCGCGGCGGCAAGCGCCTCCGCGACCGCCTCGGAGGACGAGGATCCGACCCTGCCGGCGGTCCCGGACACGCCGGGCGTCGCGCAGCCCTCGGCCCAATCCAGCGGCAACGCCCGCAAGCGCTACACCATCCCGCCCGGGCCCTTCCCGCTCGACCCGCTGCTGTGACCGCGCGGGGTCCCGCGGTGCGGCCGGCCGCGGCGCCCGGGCCCGACGCGTTTCCCCTCAACCTCAAAATGCTCTAGGCGGGCAGCCCACCCAACCGTCGAGGCCCGCGATGCACCACTTCGCCTACCGGAACGGCACGCTCCACGCGGAGGAGGTCGACCTCGCGGCGCTCGCCGAGGCGGTCGGCACGCCGTTCTACTGCTACTCCTCCGCGACCCTGGAACGGCACTACCGGGTGTTCGCCGAGGCCTTCGCGCCGGACGACCCGCTCGTCTGCTACGCCATGAAGGCGAACTCGAACCAGGCGGTGATCGCGACGCTGGCCCGGCTCGGGGCGGGCATGGACATCGTGTCGGAGGGCGAGCTGCGGCGGGCGCTCGCGGCCGGCGTGCCGGCCGAGCGCATCGTCTTCTCCGGGGTCGCCAAGACCCGCGAGGAGATGGCGGCGGCGCTCTCCGCGGGCATCCTCTGCTTCAACGTCGAGAGCGAGCCCGAACTCCAGGCCCTCTCCGAGGTGGCGCAGGCGCTCGGCCGCACGGCCCCGATCTCGATCCGCATCAACCCCGACGTCGACGCGCGCACCCACGCCAAGATCTCGACGGGCAAGTCGGAGAACAAGTTCGGCATCCCGATCGCCCGGGCGCGGGAGGTCTACGCCCACGCGGCGGCCCTGCCCGGCCTCGTGGTCTCCGGCGTCGACATGCATATCGGCAGCCAGATCACCGACCTGGCGCCCTACGACAACGCCGCGGCGCTCCTCGCCGAACTCGCCCGCGACCTGATCGCGGCGGGCCACCGGCTGCACCACATCGATCTCGGCGGCGGCCTCGGCATTCCCTACCGGGACGACAACGCGCCGCCCCCCGACCCTGCCGCCTTCGCGGCCGTGATCCGTCCGCACCTGAAGCCGCTCGGCCTGCGGCCGGTCTTCGAGATCGGCCGGATGATCGCCGGCAATGCCGGCATCCTCGTGACCCGGGTCGTCTACGTGAAGGAGGGCGAGGGCCGCACCTTCGTGATCGTCGATGCGGGGATGAACGACCTGATCCGTCCGACGCTCTACGAGGCCTACCACGCCCTGCGCCCGGTGCGGCAGCCCGGCCCGGACGCGCCGCGCCTCACCGCCGACGTGGTCGGCCCGGTCTGCGAGAGCGGCGACTACCTCGCGCTCGGCCGCGAGATGCCCGCCGTGGCGGCGGGCGACCTCATCGCCGTGATGAGCGCGGGCGCCTACGGGGCGGTCCAGGCGGGCACCTACAACACCCGCCGGCTCGTGCCGGAGGTGCTGGTGCGCGGGTCCGACCACGCGGTGGTGCGCCCGCGCCCGAGCTATGAGGCGCTGATCGCCCTCGACCGCGTCCCGGAGTGGCTGGGCGCGTAGCGAGCCCGGCCGGGCGGCGAGGGCGGATGAGGGCAGACGGTGTCGTCCGCCTCCGACCGGCCACCCCACCGGCGCGAAGTGGTGACGCACGATTGAAACGCGGCCGCGTGTTTCAATCGGAACAACCGCCGACCATTCCGCCCTCGAAAACTTTGGCAATGATTGTACCGCCCCCTCGCGGGCTGCGGTGATTATTTCTCTGTTAACGATTTACTTTACAGTATGTGGCGTCGAGACGCTTACGGCGGCCCAGTCATGACCATACGCAAGAAGATATTCCTTCTCCTGGCAGGCACGCTGCTGCTGTTCGCAGCGACCCTTTGCCTCGAAATGATGTTCATCAGGACCACGATGATGGAGGACCGCAGGTCGCTGGTGCGCAATCAGGTCGAGGCGGCGCACAGTATCGTGACGGCGCTGGCGGGCCAGGCCGCGGCGGGGACGCTGTCCGTCGACGAGGCGAAGCGGCGGGCGGCCGACGCCCTGCGGGCCATCCGCTTCAACGGCGGGGACTACGTGTTCGTCTACGGCAGCACGCAGGGCGATCTCGGGCGCAACGTCGTCCACCCCAATCCCAAGATCGAGGGCACCCGGACCTACGACGACGAGAAGATCAAGACCACCTTCGTCGGGACGATGATCGAGCGGGGGCAGCGGGGCGGCGGCTTCACCGAGTACAACTGGCCGCGCCTGGGTCAGTCCGAGGCGGCCCCGAAGATCGGCTACTCGCTCGCCTTCGAACCCTGGCAATGGGTGATCAGCTCGGCGCTCTACGTCGACGACATCCAGGCGGCGTTCCGCGCCAAGCTCCTTGAGACGCTGCTCTGGACGATCCCGCTCCTCCTCGCGGTTGTGACCGGCGGCCTGATGACGGCCCGCAGCATCACCGGGCCGCTCGCCAC
Source organism: Methylobacterium sp. JK268 (assembly GCF_054052225.1). NCBI lineage: Bacteria > Pseudomonadati > Pseudomonadota > Alphaproteobacteria > Hyphomicrobiales > Methylobacteriaceae > Methylobacterium > Methylobacterium sp. JK268. Next base: position 4,756 of record NZ_JBSVZN010000044.1, on the reverse strand, counting down.
GTTCACGGCCGCCCTGCGCCAGCTTGCGGGCGGGACGATGGGCGTGGCGATCCCGGGGCTCGGCCGGCGCGACGAGATCGGCGAGATGGCCCAGGCGGCCCAGGTGTTCCGGGACGGCATGGTCCAGGCCCAGGCCCTCTCCGCCGAGCAGCTCGCCGAACAGGCGCGGCGCGGGGAGCGGGCCCGCTGGATCGAGGAGATGACGCGGTCGTTCGACCACAGCGCGGGGGCGCTCCTGGCGTCGGTCTCGTCATCGGCGGTCGGGATGCGGACGACCTGCCTCACCATGGCGGAGAGCGCCGCGGAGGCCGCGCAGCGGGCGGGATCGGCGGCGAGCGCCGCGCAGCAGGCCTCGGCCAACGTCCAGACCGTCGCCGCCGCCACCGAGGAACTCACCGCTTCGATCGCCGAGATCGGGACGCAGGTCGCGAAGTCGACCGCGATCGTCGGCGAGGCCGTCGCCGAGGCCGACCGGACCGACCATCAGATCCAGGGACTCGCGACCACGGCCGAGCGCATCGGCGCGGTGGTGCGGATGATCTCGGAGATCGCCGAACAGACGAACCTGCTGGCGCTGAACGCCACCATCGAGGCGGCCCGCGCCGGCGAGGCGGGGCGGGGCTTCGCGGTCGTGGCCGCCGAGGTCAAGGAACTCGCGGGGCAGACCGCGCGGGCGACCGAGGAGATCACCACGCAGATCGGCGCCATCCAGCGCGAGACGACGGTGGCGGTCGGGGCGGTGCAGTCGATCGGCCGATCCGTGAGGGCCGTCGACGACATCTCGACCGCGATCGCGGCGGCGATGGAGCAGCAGCGAGTCGCGACCGACGACATCTCGCGCAACATCGACGAGGCGTCCCAGGGCACGGGCGAGGTGAGCCGGAACATCGCCTCGGCCTCGGGGGCGACCGCCGAGACCCGCCGCGCCGCCGCCGCCGTCACCGAGGCGGCCAAGGCCGTCGGGCAGAGCGCCGACGCCCTGCGCGCCGAGGTGGAGCGCTTCCTCGTCGAGGTGCGGGCCGCCTGAGCGCGGCGCGCGCTCCCGCTCCGCTCGCCGGGCGGGGACGGGGCGTGCGAGGATCCGGGTCCTCCGTAGCGGGCCGCCCCGGGGCGGGTCGGACGCTGCGATCGCGAAACCCTGCGATCGCTAAAATGCGACGGATCGGCGAAACGGCGCCGCGACGGGCACGGTGCCAGGGTGCGCGGGTCGGTTCCCGAGTGCCCGCCATGTCCCAGCCCCGCCCCCTCACCCTGCGTGCCGAAGCCATTGTTGCCCGGGCGCGCCGCCTCGCGGAGGACCACCACGTGGTCCTGGCGGCCGTGCGCGCCGCCCTGCAGGAGGGCGCCCCGGCGGAGCCCGCACGCAAGCGGATGCCTGAGCGGATTTGACCCGCTGGCCCCCGCCCGGCCGCGTGCTAGCCTCTCCTTTCGTCCGGCGAGGGAGGTTCGGCGGGCCGATCTGAGCGGGAGCAGCCGATGAGCGAGGCCGGGCCGGACAGGACGGAGATCCCCTCCGACGAGCAGGCCCTGCGCGCCGGCCTCGACCGGCTGGTCCTGCGGGCCTCCCGCGTCACCGCCTGGGAGCGGGCTTGGCCGATCCTGTGGCGGGGCCTCGCGGTCGTCCTCCTGTTCCTCGCCGCCTCGTGGCTCGGCCTCTGGCTCGACGCCGCGCCCGCCTGGCGCATGGCCGGCGTCGCGGCGGTCCTGGTCGCCCTCCTCCTCGCCCTCTCCCCGCTCCTGCGCCTGCGTCCCCTCGGTCGGCCCGAGGCCCTGGCGCGGATCGACCGCGACGCGGGCCTGCGCCACGGGCCGGCCCGCGCGCTGGAGGACACGCTCGCGATCGGGCAGCAGGATCCGGCCACCCGGGTGCTGTGGGACCTGCACCGCCGCCGCGCCGCCCGGACGCTCGACCGGCTCAAGGTCTCCGGGCCGCGGCCCGGGATGGTGCGGCGCGATCCCTACGCCCTGCGGGCGGGGGCGCTCCTGGCGGCCGTGGCGGGGGCCTTCGTGGCCGGGCCGGAAGCGGGCGAGCGCGTCGCCGCGGCCTTCGACTGGCGCGGCCCGCCCGCCGCGGCCCCGGCCTTCCGCATCGACGGCTGGATCGACCCGCCCCTCTACACCCGGCTGCCGCCGCTGATCGTGGCGATCGCCGAGGCGGACCAGCACCTGCGGGCGCCCGTCAACTCCACCCTGGTGATCCGCATCGCCGGGGCGGCGGACGCCACGGTGACGCCGGGCAGCGGGCTCAAGCCGGTGCCGGCGGCCGGGCCGCAGAAGCCAGAGCTGCGCGAGGAGCGCTTCACCCTCGCGGGCGGCACCGCCGACCTCGCGGTCGGGACCGGGCTCGGCCGCGGCCACCGCCTCACCGTCGAGACGATCCCCGACAAGCCGCCTGAGATCGCCTTCGCGGGTCCCCCCGAGGCGAACGGCCGCGGCACCTTCACGATCACCTACCGGGCGAAGGACGATTACGGCATCGCCGCCGCCGAGGGCGCGGTCGAGCCGCTGACCCGCGGGCGCAGCCTCGTGCCGCCGCCCAAGCTCGCGCTCAGCCTGCCGGCGGAGGCGCAGGGCGGCGGCGACACCCGCTCGCTCGTCGATCTCACCGACAATCCCTGGGCGGGCGCCCGGGTGCGTCTGACCCTCGTCGCCCGGGACGAGGCCGGCCAGGAGGGCCGCAGCGAGACCCTGACCACGCTCCTGCCGGGGCGGGTCTTCACCCAGCCCCTCGCCCGCGCGCTCGCCGAGGAGCGCCGCCGCCTCGTGCTGGAGCCGGATGCCGGCCGCGCGCGCGTCCTCACCTCCCTCGAGGCGCTTCTGATCGCGCCCGAGCGCTTCACCCCGCAATGGGGCGTGTTCCTGGGCCTCAAGGAGGCGGTCCGGCGGCTCACCGCCGCCAAGGCGGACGAGGACCTCGTCGCCGTCGCCGACCTCCTCTGGGCCATCGCCCTGCAGATCGAGGAGGGCGACCTCTCCGACGCCGAGAAGGCCCTGCGGGCCGCCCAGGACCGGCTGAAGGAGGCGATCGACCGCGGCGCCACCGACGAGGAGATCCGCAAGCTCTCGGAGGACCTGAAGGCGGCGATGGACCGCTTCCTCCAGGAATTCGCCCAGCGCCAGCAGAAGGACCAGCAATCCGGCGACCCGAGCCGCCAGCAGCAGGCCGACCGCACCGTCACGCCCGACGACCTCAACCGCATGCTCCAGCAGATGCAGGAGGCCATGAAGCGCGGCGACGTGGCCGAGGCGCAGCGCCTGCTCGACCAGCTCCGGGGCATCCTGGAGAACCTGCAGATGGCGCAGCCCGGCTCGCGGATGTCCGACCCGGCCACCCGCGAGATGAACCGGTCGATGCAGGAACTGGAGAACATGGCCCGCGAGCAGCAGGGCCTGCGCGACGAGACCTTCCGCCAGGGCCAGGAGCGCCGCTTCGGCCGGAACGACCCGCAGGGCGGCCAGCCGGGCCAGCAGCCCGGGGACCGGCGCCAGCAGCAGGGCCAGCAGCGCGGCAGGCAGGGGCAGCCCCAGGGCGGTCAGCAGCCGGGCGGCCAGCCGCCGGGCGAGGGCCAGCAGAAGGGCCAGCCCGGCCAGGGCGGGCTCGGCGACCGTCAGCAGGCCCTGCGCCAGCGGCTGCAGGACCTCCAGCAGCGCATGAAGGAACTCGGCATGCAGGGCGAGCAGGGCCTCGCGGATGCCGAGCAGGCCATGCGCGAGGCCGAGCAATCCCTCGGCCAGGGCCAGGAGGGCAGCGCCGTCGACGCGCAGGGCCGCGCCCTCGAAGGGCTGCAGCGCGGCACGCAGGGCATGGCCCAGCAGATGCAGCAGATGGGCCAGGAGGGGCAGAACGAGCAGCCCGGCGAGGGCCAGCAGGGCAACGGCCAGCCCGGCCAGCAGGGCCGCCAGGGCTCGCGCGACAGCGACCCCCTCGGCCGCCCGACCCGCAGCCGCGACTACCAGAACGGCAACGTGCGCGTGCCGACCGCGGACGAGTCCGGCGTCGAGCGCGCCCGCCGCATCCTGGAGGAGCTGCGCCGCAAGCTCGGCGACCCCAACCGCGCCCGGGAGGAGCTCGACTATTTCGAGCGGCTGCTCAAGCGCAACTGACGGATCGCGGCGGGGCCGGCCTCGCCGCCCGACGCCCGCATCCCCATCTCCCGGACGCGCGCCGCGTGCGGCTCACCGCGCGCGCTGATCGCCGCGCCCTTCACGCCACGGACCCCCCATGTCTGCCGACACCCTCGTCCTGATCGCCTGCCTCGCCGTCGCCGTGGTGCTGCTCTTCGGCCTCGCCAACATGCTGCGCGGCGGCAGCGCCAATCTCTCGCAGCGGCTGATGCGGCTGCGCGTGATCCTCCAGTTCGTCGCCATCCTGGTGATCATGGGGGTGGTCTGGTGGCGGGGCGCCTGAGGGCGCCCACGATTGGCGCGGGGAACCCCTTTCCGGTGGAGAACAGAGGAGGTGGCTGCGCGCCCCTCCCTCCCCCGCAGAGGCTTGCGGATTCACACTTCGGGTGGTGCGCATGCCCTCTCCCCGCGTGCGGGGAGAGGGCCGCGACGACCTCGTCGTCGGCGCGGCGAGGCGGCAGCCGAAGGTGAGGGGGCGACGCAGGATGAGGCTCTTCCAGAACCGCCCCCTTGTATCTGGAAGCCGGCCCTTTTGGATGATGTGATGAGGGCTGCGCGGGGACCGGCGGCCGCCGGTCCCCGCGCGTGGCGGACGGCTCCCGCGCCCCCTCTGGCTGCAACCGCTGGTGAG
>NZ_JBSVZN010000043.1:0-60393 GCF_054052225.1 Methylobacterium sp. JK268 | reverse complement strand
GACAGGGCGGCAGGCACGGTTCCTCCTCGTGCACCTGAGGATTGATCTCCACCAGGTAACATCCACATAGGAGCGGGACCACGTCCAGCCAAGCGAAGCCATTTCTACCTGAACGATAAATGCTCTAGCGCCCGGCTGAAGGCCGATTTTGATAACGGCCGACACTACTACGACCTGCACGGTTCACCGGTTCGTCCGCCGCGCGGCGGAGCGCCGTCGCCTGACGCACTGCGCTGGCACCGCGAGGAGCGTTACCGCGGATGACAGCCGACCCGCTCACCGACGCGGCGATGCGCGCAGCCGCCGTCGAGCAGCTACAGCGCCGCGCGGTCGCAGGCGTGCTCACGTCGGACGACCTCGCGGCCGGCTTCACCTACGCGGGCGAGCGCGTACCGCTGATCAACCCGCAGCGCGGCATCTTCCGCCCCCGCGTGATGCGCCACCTGCTCAGCGTACGCGCAGTCTTCCCAAGCACGGGCCGGAAGATCTGGTACGACGACCAGCGGCAGGTTCACCGCCAGATTCTGGCCGGCGACGAAGTGGTGGATTACGCCTTCATGGTCGGCGGACCCAACATGCCGGAGAACCGTCACCTGCGCGAGGCGATGCGGGAAGCGGTGCCAATACTGTACTTTCTCGGGGTCGCACCAGGACGCTACACGCTGGTATACCCGACCTATGTCACCGACTGGTCGGCGGACGCGCTGACGGCGCGGCTCGCATTCGGAGCGCCAGCCGACGAGCTCGGGCTCAGAGAAGCAAAGGCCCCCCGGGACATACCGACGGCGGCAGAGCGGCGCTATGGCCTGCGGCTTGTGCGTCAGCGCTTACATCAGGCTACATTCCGCGAGGCAGTGCTGGCGGCCTACGGGGGACGATGCGCGATCTCGGGGCTGCCAGAACCGCGCCTGCTGGACGCTGCGCACATAGCACCGGACCGGGACGAGACACTCGGTCAGCCGATCGTGCCGAACGGTCTGCCACTATCCAAGGTGCACCATGCCGCGTTCGACGCCAACCTCATCGGCATCGATCCAGACTTCCGGGTACACGTCAGCCCGGAGCTCCTGGCGATTAATGACGGCCCAATGCTGGAACAGGGGATCAAGGCAATGGCGGGCCGCACAATACGACTACCTAACCGTCGCGCCGATCAACCAGATCGCGATCGCCTCAGCGTGCGGTTCGCTGACTTTCAGAGTCGAAGCTGACCCCTTCCGGATCTCCGAACCGCCCCTACCGAAGGACCGCATGGGGTGGATAGTCACCGTCGGATCGCTCCCGAAACGCAGACAGCCGGCTCAGCGCCCTTCTCCGCCGTCCAGGCGTGCTGATCAGCGCCGACGAAGCGGAGGCAGCGTGACAGGATTCGTCCGGAAGCGCCCTCACGGGGCGCGCCGAAGTCTCCGAGGTCGCTGGCATCAGCTCTACACTTGACCTTAGGCACGCGTCGGCCGCTTACCAGGCCATCGGACCTCGATCATCCAACGCACAAAGGCAACGATGCCAGGCTCACCAGAAGCAAGCTTCGCCAAGGCGGCCGCGAGGCTCAAACCGCCTTCTTCGGTCGCGTACTCGCAGGCGGACTGGGATGCCGCTTACGCGGCCTCCTCGAAGAGCGCATCAGACATCCGACTGTACGAGTCCGCCCGATGGGTGGCCGAGGAGGCGGCTGCGGCTCGCACCAAGTTCGCCAACCCGGTCGTCGCGGTACTCGGACCCAAGTGGGGCACAATCCTGGCCATCGCCGCCCACAACCGCGAGTACCGGACCGCGCTCGAACTCCAAGTAGACGCGTCGCGTTGGGCGCGCGACGCGGGCGTCATCGCCGCCGATACGCTGGCGAGCTTGCGCCTCAAAGGTGTCGGAGGGCAGCGCTTCACGGCCGCCGAGTTCACCCAGATGGGCGCCGATGCCACCGAGAGCTGGCTGCTCGACGCCATGGGCGCGCCGGCGGCAGACGATCCTAAAGGAGACCTCGCCCCAGTCGCCGTCTTGGCGACTCAGGCCTACACCTACAGGAAGTCCATCAACTCGCTCTGGAACAACGCCCGACACGCAGGATGGCACGTCAAGCTGGACGCATCCGGCGCCTCGCGCTGGGTGCCCGGAGATAGGGACCTTGAGAGCCTCGGCAGGCCTGGTCGACGCGGCAGGAGGCGAACCTTATGAATCTCCCCAACATCGACCGCACCTGCTGGCCCGTGCTCCAGCCCGCCCGGCGCCGCGCGCTCTCGCGGTTGCGAGGAGTCGTCGAGATCGTTCGGACCAAGCGCCACCCGAGATTCAAGGTCGCCGCACTTTCCTACCGATCTCGCAACATGCCCGCGTACAAGTACGAGAAGGGTGCATTGGAGGGTTCGTACCTCGCGGACTTCGTCGACGTGGACATGCCGGCGTACCCAGGTCTGACAGTCGCCCGACTGCTACTTGCCTGGCATGTCGCCTACGACATCGCGAAGCTCCTCACCAAGGCGGTGCCCTTGCCTTCGTCGCTGGACGCGCAGCAGGCCCGGGACCTGGCCCTGACGGTTCACCGCCCGGCGTTGTGCGAGGCGATCGAGAAGGCGCTGCAGATCGAAACGGTCCTGGCTGAGGCCATCATCCTTTTTCTGACGTTTCAGCCGCAGACGGGCGGCACCGCCAAGGCGAAGGGGAACCGGGGACTCTGGGCGGCGCCGCTGGTCGTAGTACCCGGTACCGACGAGATCGTCCTGCCCCTGTCCATCCTCGCGACCAGTAATCCGGCGAGGCGCGCCGAGGCCTGGCTCGAGAAAGGGGGGATCGACGACAGCAACCCCGTCGCGAATCGAGGTGACCGGTACGAGGAGTTGTACCGTGGCCGCATTGTCGACGCGATCGGGCGGAACGCGCTCATGAGGACCGCGGCCTGCGCGCAGCGCGAAATCAAGAAGTCGAAAGATTTTCCAGAACAGGTGGACCTGCTCGTCTCGTTCGGCGGCTTGTGCCTCGTGGCGGAAATCAAATTCTTCCTGATGCCCGTCGACGTGCACGAGCGCGAGCGGTACGACGAAAAACTCCGAAAGGCGGCCGAACAGGCCAAACGAAAGATGGAGGCGCTGCGGGCCAGGCCGGATGTCGTGGCGTCGGCGCTTGGCATCGACCTCGATGCCGCCAAGACGCTCAGGCTGCTCCCCCTTGTCGTGACGGCGCAGGGCTACGGGTTCTCCACCAAAGTCGACGACGTTTGGATCATGGAGGCCGAGTTCCTGCGGACGTACCTCTCCGGTGACGAGGTCGTGACCGGTCTGGCCATGGTGCCCGCGACTGGCAAATCCGTGCAACAGACGATCTCCTTCTACAACGGCGAGGGGTCCGCGGCGGCCAAGTTCGAGGAGACGATAGCCAAGCCCTACGTCCTCAAGCGTTTCCTCGACCGCGTGAAGTGGAAGGAAACCCCTTTTCCGGCCTTGTCCGGCCGCGAGACAGTCGTCGAGGCACCCACGCTTAACGACGTTTCCGGGTTCGAGCGCTTGCAAATAGAGGCAATGGCCGCGGAACTCGGTTGACGAAAATCAAGGACGGGATCAACGACGCCGTCTGATGCTCGGCAGCAGCCAGGCGAGAGACGGCCGCGGTCACGAGAAGCGCTCGGGTGGAGCTGCGGCCCTGCTCCTCTCAGCGTGACGCCGGCTCAGCGAAATGCACAGCCCGCCAAGGTCGACGCGGGGTGTTCGCTCATCCGCGACGACCGTGCGAAAGCAGTCGAGCGGGTTACGGCCAGGTCGGCCGACCTAGCTCAGTGAGCCTGCCCGTAAGCAGACGTTCTGAGGTTCGCAGATGGGTCAGGTGTAGTGGTTCAGCACCGACCAACCCAACGCCAGCTCATGGCGTATCCTATAAGCGATATTCATATGACGGCGCTTTGACGCACGAGACCGAGTACGACTCGGCCGTCGGACCCGCTATCTTCGGGAAAACATCAGCCAGACCAGGGACGAGGCGCACGCAGCCGGCCGAGTGGCGGCAGTGGTGCACTACCTGCGCCTACCACCCCTACACCGACACCCGCCGGCATGCCAGCCGTACCGCCACCGACATGGACGACGACGGCTGCGACCGCCCCCCTGGCGGACCAGCACCTCGACTGGTGACCACGCCGAAGCACCAGCGCAACCACGACTATGCGCACTGCCGGCGTGGCTCCCGACAACGCCGCGCCGTCCTCTTCGTCGTTCATCCCGCTGCCCCCTTCCGGGAAGCCCGGTCTAGCCGCCCCCCGCGGCCCTGACCCAGGATTCACCCGATGGACATCACTGCACACCTTCCTTCCGCCGCCGACCCCGACACCCTCGCAGCGGCCGCCCGCGCCGTACTTGACCCCTCCGGCCTCGGCCCGATCGACCGCGTGCCCCTCATTCCCGAGGCCGCCCGCCGCCGACACCGCGTCTTCGTGCCCACCGACCACCGCTTCAAGGCCGCCGCCCGTTTCCTCCAGGCGCTCTGGCGCGAGGACCGCGGCCTCGCGATGGGCACCTACGTCAACCGCCGTGAGCCGCATCGCCCCCGCCGCCTCGGCTCGCGCATCTCGACCGCAGCCGGCGCGCTCGGCGCCAACTTCCTTCATCCGGACATCGTCCCGGTCGTCACGCGCGCGCTGGCGTATCGCGAGCCGTGCGCGGCCTACGACATCGACCGCCTCAAGACCAACCTGCTGTCCTCCCAGCCGCTGGCCTTCAACCTGTTCGGCCCGCTCGCCCGCGACCTGCAACTCGCCACCCGCTTCGTCACGGAGTTCCTGCCGGGGACGGTAACGGAGGTCACGGACATGCTCTTCGAGCACAGCCCGGGCCGCGGCGACCCGCGCTTCACCGCCGACCGCACCGCCTACGACATCGTCTTGCGCGGCCGGAACGCGACCGGCGCACGCGGCCTGATCTGCATCGAGATCAAGTATAGCGAGCCTGGCCACGAGCCCGCGCCCCCACCCCACCCGCGGCACACACAGATCGCACACGCCACCCCAGGCCTGTTCGTGGACCCCGACGCCCCGACCCTGACAGGCGCCACCTGTCAGCAGTTCTTCCGCCAGCACTGCCTCGCGAGCGCCATGCTCACGGCCGGACTCGCGGACACAGCGACCCTGGTCTTCATCGCCCCCGCCCACAACCAGTCCGCGCACACCGCAGCGGCGACCTACCGGCGCCACCTCACGGACCCCCAGACGGGCCCGATACCGTTCGTGCCCACAACGCTGGAGCACGCATTCGCGGCTATGGCGACCGCCGGTCTCCCAGACCACGCCCGCGCCCTTCATCGACGTTACACCGACTGGTGGCTCGTCGACGGCGAACTCGACCTCGCCGCAGCGGCGGCGGTCGCTGTATCGGCCTCTCACGCCGTCACGCTGCCGTCGTCGGCAGTACCGGCTAAAGCTCGCGGCCCTAGGGGTAAGGCCTCACCATCAAACGGCGGCACAACGGTTCGTACGCCTCACGGGTCGCACCGCGCTCGCACCACAACGCCGGCGGCGGACATCGCTGCCTGATCACCCTTTAGCTGCTGTAAGCAGGCCACCGGAACCGACCGCATCTATTACTACTCTTTCCCCGGCGCGCGCGACGTGTCGGGGCACCTCACAAGACGATGCCCACCGACCTGCCACCAACATACGCGCTGGCACAGACTGGCCGCCCCCACTCTGCCAGCAGCCCGGCCGCGCAGCCGAATTAAGCTGACGTGCCGCCGATGCGGCCTCACAGACACGCACACCACGCAGTCTGTCTGTGTGTACGGCCGCGATGCCCAAAACTATATGACAGTAGTCGCCCCGCAAAACTGAAGTGCAAGGCGGCAACTCACTGTCACAAAGGAGCTATCTCGTGAGCAAGGATCCCATAATATCGCTGACCAAGATCGCCAAAAAGATCAAGGTGCATGACCACTACCTGGCCCGCCGCCTGGAGACCAAAGCCGACGACGCATACCGCACGTGGCGCGACCCGAACTCCTTCCTGCGCTGGTTCGTGCCGCCAGAGCTGAGTGTCGTCTCCTACGAACACGACGAGGAACAGAACAAGATCGTTCTTGAGAACAATCTCGGACACGAGATCGGATACCGCCTCCGCTACAACCGCGACGAGCCAAACTCCATCATCCAGCTCAGTGGCGGCCTGTACTTCGACGACCAGCGCGAAGGCGAAAACGAGGCGACCTTCACCGTCAAGTTCGACGAACTCACCGAGCTGTGCGACGTGCTCGGCGAAGAGACAAAGGTCACGTTCGTCCAACTGCTCATCCGCCATCCCACTGTCTCGGCCTGGTACAGCGCTGACGGCTGCGGCCTTCACAAGCAATGGACGTCCGCATTTGAGCGTTACGTCGCGCGCGCCGAAGCGCGCTGATTCCAAGGCGGGGCGAGGCCATGGGCGACTCGCCCCGCGCTCAATGGTTGTCTACGGCGTGGCCGACTATCGCGACGCGACTTGCGCTGGAGAGCGAGCCCCCGTGGCGGACCCCGCTCACGGTAAGGTCAAGCATCACGCTGCCAACCAGATCCCCGTGCGGGAGGACAGGGTCGGGGCGTACCTCGAACGCGACTTTCTGCTGCGCATGCGCGGCGAACGGGACGGCCAAGTCAACCTGATCTCAGCCGTTGAAATCGTGCGGGAGGACTGATCAGTTCCGGGTTGAGGGCGACCTAGCCCTCATCTTGGGGGCGCGGACACGGTCCACTCAGCTGCTGTGCGCCAAACAACCGAGTCGCAACGCTTGATAGCTTCGTAGAAGCGGTGCGAAGGTGCTCTGTAGCAAATCAAGCCAATCTTGTTTAAACTATTTCCGTCGATCGACAGCGCCGCACCAGCTTCGGCAGCAAGAATCACTTATCCCACCTCCACTTCTGCACCTGCCGACGGCAGGCACCACTTCCCTGGTTCCCATACCAACTCGCTGCACAGCACTGGTGCGGCGTCCCTCCCACAGGACGCCACGCGATGTTCACGCACCACACCGATCCCGCTCCCTCCGTCAGCTCGCTCACCACAAGCCGCCGAGTCGACGTCACACCGTACGCGCTCGAACACGCCCTTGAGGCTGCATTTCTGTCCACGCGCAAACCGGAGGGCGTGAGCCGACACCCGATCGTAATCGATCTCAAGTTCGGCACCCAAGGTCGAGGCGCGATCACCTTCTGCTGCCAAGAAACGAGCACCAGCGAACGTCGGCCTCTTCGAGCGCAACGCCGATCATACTGGGAGCTGACAGTCGCGACGGAGGGTGACGGGCGCACTCGCGGAGAGACTAGAACTCCCGCCTTTGCGCTGACCGTGGCTCTGACGCCGCTCCTTCATCCAGGGCGGCCCTTAGCAACCCGCATCGGCATGTCCCTCCACCTCGTTCATGAACCCTGGTGGCCAGCCGACCTGACCGACACGCTCGCAAGCCTCGCCAACACCTGGCATCGCTGCATCGCGGAACGCACGCAATCGACGGCTTGAGCTAGCCGGGAGCGGTACGCGCGCCACCGCGACCAGCCAAGGCGGCACATCGACGAAATCGCGCCCCTCTACGCCCTGCCAAGTGCCTGAAACTTGGCACGTCTGACCGCGCGACTTCTGCCAACATGCCGCCTCGGCCGCACCCAACGACCTGTAGCTCACCCCCACCCGGAGCCGGCCGAGAAGGACTACGGCGCCCGGATCCTTGAGCGGCTCACCGAGGTCGGGAGCCAACTCGACCCCTTCCGGGCCGGTGAGTTCTGGAACCGCATCATACAGGAGATAGTCGAGCTCCTGGTCGAGCGGAGCCCCCCTAACGCCGACGGAGATCCTGCCAGAGCTCCGGACCTGGACGACCCGGACGGACGACGGCGTCAGCGCCTCGCGAACCCGATGTCGGTGGCGACCGCCTTCAGGCGCTCCGGCTCTCGCTCCTTCCTCTCGGAGTAGCGGTCGACGAGGTACTCGGCCCGGCCGCGGGTCAGCAGGGTGAACTTCATCAGCTCCTCGCAGACATCCACCACCCGGTCGTAGAGCGGCCCCGACCGCATGCGGCCGGCATCGTCGAACTCCTTGTAGGCCATCGGCACCGACGACTGGTTCGGGATGGTCACCATCCGCATCCAGCGCCCGAGCACCCGCAGACTGTTGACCGCGTTGAAGCTCTGTGACCCGCCCGAAACCTGCATCACCGCGAGCGTTCGCCCCTGGGTCGGGCGCACCGAGCCCTCGCTGAGCGGCAGCCAGTCGACCTGCGCCTTCATCACCCCGGTGAGGTTGCCGTGCCGCTCGGGGCTGACCCAGACCTGCCCCTCAGACCAGATCGAGAGTTGCCTCAGCTCCTGCACCTTCGGGTGGTCGGCCGTCGCATCGTCGGGCAGCGGTAGGCCATGCGCGTGGAAGAGGCGCACCTCGCCGCCCATCGCCTCCAGCAAGCGGGCGGCCTCGCAGGCGAGGAAGCGGCTGAAAGACCGGTCCCGGAGCGACCCGTAGAGAATCAGGAAGCGGGGCGCGTGCGCCAACGGCGCCGACGCTTCCACCCGCTCGGGGGTCGGCATCTCGAAGTGCGTTTCGGAGAGGTTCGGCATCCCGTCGGCGAACGGCTGCTGGGGCTTGTCCACGCTGCGATCATCCCATATTATTCAACAAACGTTGAATTGATGGATCATCTATGGACGAACGGCAAGCCCTCGCCGCCTTCGCGGCCCTCGGCCAGGAGCACCGGCTTCGGGTCGTGCGCGCCCTCGTGACCGCCGGGCCGGACGGCCTTGCCGCCGGCGCGCTGGCGAGCGAGGTCGGTATTGCGAGCACCAACCTGTCCTTCCACCTGAAGGAGCTCTCCCATGCTGGGCTGATCACGTCCCGGCGCGAGGGCAAGTCGGTCATCTACAGCGCCGCCTACGCCGGTCTGTCCGGCCTGATCGCCTTCCTGATGCGCGACTGCTGTCAGGGCCGGCCCGAGGTCTGCGCCCCGGCCGTCGCTGCCCTGTCCGCCTGCGACTGCCCCACCGGAGACACCGCTCATGCCTGAGGCGTTCGACGTCGTCGTCTACCACAACCCCGCCTGCGGCACGTCCCGCAATACCCTGGCGATGATCCGCAATGCCGGCGTCGAGCCACACGTCGTCGAGTACCTCAAGACGCCCCCGAGCCGGACGCTTCTGATGCAACTGCTCGCCCGGGCCGGCCTCTCGGTCCGGGACGCACTGCGCGAGAAGGGCACGCCCTACGCCGAGCTCGGTCTCGCCGACCCAGCGCTGACTGACGACCAGCTCCTCGACGCCGTCGAGGCCCACCCGGTCCTGCTCAACCGCCCGCTGGTGGTGAGCCCGAAGGGCGTGCGCCTGTGCCGGCCGTCCGAGGCGGTGCTGGACCTGCTCCCCGCCCAGCAGGGCGAGTTCGTAAAGGAGGACGGCGAGCGCGTCGTCGACGAGCGCGGTCGCCGCTTCGCCATCGCCTGAGGCACCATGAGCACCTTCGAGCGCTACCTTACCCTGTGGGTCGCCCTCTGCATCGTGGCCGGCATCGCGCTCGGCCACGTCATGCCGGGCTTCTTCCACGCCGTCGGCGCCGCCGAGGTCGCCAAGGTGAACCTGCCGGTCGCCGTCCTGATCTGGCTCATGGTCATCCCCATGCTGCTCAAGATCGACTTCGCCTCGCTGCGGCACGTCGGCCGGCACTGGCGTGGCATCGGCGTGACGCTGTTCGTCAACTGGGCGGTGAAGCCCTTCTCGATGGCCGCGCTCGGCTGGCTTTTCATCGGCTACCTGTTCCGGCCCTACCTGCCGGCCGACCAAGTCGAAAGCTACATCGCCGGCCTAATCATACTAGCGGCAGCCCCCTGCACCGCCATGGTGTTTGTCTGGTCGAACCTGACCCGCGGCGAACCGCATTTCACCCTGAGCCAAGTGGCGCTCAACGACAGCATCATGGTGGTGGCCTTTGCCCCCATCGTCGGCCTGCTGCTCGGGCTCTCCGCGATCACGGTACCTTGGGGCACGCTGATGCTGTCAGTGGCGCTCTACATTGTCATCCCGGTGGTGGTCGCGCAGGTCGTGCGGCGGAGCCTCCTCGCCTCGGGCGGTCAAGCCTCCCTCGACCGGGTGCTCGCCAAACTCGGGCAGGTCTCGCTCGTCGCGCTGCTCGCGACCCTTGTGCTGCTGTTCGGCTTTCAAGGCGAGCAGATCCTGGCCCAGCCGGCGGTGATTGGCCTGCTGGCGGTACCCATCCTCATCCAAGTCTACTTCAATTCGGGGCTGGCCTACCTTCTGAACCGGATCGCTGGCGAGCAGCACTGCGTCGCCGGCCCGTCAGCGCTGATCGGTGCCTCGAACTTCTTCGAGCTTGCGGTGGCCGCGGCCATCAGCCTATTCGGCTTCAACTCGGGCGCGGCGCTAGCCACCGTGGTCGGCGTCCTCATTGAGGTGCCGGTCATGCTCTCGGTCGTGTGGATCGTGAACCGGAGCCAGGGCTGGTACGAGCGCGGGGCGGCGGGCAAGGGAGCGGTCATGAAGCCCGCCTCCCGTGAGGTCTGAGGTCCGCAACCGCCTCGTCGTCATCTCCGCCCTAGGCGTGGTGGAGATCCTCGCCTGGGGCTCGTCCTTCTACCTGCTGGCGGTGCTCGCCGGCCCCATCGCGGCGGATACCGGCTGGCCACTGGCCTGGGTGGTCGGTGGACTATCCATCGGCCTCCTGGTCGCCGCCCTGGCCTCGCCCCACGTGGGAATCCTTATCCACCGGCACGGGGGTCGCCCGGTCCTGGCATCCGCAGCCCTGCTGCTGGCGGCAGGCCACGTCGTGCTCAGCCTGTCGCCGAGCCTGCCGGTGTTCCTCGTCGGCTGGCTCCTCCTCGGTCTCGGCATGGGCTGCGGGCTTTACGATCCGGCCTTCGCCACTCTCGGTCGCCTCTACGGGGCCGAGGCGCGGCCAGCCATCACCACTCTGACGCTCTGGGGCGGGTTCGCCAGTACCGTCTGCTGGCCGCTCTCAGCCTTCCTCGTGGAGCAGGTCGGCTGGCGCCACGCCTGCCTGGCCTATGCCGCGTTACATCTCGCCGTGACCCTGCCGCTCGTGCTCGGCCTTATCCCGGGGGCGCCTGAGCCGGGGAACGTGCGAGGAGAGGGACACCACGCCGACGGTTCGTTGACGCCCCGCGAGCGCCGGGCCTACCTGCTGATGGCCGGCGTGCTGGTCCTAGGCGGCACCGTGATGACGCTGGTCTCGGTACACCTGATCACGCTGCTGCAGGCCCGTGGCGTCGCGCTCGCCGCAGCCGTCTCCTACGGCGCGCTGATCGGGCCGGCACAGGTCGGGGCCCGCATCGTCGAGATGGCGAACAAGGGTCGACACCACCCGCTCTGGACTCTGACCGTGGCCATGGTGCTGGTTGTCGTAGGGTTGGCCATCCTAGCGGCGGACGTGCCAGCAGTCGGCCTCGCTCTGGTCCTTTACGGCGCGGGCAACGGGATCTACTCCATCGCCCGGGGTACGGTGCCGCTCGCCCTGTTCGGCCCAGGCCGCTACCCGGTCCTAGTGGGCCGCCTGGCGCGGCCGGGATTGGTCGCACAGGCGCTCGCTCCCTCGCTCGGTGCCCTGGCCCTCGCCTACGGCGGCGCCGACGCTGCCTACGGCCTGCTGGCGGCGCTCGCGCTGGCGAACCTATGGTTGGCCATAACTTTGTGGGGCGCGCGGCCGGACGTCGTCGAGGGAAGCGGGGGGCTTGGCTGAAGGGAGCCTGCCCGCCGGCTTCAGAACAGGTTCAACGCGGTCCATGCAGTCTGGCGACATCTCGAATGGAGAGGGTCCGCCCGTGAAGCTCCGCGTCGCCGGTCTGATCGCTGCCACTCTCGTGCTCATACCACGGCGCGGCCTCCGCGCAGTGGTATGAGCACGGGCCGCAGCACTACAATCACCAACACCGGCACCATCACCGCCATCCTGGCCATGGCTACGGCCACGACTTCGAGCGGCACCGCCACCACGGCTACGACCGCCCTGTCCACTTCGAGTGCGGTGACCACCATCACCACCGCAGATACTGACGGCGTCGGCCGAATACCGAACGCGTGCCGCCGCCCGGTCGGGCGGCGAGCCGACTACCAAAGCATGCTCCGTCGATCAGCGGGCACGGGACCCAGTCAGCAGCCTCAGCGTCGTCGCGGCCAGGACGTCGTGCGCCTCCTCCGAGATAGGGTACACCGAGCTCGCATTGATCTCGCACAGCACGTAGCTGTCCTCACCAGCCGCGTCCTTCGTCCCGAGCAGGAAGTCGGCGTCCCAGACCACCGGCAGGTCATCCTCCCGCAATCCGAGCCGTGCCGCCATCTCGGGTATCCACTTCACCTCCATCAGGGCGCGCAACCTCTGAAAGCGCGCGTCCTCTGGCCCCGAGTAGAGACGGGGCGGTGCCCGCTCGTGATCAGGTGAAGCCAGGGCAGTGACGTACTGGGTGCCGAACCCCGCGACCCGCGTGCCACTCACGTAGCAGCGGACCATCCCCTCAAGATGCCGAGACTGAAAGGGCTGGTCGACAAGGGTGCCGCCAGCCGCGAAGTCGACGGCGCGCTCGGCCACAGGGCACGCTGCGCGGCTGAAGGGGCCGAGCGCGGGGCCGACGCGGCTGGTCCCGTCGGCGGGATCGTCGGAGGTGCAGTCCGTGCCGCGGCCGGCACCATCGGCGATCTCCTGGACGTCGACGACCGCCCCCCGCTTCCGCTCCTACGTTCGCGAGCGCGGCGTGCGGTCCTACAGCTGGGGAGGACCGGTGCAGGTCGACCGAGGGCGTCGCATCGTCGAGGTCATCGACTGAGACCTGTGGTCCAACCCTGACATGATGGAGCCCGCGCGGCCTGTACCGTAGCGGGCTCTCGCTCTCGGGGTACGGCTTAAGCCAAGCTGCGGTCCGCCTCGATGCCGAGCAGCTCGGCGAGCAACGTCCGGGCCCGGCTGACGCGGCTTTTGACGGTCCCGACCTGGCAGCCGATTAGCTCAGCGGCGGCCTCGTATGTCATGCCCTGGGCGGCCACGAGAATCAGGGCCTCGCGCTGGGGGACGGGCAACCTGCCTAGGTACTGCCATACCCGTCGCAGGTCGCTGCTCGCCTCCTGCGCGGCGGGCGCCGCGACGTTCCCGGCAAGCATGCCGTCCGCATCCTCGACTTCGCGCTTGCGCTTGCGGCACTCGGTATAGAACTGGTTGCGCAGGATGGTGCAGAGCCAGGCCTTCAGGTTGCTCCCCGGGTCGAAGCGGTGCCGATTCGCCCATGCCCTGAGCAGCGTCTCCTGCACGAGGTCGTCGGCCGCCGTTGGGTTGATCGCGAGCGAGAGGGCGAACGCGCGAAGGCCCGGCAGGGAGGCCATGAGTTCGGCACGAAAGCCGTCGCCTGCCACCGACGGGATCGGTGCAGGCCCGACATCCAGCTTTGTGATCAGGTCGAGGAGCGCATCGGGCTGCCGCTCCGCGAGGATGGTGGCGTAGAACGCCTTGAGCTCGGAACCGAGATGCATACGTACGGCTTCCGGCATCCCGCGCCCGGCGGGGTTTACGCTCGGCGACGTGAGCACGGGTTCAGTTTGGGTACCCGGCGCGGCTACCGGGACGGCTGCAACGGTCATGCCTACTTTCGACCTCGCCAAGTACTGCGTTCACCTGGACATTTTTCGGAAGATCTCCTGGGAGCTTCTGGCAAACCAAAGCTGAACGCGCCCTAATGAAGTGTTCATTCGATTGCCAGCCGAGCGTGGCGATATAGCTCGCCTACGCTGCCGTTTCTGTCGGCAAGCGCTGGAGACGATGCCGCATGCATGCGGCACGACGCCTGCTATAACGCGGCCGGCCACAATGGGCGCGTTTGCGATGCGACGCCCGAGTGCGAGGCCGCGGCACCTGCCAGTTCGAGCACATCCCTCAAGGTCCGGCACAGTGCGCCCACAGCAATCGAGGCCGCGGGAGCAATGAACTACCGCGCCCATAATCCCAGCCTGACAGGCACGAAAACCGATCACGGGAACAGGGAAAGCCCGTGACCTGGAAGCAGGGTAGTGCAACTCCGGTCCCCGTTCAGCTCCAGCGTCAAACCCTTGAGATACGCGGCGATCCGCCTGCGCGCGCCGGGCTCCGAGCAGGCGACCGTAAAGCCAATGGCGAGGGTCTCACCCTCGTAGCGGCGCAGCACCGACTCGGCCATCAGCGCGACTTCGCGCTCGGCCTGAGCCGTCAGAACGCGCAAGCCCTCTCGCGTGGCCAGGGTCACCTCGTAGCGGAAGGCAGCAGTCACGGATCAGCTCTCGTCGGCGGCTGGGTCCGGGCCCCAGCCCGGATCGAAGTCACGGTAACGGACGAAGTCCATAAACCGATCCAACATTCCCTCCTGGTCATGAGCGATGATCCGGCTCAACACCAGCCTACGGGAGACCATCGAACCTTAAATTCGGTGTCATTCAGGAACGTCGGGCGGACCCCGTTCGTCCTCGTCTGCCGGATCGCACCGCCGGCATCTTCTTCGTCTTCGCTGCTCACCCAAGGTTCCTGATGAACAGCTCGATCAAGTCACTCGCGATCGGACTTCTTATCGTCTCGACGGCCCTGCCACCTGCCTTCGCCCGCGAGGCCGCCGTCGCGCAGACCCGAAGCGCGGCACCCTCCGCCACTCACGTCTTCGCTCGCATGCAGCTTGCACAAGCCGACCGGACAGGGGCCGCAGCAGACCCGCAGGCATCGGGAGCGCGGACCGACGGCGTCCGCCAGTCCTCGCAGACCCAGGTCACCAGCCGGCAGTCGCTCGGCGCCTTCCCGACGAACGAGATCAGCCGCCAGCCGGTAATTGACCTCGGCGCCGGCGAGGACGGAGTGAAGAAAGACATCACCGCCCTGCAGCAAACGCTCACAGAATTGCAGCAGCTCCAGCTCCAGACCAAGCAGGCGCACTGGAATGCGTCCGGCACACTGTACTATCCGCTGCATCTCCTGTTGCAGGAGCACTACGAGGGCCTGTCGAAATACGCCGACACCATCGCGGAGCGGCTGCTCGCTGTCGGCGCCTCGGCAGACGGTCGGGCCAACACCATCGTGCGGACCTCAGGCGTACCTGAGATCCCCGGCGGCTTCCTCGACGACGCGCAGATCCTGGTGTGGTTCACCAACGCCTACAAGCGCGTCGGCGAGGAGGTGCACGCGGCCATCAAAACGACGGAGGATGTCGACCCGACCACCTCGAACCTGCTGCAGGAGATCGAGCACGGCGTCGCCAAGTACCAGTGGCAGATGCGGGCACAGCTCCAGCGGACGCAGACTGACCCGAACACCGGCTGGGACCTCAACGACAACAAGCCGGTCGACCTACAGGGCCAGCAGGGCCAGAAGGCTCCGAGCCAGGCGCCCGCTAAGCCTTGAGGCGATGCGCCCCCCCGCAGCCAGGCGCGGGGGCGCCCTTGACCCACACTTAGTTTGTAGTAGTTCTAGAAAGACTATGCAGCGTCGGGATCGAACTGCTCCCCAGTCTCCCCTCCCACCCGGCCAGCGGGCCATACTCCTCCGGCTCGACCGGGAGGGGCCGCTCGTCTCGCCCAAGCCATGGGAGATGCGGACGGTCCGGTCCCTGCGCGAGTGCGGACTGATCCGGCCGCGACTATCGAGCCGGGACCCCGAGGGCCTTTGGTTTCTCAGCGCCAAGGGCAGGCGGGCCACCGAGCCGCTGGGCCCGGCCGTCGGCGACCGTCATCACACCGCAGCATCACCGGCTTAAGCAGGACCTCGACCATGACGGCACGTGGGGACATGACGCCCCAGGCGGCGCGATACGACGGCGGCACCATCGCGCTGCATTGGCTGACCGCCGTGCTCGTGTTCGGCCTGTGGCTGGTCGGGACCTTCCTGGAAGACCTCGTCCCCAAGGGGGCGCTTCGTTCCGGCATCTGGTCGGCCCACTTCGATTTCGGCTTCGTCCTCACCGCCTTAGTCGTGGCCCTCCTCGTCTGGCGACGGGCCGGAGGACGCGACCTCCCGGTGGAGGATCCCGGTCCACTTCACCGCCTCGCCAAGGCGACCCACGCCGCGCTGTACGTCCTGCTGATCGTCATCGTCGGCCTCGGCATCACCAACGCCTTTGTGCGCGGCGTCTCCCTCGGTCCGGTCAGCCTGCCGCAACTCGGCGACCCGGAATGGCGGCGGTCCCTGACGCACTGGCACGGGCTCGCCGCCAACATCCTGATGGCCCTGGCCCTGTTCCACGCGGTCGCCGCCCTCGTGCACCACTACCTCTGGCATGACGCCGTCCTGCGGCGCATGCTGCCCCGGAGATCCTGACGACCATGCGACCCGTCCACCGCGAGCGTCACCTCATCGACCGGATCGGCTGGCTGCGCGCCGCCGTCCTCGGCGCCAACGACGGCCTCGTCTCCACCGCAAGCCTGATCGTCGGCGTGGCGGCCTCCGCCGCCAACACCAGCGAGATCCTGGTCGCCGGCAGCGCGGGACTCGTGGCGGGCGCGATGTCGATGGCGGCGGGCGAGTACGTCTCGGTCAGTTCCCAGTCCGACACCGAGCAGGCCGACCTCGCCCGCGAGCGCCAGGAACTCGCCGACGACCCGGGCGCTGAGCGGGAGGAACTGGCGCGGATTTACGTCGACCGCGGCCTCGACCATGCACTCGCCCTTCAGGTCGCCGAGCAACTCATGGCCAAGGACGCGCTCGGTGCCCACGCCCGGGACGAACTCGGCATCTCCGAGGTGACGACGGCCCGGCCGGTCCAGGCGGCGTTGACCTCGGCGGCGACCTTCTCGGCCGGTGCCGCGCTACCCCTTGCGACGGCGGCGCTCTCCCCCGGCAACCTCACGGTATATACGGTGTCGGGGGCCTCGCTGATGTTCCTGGCGGTGCTCGGGGCGCTCGGCGCCAAGGCGGGCGGCGCACCCATCGCCCGGGCCACGGCGCGGGTGACCTTCTGGGGTGTACTGGCCATGGCCGTCACCGCCGGCATCGGCAGCCTGGTCGGTAAGGCCGTCTAGTTACCGTTGCGGAACGTGGCAGTGCATCTTCGGTGGTACGCTCCCGCAATCGAGCGAGCAGTCTGGTCGGGCCGGCAGAACCACCGCAGGGCGCCGGTCTTCCAGCAGGAACCCGACCAGTACCAATGGGCCGCGTCGGGCGACTCGACGAAGGATGCCGGCGCGTCCGGCGACGCGGCGGGTTGCTGGCCGAGGGCGGCGGAAAGCCCGGCCACGGTGGCGAGCATCGCGTACATGGTACGGATCATGTGCAACCCATCTCCGGGGTTTTCGTCGGTTTGAAGACTTCTCGGCCGGCCGGCCGAACGAGGTTCGGAGATCGGGCGGCAGGCGTCGACCGGTTGCGGCAGGCTGATCTGACGGTGGGAGACGCGGCGCCAGTCGGTCACGGACGTACGACCGTCGGAAACTTGGTTGAGAGCCCTACGCATACGGCATCCAGGTTCCGATAGGCGGCCAGCCGGTCGAACTGCGCCGCGCCGGAGTAGATTTCCGTCGCGCCGATGCTGGATCCGACCTCCTCGAAACATTCGCGCGCCTGCTCGACGATGGCGGGATTGAACGCCGAGAACCGACAGACCGCCGTCGCTTGCCTGAGGAAGCCGTGCATGCGCAGGAAGTCAGGGCAGGCGAATGTTCGCGACGCAGCGGGCGCGACCGTGCCACAGACCAGGATCAGCCCCGCCACGAACGGGAGTCTTCGGTCACGCATCGACGCTGACCCGACCTGCGAGAAGGGGTGACCGTTTCTCCTTCGCGGGCGCCTTAGCTCCAGGCCAACGCAGCCTCGATACGAAAGGGTAGACGGCCGGTAGGACCACCAGCGTCAGCAGCGTCGCAGTGAGCAGGCCGCCGATCACGACCGTGGCCAGGGGGCGCTGCACCTCGGCGCCCGCGCTGGTCGACAGCGCCATCGGCAGGAAGCCGAGCGTCGCGACCAGCGCGGTCGTCATGACCGGCCTAAGCCGCATCCTCGCGGCCTGCATCGCGGCCGCCTCCGGCGAGAGGCCCGAGCGCTCCAGATCGCGGATGTAGCTCGCCAGAACCACGCCGTTCAGCACCGCTATGCCGAAGGTCGCGATGAACCCCACGGCGGCGGAGACCGAGAAGGGCAGTCCGCGGAGGTAGAGCGCGACGATGCCCCCCGTCGCCGCCACCGGCACGTTGAGGAAAATCAAGCCCGCGATCCGCAGGTCGCCGAACATGACGACCAGCAGCAGCAGGATCGCCGCCATCGCGGCGGGAACCACCACCGAAAGACGTGAGGTGGCCTCCTGCAGGTTCTGGAACTGCCCGCTCCAGCGGAGGGCGTAGCGCGGGGGCAGGGACACTTGGCTCCTGACGGCTTCCCGCGCCTCCGCGACGAAGCCCTGGACGTCGCGGCCCCGGACGTTCGCCTGGACGGAGATGCGGCGCTGAAGGCGCTCGCGGCTGATCTGCGCCGGCCCGGTCCCGGCCTCGACGGTCGCGACCTCGGACAGCGGCACGAGCGGCCGGCCCGCGCGACCGACGGGCAGGGAGCGTATCCGCCCGATGTCGCCGCGGTCGCCGGCGTCGAGCCTCACCACGATGTCGGTGATGGCGTTGTCCTCGCGGTAGACCATCCCGGACGAGCGTCCTCCGACCGCTTCGACCACGTCGAGAATCTCGCTCGCGCTGACGCCGTAGCGAGCCGCCGCGGCGCGGTCGATCTGGATGGTCACGGCCGGCATCCCGGCCTGCGCCTCGGCCTTCACGTCGGCGGCCCCGCGGACGCCAGAGACGGTACGCACGATGGCGTCGGCCCTGTCCTTGAGGACTTCGAGATCGTCGCCGTAGAGGCTGATCGCCACGTCGCCGCGCACGCCCTCAAGGAGGTCGTCCATCCGCATCTGAATCGGCTGCGAGAAGGAATACGCCACCCCCGGCACCTTCGCCCGAAGGCGCGCTTCGAAGGCCGCCACGAGACCTTCCTGCGTCTCCGCCGTGGTCCACGTCGAGGGATCGGTCAACGCGATGAAGCTGTCGGTCGATTCCACGCCCATCGGGTCGGTGGGGATCTCGGCGCTGCCGGTGAGCGACACGACGCGCTTCACTTCCGGAAAGGACTTCAGCACCGACTCGATCCGGTTGACCGCCATGAGGGACGCGTCGAGGTTGATGCCCGGCAGCTTCTCCGAGGTGACGACGATGGAGCCTTCGGAGAGCTTCGGCAGGAACTCTCCGCCTAGCCGGGTCGCCAGCAGGCAGCTTCCCGCAAAGAGGACCAGGGTGGCGAGCACTGTGACGCCCGCCCGCCGCTCGGCGACCCGGAGCACCGGCTCGTAGGTTGCGCGCATCGCACGGACCAACCGGGTCTCCCGCTCGCCGACGCCGCTGCCCGAGAGCATGATCGCCGCGAGAGCAGGCATCAGCGTCATGGTGAGGACGAGGGAGCCGGCGAGCGCCAGGATCACCGTCACCGCCATCGGGCGGAACATCTTCCCGGCCACACCTTCGAGGGCGAGCACCGGTACGTACACGAGCATGATGATGGCCACCGCGAAGAGGATGGGCTTCGCCACCTCGGCGGCGGCGTCGCGGATCACCTCGAAGGGCGGCCGGTCCGGGTGCTCGCCACGGGCGCGCAGCACGTTTTCGACCATCACCACGGCGCCGTCGACGATCAGGCCGAAGTCGATGGCTCCGAGGCTCATCAGGTTGCCCGACAGCCCGAGGAAACGCATGCCCGCGAACGCCATTAGCATGGAGAGCGGTATGGCGGCCGCGACGACGAGCCCGGCTCGCAGGTTGCCGAGCAGGAGGAGCAGGACCGCAACGACGAGCGCCGCGCCCTCGACGAGGTTGTGCTCGACCGTGCGGATCGTCCGCTCGACGAGGGTCGACCGGTCGTAATAGGGCTTGATCTCGACGCCCTGCGGAAGTTGGGGGCGCAGTTCCTCGACGGTGGCCTTCACCCTCTCCACCACGGCGCTGGCGTTCTCCCCCTGCTGCATCATGGCGATGCCGACCACCGTCTCGCCGCCGGCGTCGTGGCTGACCGCCCCCAGGCGGACCTTGGGCGCCTCGATGACCTCGCCGAGGTCGGCGACGGTGACCGGCAGGCCGCCCGCATTGGTGGCCACCACGATGCCGGAGATGTCCGAGGGGCCCTTGGCGAGGCCGAGGCCGCGGATCGTCTGCTGCTGGTCGTTGTGCTCGATGTAGGCACCGCCCCGCGCCAGGTTGTTCTCGGACAACGCGGCGTAGACCTGCCCCAGGGTGATGCCGTAGCGGCGGAGCGCATCGGAGGAGACGCGCGCCTCGTAGGTCGGCAACTGGCCGCCGTAGATGTTCACGTCGGCGATGCCTGGCGTCAGCTTCAACCGGGGTGCGACGGTCCATTGCAGGATGCGCTTGAGCTCCATCGGCGAGTAGGCGGGACCGCGCAGCTCGAACTGGTAGATCTCGCCGAGCCCGGTCGCCATCGGACCCATCTGCGGGTCGCCGACTCCTGCCGGCATCATGGTCTTGGCCGCAGGCAGCCGCTGGAACACCTGGGCGCGCGCTTCCGTAACGGGAACGCCGTCGTCGAAGGTGACGTAGACGGCGGAGACGCCGGCCCTCGACGTCGAGCGAATGCCGGTGAGTCCCGGCGCGCCGGCCATCGCGTTTTCCACGGGGAAGCTGACCAGGCGCTCGACCTCAAGCGGCCCGAGGCCCGGCGACAGGGTGAGGATCATCACCTGCTTCGGCGAGATGTCCGGCACCGCGTCGACGGACAGGGCCCGCAGGTTGGCGAGGCCGCCGGCCGCGCCGGCCAACGCGACCGCGAGGACGAGCCAGCGGCGGCGGATCAGGAGGGAAAACCAAGCCGACATCGGATCAATCCGTGGAGCCCAGGAGGCCGCGCATGAGGATGGCCTTGAGGCCGAAGCTGCCGTCGGTCGCCACGGTCTCGCCGTCGGCAACGCCCTCGACCACCTCGACCCAGTCGGGTCTCTGCAGGCCGAGGGTCAGCGTCCGCTTCTCGAAACGCTCCTCCCCCGTGCGCACGAAGGCGATGAGACCGTCTTGCGTCTGCTGGACGGCGGAGGCCGGTATGGTCACCCCCTCCCGGTCGAGGTCGGCGGCGATCTCGACCGAGACGAACATGTTGGCGCGCAGCAGGCCCGCCGAGTTGTCGATCTCGATCCGCGCGGGTGCCGTGTTGCTGGCGGGGTCGACCGCGGCGTTCACGGATCGGACCCGGCCGTCGAGGCGGGGACGGCTCGGAGCAGCCCTCACGGACGCAGCGTCGCCGGCTTTCACCGCGGTCATGTCGCTGCCGTAGAGGCTCGCCAGCACCTGCACCCGTGACGGATCCGCCACCGTGAAGGCATCGCGTCCGGTGTCGACCACCTCGCCTAGGGTGATGCCCGCGGTCGTCACGACACCGTCGAGGGGCGCGACGATGGCGCTGGTGCCCGGGGCGGCCCCGGCTTCCGGGGCGAGGCGCTCGTACTGGGCGGTGAACAACTCGACCTTGGACTGGGCCGAAAGCGTCGCCGCATGAGCCTTGGCGAGATCGACCCTGCGGCGGTCCGCCTCCGACTGCGCGACACTGCCGACCTTCAGGAGATCGAGCCCGCGCTTCAAATTCGTCTCAGCGACCGCCTCGGTCGCCTGTGCCTCGGCGAGGCTTGCCTTCGCCTCGGACAGGCCGTTGCGCGCGTCGAGGACGCCCGCCGCGTCGAGGGTCGCAAGCGTCTGTCCAGCCCGGACGGTGTCGCCGGGTTGAACCGCGAGGCTCGTCACCCGGCCCGGCGTGCGAGGCTTCACGTGCGCGACGCGACGTTCGTCGAAGGCGACCATCCCCGGCGCCCGCACCGGCTGAAGGATTCGGCGGGTCGTGGCCTGCCCCGACGCGAGCCGGAGACTTGCTTGGCCGGCGGCATTGAGGATCACCACGTTCGGATCGACCTGGGTCGCGACTTCGGCCTGGTCGCTCGACCGCGTCGACGCCTCAGGAGCGGCTCCCGTCGCAAGCCCCATCAGAACGAGGTAGGGGCGAATGACCGCTTCCGTCGGGGGTAGCAGCGTATCGCGCATCGACCAGACGCACCCGCCCATCAAGCAAACGCCACCCAAAACAATCGTAGGCAGTCGTATTGCGCGCGATATGGATGTCCGGTAGCCGACATCGACCGTCGCGCTTCCGGGAGCGACTCCACCGTGATCGCGAGAGCCCCGATCGCCGTCTGCGGCCGCGGACTGCGGTTCCATCGTCAAAAGCAAGGCCGCCCCCGGCAACTCATTCTAGAATTATTCTAGAGTAGGGCGTTGAGGGAATCGACGTCCACTAAATTTGCGTTCACTGCCGTGAGCGTTCGGGCTGCCGGCCACCCGGACCCTGGGCGGGAATAACTCGGCGAGGAGCGGCGCTTCGGACCCGACAGGCGATGGGTCTGGCGGTCGGCTGATGCGCCGATGATTGCAGCGGCGTCACGGCATGGGGCGTCCGCCGAGATACCTGCACACTCGCGTGAACGCACCGCGGCGAGGCACGCTGGCGCTTGACTGCACGATGATCCGGTGTCAGTGCGTCGACGCCGGGCAAAGCCATCATCGGCTCCGCGCAACCCACATTCAGGATCCCTGAACCCCATGCCAAGCGACAGTCACAGTCGATTGTCCGCGCCGTTCGCGCCGACCGTTTCCCGCTTGGACGCCTGACCCGGCGCACCTTCAGGAACCGGCCGCACGGACGGCCGGACCATAAAAGGTGCACCATGAACATGATCGTCTCGATCCGTGCGCGCGCTCATGCACGCGCCGTCGTTATGGACCTGCGGAACGGCGTCGTTGCCCAGCGATCCATCGCCCCGTCCACGCTAGCTCCGGCCCGGCGCGGCGCCCTGCGAGCCCGGTGGTCCACCGACCCGGTGAGCGGCCGCCTGGAATGCCGGTGGACGTCCGACGAAGACGTGCCGGACAGTTGCTGCGCCGCGCACGCCATGACGTCTATCGAGCGATTGGCCGCCTGAAGCTATCCCCTGCGCATAGCCTGACGTCGCGGCGGCCGGGCCGCCGCGCGATCAGCTTTGGGGTGTGCGTCGCATTTGCGCCGCGTGCGCGTTCTCGCCTGTCCGACTGAGTCCTTTCCACCCCAAGCTTAAGCAGCGCTGCTGCCGGCGAGATTCTGAATGCTCGACGCCCGCGCCATCCATGATGCTACGCGCCGTGCGCCCCTCGGCGTCGGCCGCTTGGGCAAGGCCCTGCTGCCCAATGGCTACGACGTCGTGGCCTTCTTCATCGTGATCGGCGGGCTCGTCGCGCTGACGCACGGCGTCCACGAGATGCGCGCGCCGCTCGTCGCCCTCGACGTGAATCCCGTCACGCTCGATCTGTGGAAGCTGCCCGACTACGCCCTGCGCACGACCCTGCGCATGTTCGCGGCCATGGCCGCCTCGCTCGTCTTCACCTTCATGGTCGCGACGCTCGCCGCCAAGAGCCGCAAGGCCGAGCTCGTGATCGTGCCCGCCCTCGACATCCTACAATCCGTGCCGGTGCTGGGCTTCCTGACCTTCACGGTCCTGTTCTTCCTGAACCTGTTCCCTGCGAGCCAGCTCGGCGCGGAATGCGCGGCGATCTTCGCGATCTTTACGAGCCAAGCCTGGAACATGGCCTTCTCGTTCTATCAGTCGCTCCGTAACGTGCCGCGCGATCTGACCGAGGTCGCCAAGGGCTTCGGCTTCTCGCCCTGGCTCACGTTCCTGCGCCTCGAAGCGCCCTACGCCGTTCCGGGCCTCGTCTGGAACGCCATGATGTCGATGTCGGGCGGCTGGTTCTTTGTCGTCGCCTCAGAGGCGATCTCGGTCGGAGACAATCGTATCGCCCTGCCGGGCATCGGCGCGTGGCTCTCCCTGGCCATCGAGCGGCGCAATATCCCGGCCATCGCCTGGGCCGTCTTCGCGATCGCCGTCGTTATCCTGCTCTACGATCAGCTCGTATTCCGGCCGATCGTGGCGTGGGCGGACAAATTTCGCTTCGAGCAGGTCGCCGCGCAGCGCCGGCCGCAATCGTGGGTCTACGACCTGATGCGGGCGACACGGCTCGCCAAGACTCTCGTTTGGCCGGTGCGCTGGCTCATGGGGCACCTGACCCTGCTGCTCGCGTCGTCCCGCGTGCGCCGAAGCTCCTCGACCGATCGTCAGGCGGCGGCAACGGCGACTGGATCGAACCTCGACATCGTCTGGCTGGTCCTCGTCGTGGCGGTCGCCGCCTACGCGG
The DNA here is from genome assembly GCF_054052225.1 of Methylobacterium sp. JK268. NCBI lineage: Bacteria > Pseudomonadati > Pseudomonadota > Alphaproteobacteria > Hyphomicrobiales > Methylobacteriaceae > Methylobacterium > Methylobacterium sp. JK268. Next base: position 36,200 of record NZ_JBSVZN010000043.1, on the reverse strand, counting down.
CGTGGCACGTCTTCGCGTATGTCAGCGCGACGCTGGGCCTCGCCGACCTGCTGCAGGCCCTCGGCGACGGCCTCCTGACGCTTCTGCGGGTGATCGTCCTGATCGCGTTGGCGTCGCTGATCTGGGTGCCGGTCGGCATCTGGGTGGGTCTCCGGCCGACCGTGGCGGAGCGCGTTCAGCCGCTAGCCCAATTTCTGGCGGCTTTCCCCGCCAACGTGCTGTTCCCTTTCGCGGTCGTGGCGATCGTCGCCTTCCACCTCGACGCCAACGTCTGGCTGTCACCGCTGATGGTGCTCGGCACCCAGTGGTACATCCTGTTCAACGTCATTGCCGGGGCGAGCGCGTTTCCGACGGACCTGCGCGAAGCGGCGACGCTCTACCGGCTGCGCCGCTGGCAATGGTGGCGGCAGGTCATCCTGCCGGGGATCTTTCCCTACTACGTCACCGGCGCGTTGACCGCCTCCGGCGGCTCCTGGAACGCGAGCATCGTCGCCGAGGTCGCCAGCTGGGGCGACATCAAGCTGCGAGCGGCCGGCCTCGGCGCGTACATCGCCGACGCTAGCGAAGCCGGGGACTTCCCGCGCGTCGTGCTCGGCGTCGCGGTGATGAGCGTCTTCGTCGTAGCCTTCAATCGCCTGATCTGGCGACCGCTCTACGCCTACGGCGAACGGCGCTTCCGCCTGAACTGACCCAGCGCAGCCCATGCCTTTCGGAGCTCCATCCATGGATGCCACGGTCGATCCATCGATCACGGCGGCCTCGGCCGCCCCCGCGCTCGTGTCGGTCTCGGGGATCAAACACTTCTATCATAAGGGCGGCGCGCCCGACCTCGTCGTCCTCGACGACGTCGATGTCGATCTGCACTCGGGTGAGATCGTCTCGCTGCTCGGCCGCTCGGGCTCGGGCAAGTCGACGTTGTTGCGCATCATCGCCGGTCTGATGCCGCCGAGCCGCGGCACGGTGCGGATCGGTGACGAGATCGTGCAGGGCCCCGCCCGTCAGATCGCCATGGTGTTCCAGTCCTTCGCACTGTTTCCCTGGCTGACGGTGCTGCAGAACGTTGAGGTCGGGCTCGAGGCGCAGGGCGTTCGGCCGGCCGAGCGTCGCACGCGCGCGCTCGCCGCCATCGACCTCATCGGCCTTGACGGCTTCGAGAGCGCCTACCCCAAGGAACTCTCCGGCGGCATGCGCCAGCGCGTCGGCTTGGCCCGGGCGCTGGTCGTCCAGCCCGAGATCCTGCTGATGGACGAGCCGTTCTCCGCCCTCGACGTCCTGACCGCCGAGAATCTACGCACCGACCTGCTCGATCTCTGGATCGAGGGCCGGATGCCGACCCGCTCGATCCTGATGGTGACCCACAACATCGAGGAGGCGGTGCTGATGAGCGACCGGATCCTAGTGTTCTCGTCCAATCCCGGGCGGGTCGTGGCCGACATTCGGGTCGAGCTGACGCAGCCGCGCAACCGCCTCGACCCGACCTTCCGGGCCATCGTCGATGACATCTACGCGCGGATGACGGCACGCCAAGTCACAGCCGCCGGACACGAGGTCTCGGCGGCGGACGTGCCGTCCCAGCCGAGAGAAGGGCTGTTTCCCGGTATCGGCATCGGCATGATCCTCCCCGCAGTCTCGACCAATCTGCTGGCCGGCTTGATGGAAGCGGTCGCGGGCACGCCGTACGAAGGCCAAGCCGACCTGCCACTGCTCGCGAGCGCGCTGGCGCTGGAGATCGACGACCTCTTTCCCATCGCCGAGACGCTCCAACTCCTGCGCTTCGCCGAACTGGAGGGTGGCGACATTCGTCTCACCCCCGACGGCCGACGCTTTGCCGAGGGCGACATCGATGAGCGCAAGGCCCTCTTCGCCCAGCACCTGATCGCGCACGTCCCGCTCGCGGCGCATGTCCGCCGTGTCCTTGACGACCGCAGCTCTCACGCCGCCCCGCGAACCCGCTTCCAGGTCGAGCTGGAGGACCACATGTCGGAGGATTACGCCGACCAGACCCTGAAGGCCCTGATCTCCTGGGGCCGTTACGCCGAGGCGTTCGCCTACGATGAAGCGGCCGGGACCTTCAGCCTGGAGGATCCGAAGTGAGGTCGCGGCGTCTATCGCCGGGGCAGCGGATCGCGCGTCGCCTGCTCGCCCTATCACGGACGGTTCGCGACTGGAGCATTTGGGCGTATCACCGGGGCTGGCTTGGGGCGGCAGCGACTAGCCACCTGTTGATGGTCGCCGACGCGATCGCGGCGAAAGCCGCCCACCTTGCCGTACGCGGGCTCGTCCAGATCAAAGCTGCGCCGGCTCCCGGATTTCCGTCGGTCACCCTGGTGACGATGCGGACGATTCCAGTCGGCGTTCTGGCAGCAGCGCTAGGGCCAGGCCTTCGCGGCCTCGCAATTCTGTTCGCCGTCGCTTGCGCCGCCGCCTCTGCGATCATCCGCAAGCAGAGCCCCGTATCCCCGCGCCTCACGGATTGGGATGTTGCTGTTGCCGCATGCTTCGGCGGGGCCATCCTCGATCGCGTTTTCTCGTAGCTCTCGGGCGGTCACGATGCGCAAGCTGCTTCGCGCGATGCCACGCGATTGGCACGTATAGGCGACGTTCGTCGCGGTCGGACTATCGAGCCACACCGATGCAGTCGCGGCCGACCTTGGGCGCCCGGCCGTCGGTTCCCAGGCAGTTACCTACACCGACTGGTCGGGTACCCGGGGACGAGCCGGCAGGTGCACCGCTTCGTCGCCGAGCGCCGGACGAGGCCGGTCCGATCAGGCCGCAAACCCCTCTGTGCGAGGGCCAGTGCATCGCAGCGGCCTGGCACGGAAGCTCCATTGCCGCCCGCACGGCAAATGGCGTGGCTGCTCGTCCAGCCACGCTCAGGGCTGGACGCTGGCGACGCAGCTGTCGTGAGACGCATCGAGCAGGATGACACCGCACGGACGATCACGGGTCTGGCTAGCCGCTTCACGGCCCTGGTGCGCGCCGCAGGGAAGGGCAATCCCACTCAAAGGTTGCACCTCGATCCGCCGGTCGACCGACGGCGTGGCTCCGGGATCCGGACCTCCTCGGTGGAGGCAAGCCGGCCTCCCTCAAACGTTCACCAGGATCCAGAACAAACAGTCAAACAGGGCGAGCCCCCTGCAGACAGCAGGCAGGAATGCGCGGCGCCGACCCAGCGCACCCGGCGGAAGCCGAGGTGCGAGAGCCCCGGACACCATTGAGCCGGTCAACATCGCCAGCCGCCCCGGGAAACAGCAGTCAGGCCGCAAAGACGCGGCTGCTCGGAGCCTCGCCCCTTCATGTCCGCCACCGACCTGCACACCCGCGTTGTCGCCATCATCCTGGCGCAGCTCGATACCGCCGACCCCGCTTCGTGGACCCCGCCCTGGCATGGCGCCGATCCCATGCCGCGCAACGCACACACGGGCCGACGCTACCGCGGACTGAACATCCTGGCGCTGTGGTGCGCCGCGCAGGCGCACGGCTACGCCGATGCACGCTGGGCGACCTACCGGCAATGGGCCGCGCTCGGCGCCCAGGTTCGTCGGGCCGAGCGCGGCTCGCTGGTTCTGTTCTACAAGGAACTACCCCGCAGCGCCCGCGCCGACACGAGTGATGCCGACACGATGGATGGCGCCCCCTTCGTCGCCCGCGCCGCCTACGTCTTCAACGCCGCCCAGGTCGACACAGCCCCGCCGGCAGCCAGCGCCCCCAGCAGGATGTCACCGCCCACGCCCCTACCCCTACCCACCTTCGACGCCTTCGTCACCGCCACCGGCGCGCGCATCACCGAAGGCGGCACCCGCGCCTGCTACGTCCCGGCCATGGACACGATTCGTCTGCCGCCCCGCGCCGCCTTCCACACGCCCACAGGCTACGCAGGCACGCTCGCCCACGAACTCATCCATTGGACCGGCGCCCCCCACCGGCTCGCCCGCGACCTCACGGGCCGGTTCGGCGCCCGCGCCTACGCCGCCGAGGAGCTGACAGCCGAACTCGGCGCCGCTTTCGTGCTGGCAGACCTCGGTATCGCGCGCACGCCGCACCCGGACCACGCCGCCTACTGCGCCTCCTGGGCACCCCTGCTGCGAGCGGACCCGCGCGCACTCAGTCACGCCGCCACCCAAGCCTCGCGCGCGGCCGACTACCTCGCCGCCCTGCCGACATCGGACAACGCGATCCGCGCCGCTGGCGAGCACAACGGCGAACACAGCGCCGCCACCCCGGACATCACCACCGACCAACCGCCCCCAAGCGCGACGCCGGCCGCTATGCGCCCCACTTGCGCGAGCGCGGCATGAGCACGGTGCCGCCCCTCTCCCGCCGCGTGCTCATCGCCCTGCACCCGACCACGCCGACGACCGGACCGGACAGCGTAGAGCCAACAGCCGTCGCCCGCGCCTTCGTCCGCGTAGAGGCCGCCCTCGAGGCGCACCTTACCGCCCTGTCAGTCCTCGACCGGATCGAGGAGGCGGTGGTGACCGCCCACGGCTATCCGCGCGTCCCCCTGCCGAGCCGGAGCGGTGCACCAGACTACGCCGCGGACACCGCCACGATCACACGACGCCTCGGTCCCGGCCCGACCGCGCGCCGGCTCACCGCCGAGTTGCGCCGCCGACAGATGACTTTCGCGCAGGCCGCGGCTGCGACCGGCCTGGGCACAGCCAGAGCGCAGGAGGCGCGGACGGCGCGGGAGCTGAGCGACGCAGCCTGCCACCTACTGTTGGCGCCGGCCGAGGTCCGCGCCGACCTCGCGCTCAAGCTCACCGTGCTGATTGCGGCGGGCGAGGCGACAGGGGACGACGCACTCACTTTCCCCTGGCTCTACCTGCGCGCGCTGCACGCCGACCTGACTGGAATAGCGGCCGAATAGATCGGACTTCGTGACATCCGTCAGGGCGAGGCAATGAGCCTCGGGGTCGCGCGCGCCCAGGCCGGGCTACCCCTCGAGCACATCGAAAGGCCTTCACGAGCCGTCCGTCTCCGCCAACCACATCTCGATCATTCGCGTCCAGATTACCCCAACGTCCACCCCCTCGCGACTAGCCTGTGCCCCGGCCATGACGGCCAATGCCTCAAATCTCTGCTCATTGAGGTGGCGCAGGGCCAAGTCGGACGTCGCGATTACTGTCTCACCCCCATTGACGCCGCACAAATGGACTACCTGCAACAGGGCCTGGACACGTCGCGTCGCCTCAATGCGCGAAATTTGCCAGCGCCGCATCAGCTCGGTCAGAACGCTGTGATCTCCGATCAGGAGCGCGGGCCAGAACGACAGGATCGCCTCGCTCCAGCCATACCCGAGAGCAGTACGGATCGCGGCTAGGCTTGTGGCTCTCTCCGCGGCGACGATCCCGCAAGCTTCGTGCAGGCGCCCGGGAAGGCCAGCGCTGGCTTCGATCAGTAGGGCGCGGGTGGCCGTGTCGAGGATTTTTCCGTGCGTGGCGAGCATCACCCGCAGCACAGCATCGGCTTCGCTATCATCGAGTGGGCGCACGGGGTAGTCGAAGCAGCGCGATTGCCCAGCCAGCCGCACCGCCCTTCGATCCCGGGCGAGCAGCACGAAGCTTGCCCAGGTACTGTTCTCCATCGGGTCGAGCAGCGCGTCGAAGATCGCCGGCGGGTACCGATCGGCGTTGTCGACGATGACCACGCAGCGGCGCCCCCAGAACGTCGATCGGATGGCGCCCGCGACCGACCCGGTGATACTGGCGATGCGATCGCTCGCGCCGTCGTATGAGAAGATCCTCGGATGCGAGCCGTCGGGGTAGGAACAAGATGTGCACACGCCGCAGGCAAGGCCCTCGGCGCGCGGCGCCTCGCACAGTATTGTCCGAGCGTAAACCCGGGCCAGGGTGCGCTTGCCGACCCCATCCGGACCGTGGAGCAGGAGGTTGTTGGCTGATTCCGGCTGGGCCGCTTGCCGACGAAGCGCAGCCACGAGACGCGTTCTACCGATCAGCGTTGCAAAGCTCTGCGGTGGGGTTGTCACGCTCGATTGCGCCACCGTCTTCGTCTCCGGCTGCGCCATTCCCTCAAGCCCGCAATCACATGGCGCGAGCCAGCTGCGGGCAGCCATGACCTTGACCAGCAGACGGAGTATCCATCCGTGATGGGCACCCGGCGTTCGCACGATTGCCGCTTCGATTGCATCCAAGAGTTCCGCGCGGGGTCGTGCCAGCGGCCCTTCCTCAACGCGGAGCCCCAAGGTGCGTCCGAGCGCTGACCATCGGCCGGCCAAGGGATCCGCATCCTCCACATCCGGTGCCCGCGCGAGGAAATCGCGCCCAAGGCCTGCCAGGTTCGTGACGACCGTATCCGGGCCTCTCCGATACCCGGTCGTCTCCTCGTGCTGGCTCGAACCGAGGCGCTCCTCCCAGGCAAGCAGCAGCGCTGCCCAAAGAAGGCCGCCGTCGAAGATCCGCCGCGGGGATACACGCCCACGTTGAGCAAGTCGGGATCCAAACGGTACCGATGATCGAAGCAGCACGCTTGACTTGCGGTATATCTCGCTCAGGAGTTCGGCGGTGGTCCAGCCACAACCCGAGCGCCGTTCGTCAAGCCCGCTGACGAAATCGACGAGATCTTGCTCGCGGCGAAGTTCCGTGAGGTTGCGCAGGGTCGGCAGCAGCGCGTGCCGCCCCGACCGGCGCACCGTGGCACGGGTGTGCAGGGCTACATCGAAGCGCCGCGTCAACGGGTCAAGGCACACGAGCACGCGCTCGTCGAACGCCTGCATGATCGCTGGCAGCTCGGCCCGGGCCTCGACCAGCTCCCCGAAACTCTTCACGAAACCGGGCTGGGCCAGGAGATCTACATCGGATGCGAGGTCGGTCGTCGCCGCGAGATAGGCCAAGATCGGCCGCAGGCTCTCGCGGGTGACCACTGGTTCTTCAAGAACGAGGACGTCGGCCTCGATCTTGCGCCATGCGGCGTGCTGCGCCACTTCGCTGCCGTGCGGCACGGCGTGGATGCTGGGGTGCGGCAGGCTGTTCGATAGATCGTTGAGCGCAGATGACAGCTTCATGCGGGTGAGGCCCCGCGTTGGCCGCTTCGGCCAATCGTAGCGGAACAAAGCGCTGCCGATGATGCCCGTGAAGTCGAAGCCGTTTGGCGGCGGCAGCGCAGCGGGCGCCACCGTGCGGCTGTCCCGCGCGGCGCTCTGTTCCAGGATGGCATGCAGTCGCGGGCGCAAGATCCCCGAGCGATAGCGATACACCACCGGTCGGTCCAAGGCCGGCAACCCCGCCCGACACGCCTCCAGTAAGTAGTCGACGTCGAGCCTGGGTCTCGCGAGCGTCACGCCCACCACCCCCGCCAGCTGCGTACTCGCGAGTGCGGATCGGGCGACCAGGTTCGCATGACGGTCTCGATTGCCGCTTGGGTCGCGTCAGGATTGTCGCGGTAGCGCAGCCGAATTTTCTCGATCTCGGCCGTGCGCTTCAATCGGCGCTCCACGCGATCCGCGCGCTCGCTTGTCTCCCATCCAGTCCTGATCTCGGCGAAGGCGCCATCGTCGAACGCCGATAGCGGAGCGAGGCGGTATTCACAGGCTCGAGCGATGGCCGTGTCGGACAACTTCTCAGAGACGCTGACACGGGCAACATCGTAGACGGGGCCCGAAGACCTGGCGCGAACACCGAGTAGCGCGCAGAGCGGTCGATACTGCTCGCGGGTACAATCCCAGACCTCGAGCCGGTCCGACAAGCCCCCACACAGGGCGAGTGCGACGTCCCAATGAAACGCCAGGGCGGTCGTCTCGCCGGCAGGGGCCATCCGCGGCAGCACGACGCCGCGGGCGGCTGGGTGAGGCCCGCACCAGCCCCGCGCCCAGGCGTCTAATCCGGGCAGACCGGTCGCCAGTCCGTTCGGCCCCCCGGACGAGTCGGGTTCGGGCATGATGACATGCGCGACGAGGTGGCCGACCACGCCGAGTGCTGCATCGCGCTCGACCAGGGTGATGCTTGCGAACACAGTGCCGCCGCCGGCCTCGGCCCTGGCGTCCAAATCATTGCGGAACGCCCTGATCAGGCGGATCGCCTCGGCCTGCGGTCGCGCCCCGGCACACTCCGGCCGAATCTCGAAGGCAGCGTTGAAGAAGACGGCGTGCTCCTGAACCAGGAACGAGGCGGCGTTGACGATCCACCGGGCCTCCTGCGCCGTCAGGAAGCCGGGTTCGCCCGTCTCACCGCGAAGGCTGGCCAGCGAAGGTGCAAGGGGCGCGAAGCCCTGGTGCGCCGCCGCCATCGAGGCCGCGTCCGTCGCAGGTAACGGCGGGGTGAGCTTGCGACCTATGGCGTCGGCACTGGCTGCATTGCCGTTGACGAGCTGGTGGAACAGCGTCAGGCGCAACGCGAGCGCCGTGTCGTCGCGCGCCGGCTCGCCCCCCACCCAGAAATCCATCATCGCACACCAGATCGGCGCCAGCTCAGCCGGTCGAGCCAAGCCCAGCCGCTGCAGAAACTGATCCACGATCGACCGGCGCGTGCTCTCGGGAATCGCGTCGATCAACCCGTCGAGGAGCAGGCGGCGATGCAGAATGTCGTTGTGGTAGAGGGAGACCAAGAAGCCCTGAATCCAGCGAACTTTGTCGCTACCGGCCTCCCGCCAGTCACCAAGAACGGCCGTCTGCCGATCGAGACGGCCTTCGCCAAGCGCCTCGAAGTAGGCGACCAGCGCGTCGGTCTGGTCCGCATCGAAGGCCTCGCGTACCTGCTCGACCTTCACGTACGGGCGTTTGCCGTCGTAGACCCGTTCGAGGCCGAACAGCAGGTCCCGGGGATAGCCGTTGCGCAGACCCGCGAGTAGCTCCAGGGCACCAGGTTCGTAGTCGATCTCTGCCTTCTTAGCGATCCGGCGCAGGAACGCGACCGCCATGGGTACGGACAAGGGCCTAACCAGCACATCGAGCAGACGGGAGCGCAACGCCGGCCGGAGGCGCTCCATCTCCGTTGTGGCGAAAAAGAACAGCACCCCTTTAGCGGGCCTCTCCACGGCATCGAGGAGCATGTCGCAAGCGCTCGGCGTTAGGGCATGGGCCTCGTCGAAGAACAAGATGCGGTAGCGGAACACCCGCTCCTCGCGGTTACGCTCGTGCACCCACTGCCGAATTTGAGCGAGCTCACCGCCGCGCGCGGCGACGTTGTAGGTGTCAAAGTAGGTGATTTCGTCCTCGACGAACCCCCTGCACGGCTCGCAATGTTTGCAGCAGGGCGAGCCGTCCGGGGCGGGGTTCTCGCAGTTCAGGGCGCGGGCGTAGATCTGAGCAAGGGCGGTCTTCCCGGAGCCGGAGGAGCCGTGAAGCAGGATCGAGCGACCGAGTTGCCCGAAGCGGATCAGGTTGGCCAGGCAGGTGACTGCGCTTTCCTGTACGAACACTTCCGAGAATACTTCCGGGCGATACTTGTCGGCGAAGTTTTTCTCGCGCATGGGATACCACAGCAGGTCAGTTGCGGCCGGGGGTAGGAATGCGTTGCCCCACGCCGGACCCGGACTTGGGCCGGCGTGGGGCAGCGGTTGCGATCGACAACCTCAGAGCGCAATTGTCGGCTCGGCGGTGCGGAACCGATCCGGATCACGGCGCGTGGGTCCGTTTGGATCCAACGGCATCTCGACGGGACTACGAGGGTACTTCAGAGGATATACCCATCCCTTGCTCACGCGGACCTTGGGCCTAAAGGGCACCTCGGGATCACCCACGAGCACCGACATGCGCAAGCTGAAGGCCATGTTCGAGATCGCCACGCCCATGCGCGCGCACAGCAACTCCCGCAACTCGTCCGCCCGCACACCGCCACGCACGGTGATGTTCAGCACGGCCTCGTCGTGGACGTCGAGTTCAAGGAGATAGTCCCGCAGCGGATCCACGGGTGTCGCCGCGGCCTGCAGGGCCGCCAGGGCACTCAGGTGCTCCACGATCGGCGAAGGGCCGAACCCGTCGACCGAGCGCCACAAGAGGTGATAGTCAGTCTCGTTGACGGCCCGCCATACCGCCGCGTCGCCTCCCTTGGCGACAGCACCGTTGCGGAACGGCAGCCCGACGAAGCGGCGGTGGCCGGTCGGATCGGCAATGAGCGCACCGATGGGTTCGTTGGCCGTGCCGATCGGAGTGCAGCGCTGGTGCCGGTTCTCGGCGAACGACGAGCCGAGGCGGCGGCGGCTCACCGTCTCAGCCGTAAGCAGACTTTTGAGTACCGGGACCTGCCGCGGATCGAGACGTTCGACGTCGTCGACTATCACGACGGGCGAGCGGAGGATGTCGCCGCTGCGAGGATCGGCGAGTTGGGAGAGGAGCACCGGCGCGCTTGCCAGTTCCATCAGCGGCGCGACGAACCGCTTCAGCAATGTGGTCTTGCCGGTACCCTGCCTCGGGCTGAAAATTACAACCATGAGATGGTGCTCGACGGGCAGCCAGAGCTGCTTGCGCTTCACTTGCCAGATGAAGTGCTGCAGCACGGCCACGCCCAGTTTCGGGTCGATCGCCAAGGTTGTGCTGACGAGATCAAACCACAGTGTTCGCGCCTGCTGGTGCTCGGCAAGGTTGAGAGGATTGTACAGGAGCGGTTTCATCACGGCATTATAGCGGGCATGCTGCTCCTCCCGGGCAACGCGGCTGAGAGCCCGCCGCATATCGGCCGCGATAAACGGGTGACCGCCGCCGCGAACCTCGTCCATTACCGTGTCAAACAACCTTCGGAGGCTCCAATCGTCTGGGCGAGCGAGCCAGGCTCGCACCTCCTCGCGGCCGAAGCCTCGATGGGGCTCGCTGCCGACCACAATTGACAGGTCGAACAGGATGACGAGATCGTTTGACGCAATGACCTCGCGCACGAGAAGTACGGCTTTCTCGTCGAGGCGTGCATCCGCGACTGCATCGGACACGCAACAGCCGGCCGCCGCGGGAGCGGGCGACGCGTCGGCAACCCCAATCTGCGCGGGCGGGCGATCGCGCAGCACCTGACGGGCCTCAAGCAAACGTAGGTACGAGGCAATCCGGGCTGGGTCGCTGCCGTCCGGGTGGCGGCGCTTGGCCATTTCACGAAAGCGAGCTTCGATGCTCTTGAGTGTCACGCCACGCGGCAGTTCGAGTTCACGATAGGCGTCTTCTAGGGTCATCGGATTCAAGCTCCCTCGAAGCCGGGTCGCGGCATGGCGTGCCCGGCCGATCCATCGTCTGCGGTGATCGGGATGGGCCTCAGCCGACCCGGGCGACGCCATTCTCGGCGAGTTCCTGAATCAGGTGAGCGGGCCACACGGTGATGCCGGGGCCGAGCTTGATCGGTTGCGGGTAGCGTCCGGAGGCGACGCCCGCCCACCAGGTTGAGCGGGCGATTGGCAGCAACCCATGCGGCTTCACGATCTGGCTGACGCGCAGGCAGGCCGAAGGAGGGTGTGGAGAATGAGGCATGACGGCTCCCGCCAACGAGGTCGATGACGGGAGAGTGTCAGGCTGCAGCTTCTACGTACGGAAGCCGTGGCGTCGCTAAGAGAAGTTCTAGGGCAGCGGTTCGATTTTCTCTTCCATGAGGGGGTCGTGGCGGAGCTTGGCCAGCTTCTTGTCGGCCTCTGGGAGCGTGGCGACGGCGGATCGAATGTACCCCAGTACAGTCTTTGGATCCTTCGCGTTCCAATAATCTTTCAGGATGTCCCGGATTATCCGGGTTGCAGCGTTGCGCTTACCATCCGGCCTGAACCCGTATATGTCGACGCACAGCGCGGCAAAGAGCTTCACCGACATCTGGTAGTAAGGCTTATTTACTTCTTCCAGCCTCGCCGTAAGATGTTCGATCTGACGACGAAGAGCTTTCACTTCGTGGTTCGTCCCCTCGTGCTCCTGACCGGGCATACCGGTTGGCACCGTGCTGCCTGGCTCTGCAACTAGCGCGTCGGGCAGCCGCAAGTCCTTGAGCATTGCCCACTTGATGAACGATGTCGGGGAGAGGGGCTCGACCAACACGCCGACCCAGAAGGCCCGTTCGAGCAACTCCTGCCGTTTTATGATCTCGGCGGCTGCTTTCGTTAGCCCATAGTTCCTCCGGGCCCAGGCAGCGAGATTAACACTCGTGCGGGGCGCAAAGCCGAACCAGAGGCTAAGGGCTTCCGCCGGATACCACACTTCCTTGCGTGCCCAATCTCGAAGCGTAATATCGTCTGCCGGAGCGCAATATAAATCTAACTCACGTTGCAGCTCACGGCGTTCGTTTTCGTAGAGGCGCTCAAATTCAGCTTCCGGCATACTCGCTAAAGACTCGAAGCGCACATTACGCTCCTCCCTATCGTCATCGGTGAGAAGAACGTCGCGCTCTTCCTCCGTGAGAGATTCGAGATAGTATACGCTTGGAATACCGGTTTGACGCTGAATGACAAAATCTATCCGCTGGGCCCGGGTTTCCATAGGCGCAGCAACCTCGTCCGATGCAACCCGCCAATCGCTCTCTTTGCGCATATTTACAAGCCTCCTACGACAATCGCAACCGCATAGATTTATCTGCACGCACGTTCACTGTCGACAATCCAAATATATTGCCCATACATGCATCAATTCTCTACGTTTTTCCAATAAATCGCCGCGACGGTAGGCGGCCTCGACGCGATTTTCCACAGTATGCGCAAGAGCCATCTCGGACACCTCGCGCGGCAGGTTAGTCTGCTCCGCTGCCCAGTCTCGGAACGACGACCGAAATCCGTGTGCCGTGATGCCGAGCTCCATGCGCCGCAACAGCATCAAGAATACCATGTTCGACAGTGGTCGCTCGCCCGAACGTCCGGGGAATACCAGTGCCATGCCCGTGCTCAGCGCCTTCGCCCGAGCCAAGACCGCTAGAGCCCGGTCCGACAACGGCACCCGGTGCTCGCGCCCCGCCTTCATGCGTGCGGCGGGCACCGTCCAGAGCCGTTCGGCTATGTCGACCTCAGACCAGTTCATGCCCAGCACCTCGCCGGTGCGGGCCGCAGTCAGGATCAGGAATTCGAAAGCCAGACGCACCGGTTCGCTACCGCCGCAAGTCCGCAGCCGGGCCACGAAGGCCGGCACCTCAGCGTAGGGCAGTGCCGCATGGTGCTCGTCCCGGTCGGTCTGCTTTGGCAACCCCTTGCCCACGCCGTCGATCGGATTATCGCCCGAGCGGTGCCCGGCGGCCTTAGCCCAGTCCATCACCGTGCCGATCCGCTGCCGCACCCGGCGAGCGGTCTCAGGCTTGGTCAGCCAGATCGGTGCTAGCGCCTTCAACACGTCTGGCGTCGCGATCCGATCGACGGGCATCGCGCCGAGGTGAGGGCAGGCGTAGGTCTGCAGCGTATTTATCCACTGCTGGGCATGCTTGGCGTTCTTCCAGGTTGCCTTGTGCTCGTCGTGCACCTTCTCGACAGCCTCGGCGAACGTAGGGACGCTGATCGGGGTCTTGCGACGTTCAGCCAACGGATCGCCGCCCTCGCGGGCGAGTTTCCGGAACGCGAGGGCCTTCTCGCGAGCTTCGGCGAGAGGCACGACGCTGAGACCGCCGAGGCCGATATCGCGACGGTGACCTTGAACGATGGTGCGCAACATCCAGCGCTTGGCACCAGAGGGATCGACGACAAGGTAAAGACCATTGCCGTCGGCATAGCGGCCGGGTGCCTTCAGCGCTCGGATTTTGATAGCTGTAAGGGCCTTGTCGGGATGGCGTCCCCTGGCCTTCGTCATCGCCTTCCCCCAATCTTTCAGCCCACATTTCAGCCCACATTATGTACTGGATGCGTCTGGGCTACAATGGACGAGCCAGGTCACGTTGTGGAGCTCAACGCTCTGATTTGCCTTGGCTTTTGGATTGGACTAGATCGCCTGGGATCTGTGCTGGGCGGACTCCGTCTCCGCCACCTGCCCCCTAACAGCCAAAAATCGATTACGCGGCAAGCGGTTTGGCGTGCGCCAACAAGAGACTTGTCCCCGCAGAACGACGCCGCGGAAAAAGCCTGGGCGCATGGCGTGATCGGCACCGAACGGACCCCTAGCGAGCCCGGCCTCGTGTCAGGTGATTGGCCGGGCATGAGGTCAAGGGCAAGAGGCCCCCGTCGGACGCGTCGCCTCAAGGTCCCGGAGAGTGGGCGACCGGCCGTGCGAGACAGGGCCGTTCAGGCCGATGCACGATGTCGTCTGGTTGAAGCCCCCCTCAGGGCGCCCGCAACCTGCTCCGCGGAGTAAGGCTTGCGCACGACCTCGAAATCGTGGGTGTCGTCCTGGGCCAGCACGTCGCTGTAGCCGGTCGTCAGAATCACTGGCAGTCCGGGGTGGCTCGCCCGCAGCCGGCGGGCCAGTTCGACGCCGTCTATGCCCGGCATCACCACGTCCGAGAAGACGGCATCGAACCGGGAGGGAGTCCGCTCCATCTCGGCGAGCGCCGCCTCGGCGTTGTGCGCCCAGACGGTGGCATGGCCGAGGTCCTCCAGGAGTTGCGTGCAGAAGCGCCCGACGTCGAGATTGTCCTCGACGATGAGGACGCACAGCCTGCGCGCCGCCTCCGTCGCCGCGATGGGGCCCCCGGCGGGACTGACGGCCGGGATGGGCGGCGGAGCGACCTGGGGCAGGTACAGCACGAACGTGGACCCATGCCCCACCGCGCTGGCGACATCGACGTCGCCGCCCGATTGTTTCGCGAAGCCGATGACCTGGCTGAGCCCGAGGCCCGTGCCCTTGCCGACCGACTTCGTCGTGAAGAACGGCTCGAAGATCCGGGGCAGCACGTCCGGTTCGATGCCGGTCCCGCCGTCCACCACGGACAAGGCCACGAACGGACCGGTCGCGCCCGCGTGGGAGCGGATGCGCGGCAGCGACCGATCGGGGTCGAGCCGCAGGGTCAGCGTGCCCTCGCCGTCCATGGCGTCCCGCGCGTTGACCGCCAGGTTGATGAGCGCGGTCTCGAACTGGCTCGCGTCCGCCCGCACGTGACAGGGCGCCTCGGGCACCTCCATGACGATGCTGAGACGAGCGCCCGTCACCGCGTTCAGCATATCCGCCAAGTCGCGCAGGCGCGCCCCGACATCGAACACCTCGGGCGTGAGGGGTTGCCGCCGGGCGAAGGCCAGGAGCTGGCTCGTCAGCTTGGCGGCGCGATCCACCGTGTCCGAGACCGCCTCCAGGTAGCGGGTGCGCCGCTCCTCGGCGAGGTTCGGACGGCGCAGGAACTCCACCGACGAGCGGATGATGGTCAGCATGTTGTTGAAGTCGTGCGCGACCCCACCGGTGAGTTGCCCGACCGCCTCCAGCTTCTGGGTGTGCCGGAGCGTCTCCTCGGCGCGGGCAAGCCGGTCCTGCTCGCGCAGGCGCTCGGTGACGTCCTGGACGTACTGGAAGGCGCCGATCCGCGCGCCCTGGGTGTCCCGCAGCGTCGTGAACTTGATCTCGTAGTGCCGGCGCCGCCGCTGCTCGTCGCCGAACGCCTCGACGAGCGTGAACTCCTCGCCCGCCAGCGCCCGCGACCAGAGCGACCGAACCGGCGCGAGCAGGTCGGGCCAATGCGACAGGAGGTCGAGGAGATTGTCGCCGATCCGCGGCCGGACCCCGTAGACGGCCCCGACCTCCTCGATCCAGGCCCGGTTGGCCGCCAGGACGCGAAATTCGGTATCCAGGGCGCAGACGAGGGCATCGGTCGTCTCGAACACGTCGGCCCAGAGCTTTCGCTGGGCGAGCGCCTCCTCGACCCGTCGCTCGAGCGTCGCGTTCATCTCCTGCAGCCGCGCCTCGGCCATCTTGCGGTCGTGCACGTCCTCCACGACCCCGTACCAGCGGATGATGGCGCCCGCCGCGTCCCGGCGCGGGAAAGCGCGGGCCCGCATCCAGCGATACTCGCCGGTGGCCGCCAGGCGGATGCGGTAGTCCACGTCCACCGGCTCGCCCGACGAGAGGGCGGCCGCGAAGACCGTCGATGTCCAGAGCACGTCATCGGGGTGCAGGACCTTGATCCACCCGGTCCCATCCGGTTCGCCCGGCGCCTGACCCGTCAGCTCCAGCCAGCGATTCGAGTAGGACGTGATGTTGCCCTTCGAGTCGCAGGTCCAGGGCACCTGCGGGTTCAACTCGACGGTGTGCCGGAAGTGATCCTCGCTCTCCAGCAAGGCCGCCTCACCGAGGACCCGGTCGGTGGTCTCCGCGGTGACGCAGAACAAGCCGTTGATCGCGCCCGCCTCGTCGTAGGCGGGCGAGTAGGTGAAGGACCACCAGCTCCGCTCCGGCTTTCCCTCGCGCGAGAGGTCGAGCATCACGTCGGTGAGCGTCTGGCTCTCGCCGACGAGGGTGGCTTCCACCAGGGGCTCGATCTCATCCCAGATGGAGGCCCAGACCTCGCGGAAGGGGCGGCCGAGGGCGTTGGACTGGCGGTAGCCGAGGAGCGGCCGGTAGGCATCGTTGTAGAAGCAGAGCAGGTCCGGTCCCCAGGCGAGGAACATCGCCGTCGGGCAGGCGAGCATCTGGGAAAGCCTGACGCGAAGGGACGGCGGCCAGCGGTCGGGCGGTCCGAGCGAGGTGGTCGACCAGTCATGGGCGCGGATCTCGGCGCCCATTCGGCCTCCGGAGGGCAGGAACTGGAAGGCGTCAGGCAAGGGGCGAGCAGCCCTTCAAACAATTGGCGGGAGGAGCGGATTCGCCAGGCCCATCGCGGGCCGGAGGCGTTGACGCGGGACGGCGGCGGATGCGCCTGAATCAGATGTACCAGATACCATGCCGTTTGCTCCACGCCCTGAGGCAGCATGACACCGCCGCCGCCCCCATCCGTGCCGGGATCGCGGGCCGCGCGGCGTCACCCGCGGCGCGGGGACGTGAGGCCCGAGGATGGCTCACAGCCCTTCGTGGCGGGCTCAAGGTGCCGGGGTTCAGGACTGGTCGAGACGGACGGCGACCTCGTTCCGGCGCAGGAACGGGATCGCGAAGGGCGGGTCGTAGCTCATGACCATCGGGCCCTCGCTGGTCTTGAGGCCCGCCGCCGCCAGAACCTGGGCGAGGATGCGCTCCTGTTCCGCCCTGGTCTCGGGGGTGATGCGGCCGGAGAAGCGAAGCGCGATCACGCGCTCGGCCGGGACCTGGACCAGGCGGATTCCAGCCTCGGTCGGCTCGGGCGCTCCGGCCTCGGCGACCTTGCGCGGCAGGAAGAAGCGCATCGTGCCGCCCGCTCTCCGCTCGACGGGCACCGTCATGGCCACGAGTTGGCCGGTCGTCTCCACGGGCGCGGTCATGGCGATGCGGCCCGCCCCCCTGTTCGCGCCCGTGATGTAGCGGAACAGCCGCCCAAAGGCCTCGCCGTCCCCCAGGCCGCGCGCGTCCGTCTCGACGGCTAGGCGCGGCTCGTAGGCGCGGATCTCGACCCCGCGGTCGAGGCGCTCGATGACGGCGTAGCGGGGCTGCTCGTAGAGGGCTCGCACGCCGAAGATCCCCAGCACGGCCTCGACCAGGGTGACGAGGGAATAGACGAACGTGTCCACGGCTGCGGCCTCCGGCTCGGAAGGATCGACGGGGAAAAGTTCGCTGCAGGGAATGCCGCAGGTCACGCCCTCATCAGGTCGGGGATGGCGCTCCGGAGGCGAAAGAATCCCCTCGTCGCGAGCGGCCAGGCCCGCTCGTCCCACTCCCGACGGACGCGCAGGCATCCCGTCGGCAGCGCCTCGGCCGAGGGGCCGACCGGAGCCCAGGCGGTGACCACCGGCAGGTCCCCTGCCCAGCCCGCGCGCACGGGCTCGGCCGGGCAGCCGAAATGGGCCTCGGCCCGCGACAGCGCGTCCGCCATCGCCGCCCGGTCGGCGGCGCGGACGGGGTCGGCCGCCCCCTCCGCGTGGGCGAGGAGGCCGCCGATGCGGGCCACCTCGGCCCGGCCGAGCGGCAGGCTCTCCGGATGCAGGTCGTCGAGGTGCAGCAGCAGGGCGACCGGCCCGTCCGGCGCGGCGTCGGCCGGCGGCAGCGGCACCTCCCGCGGCGGCCGAGCCTCCTCCAGCGGCGCGGCACCCTCGTCGAGGCCCTCCGGGTCGTGGCGGTCCTCGGTGAAGCGCCGGATATTGTCGCGCCGCGCGAGGTAGTGCTTGCCCCGCGTGTGCAGGCCCGCGACCCAGCGCCAGGACAGCGTGTTGCTGGCCGGGTCGCCGTCGAGCAGGTGCCGCAGGAACAGATCCGCCCCGAGTTCCCAGGGCAACCGCAGCGTGAAGATCCAGATCGAGGCGAACCACATGCGGGCGTGGTTGTGCAGCCAGCCCTCCGCCGCGAGCTGGACGGCCCAGTCGTCGAACCCGTCGAGGCCGGTGCGGCCCTCGACCGCGCGCGCATAGGTCCGGCGCAGGCCGGGCTCCTCCGCGAGGCGCCGCTCCGCCTCCGCCAGCCCCGTGCGGGAGCCGGTCCAGGCCTCCGGATGGGTCTCGAGATGGCCCTTGAAATAGGTTCGCCAGAAAACCTCCGCGATGAACCGCTCGGCCCCGGCCGCGCCGAAGGCGCGCCGGGCGGCCTGCGCCACCTCCTGCTCGCTCAGCAGCCGGCGGCGCAGATAGGGGGAGAGTTGCGAGGTCGTGGGCGCGCGCCCGCGGCCGCGATCGACGTTCCGGGCGGCGGCGTAGTCCGACCCGGGCCCGGCCAGGAACGCCGCCAGGGCGTCGAGGCCGGCGGCCCGGGTCATGGCGGGCCGGACCGGCCCGGACTCGGGCAGGGCCATCAGAGCGGAAGGGCGTGGCTGATCAGGACCACTGCCTTGCCCACTCGGCCGGTCTCCCCGATCTGGCCGACGAGGAACTGCGCCACGTCCGCCCGCGCGATCAGCCCGTTGCGCCAGGATGACGGTTCGTCGAGGACGCGGTAGCGGCCCGTCGCCGCCCCGCCGGTCAGCACACCGGGGCGGACCAGCGTCCAGTCGAGGGAGCTGCGGCGGATCCGCATCTCCTGCGCGTCCTTGTCGGCATAGGCCCGCGCGAAGACCAGTTCGAACGGCAGGCGCTGGAGGGGGCTGATCGCCGCGCGGCTGTCGCCCGTGCCGAAGCCGGTGACCGCGAGCAGGCGCCGGATGCCGGCCTTCTCCATGGCCGGAACCAGGATGTTCGTCGCGTCCGAGAACAGCCGGACCGGTCCGAGCAGGGCGCGGGCGGGCACGCCGAGGGCCTGGACCACGGCGTCCACGCCGTCGAGGGCGCCCGCGATGTCGGCCGCGTTCAGGGCATCCCCGGCACGGCGTTCCAGATTCGGGTCGGACAGCGCGATCCCGTCCGCCGAGCGGGCGAAGGCGCGCACGCGGTGGCCCGCGGCCAGCGCCGCCTTGACCGTTTCCAGCCCGATGCCCTGGCTGGCGCCGATGACGAGCAGGTGGGCCATGTGCGCTCCTGGGTGCGGGGCGCCAGAAGACCGCACTCCGCCCGCCCGCGCCATGTGGCCGCTTGCCCTGTCGCCGCTTGCCCGGTCGCCGGTCTAGGCCGGGACCGCGACGGCCCAGGTCGTGCCCGAAGGCGTCCGCGGCCGCGGCATCGCCGCGGCCGGGCAGGGCGGTGGGTCGTCGTCGTCGCGGCGGCTGCGCCGGAACAGCCGGCCCGGGTTCGGGCGCCCCAGGGGGCGACGGGCCCGGGCCCGGGTCGCGGGGTCGGCCGTGGCCGGCCGCGGGCCGGCGCGATCGAGCTCGGACAGGGCCGCCAGGACGGCGTCGATCGAGACCGGCTCGGCCCGGCAGCCGCTCAGGCAGCGCAGGTCCGGCGCGTTCTCGAGGGCGCTGGCGTCGGAGGCCCAGGACGCCAGGATCGCCCGCTTCTCGGCGGTCGTGAGGAGCGGGTGAGCCAGCACCTCGCGCGGGTGACGGAACACGTCGCCGGGGGCGGCGAGCGCCTGCCACGTGTCGAAGCAGGCCGCCCGCGGCCCGGCCGCGATCGAGGGACCCGAGTGCAGGAATTGCGTCTCCATCATCGTCACGATTCATCCTCCCTGGGGAGGCGCGGCCCCGCGCGCAGCGGGGCGCGGCCCTTGGGGTCTTTCCGCGTCGTCGGGGAACGGTTCGGCCAATAGTGGATGGGCGGGTCTCAGGCGGCCTCGGCGCGCGCCTCGACCCGAGCCGGCCCGTCCTCTCGGCCGCCCGCCCCCTGCGGGGTGCCGATGGCGATGCGGCGCGGCTTCAACGCCTCCGGGACCTCGCGCTTGAGCGCGATCGTCAGAAGCCCGTGGTCCAGGCTCGCGCCCGTCACCCGCACGTGCTCGGCCAGGTTGAACGTCTGCCGGAAGCCGCGCGCCGCGATGCCGCGGTGCAGGAACTGGCGCTCGCCCTCCTGTCCCTTCTTCTGGCCAGAGACGAGGAGCGTCGTGTCGTGCTGGGTGAGGTCGATCTCCTCCGGCGTGAAGCCGGCCACCGCCATGGTGATGCGGTAGGAATCCGCGCCGACCTTCTCGATGTCGTAGGGCGGCCAGGCGGTGGAGGGCTCGACGCGGGCGGCCTGATCGAGCAGCGAGACCAGGCGGTCGAAGCCGACCGTGGAGCGGTAGAGCGGGGCGACGTCGAAGGTCCTCATGACCACATCCTCCTCGGAGCAACGTGATGACGAGGGCCGCCGGATCGGTGTCCGGCGCCCATGATGCGAGCCCGTGCGGGCCTCGCACGCGCGAAACGCGGGATCGGCCGGACGGTTCCCACGCTTTGCGTCTTTTTTCTCCGGAGCCCGGCCCGCCTCAATGCGCCAGGGGATCGGGCCGCAATTGCAGCTTGAACACCTTGGCGAGCACGCCCTTGCCGCCCTCGCTGTGGAAGTTCGCCCGCGTGCCGGAGGTGGTCCAGAGCCCGCGCCCCTTCCAGCCGGCGGCCGGGTCGTCGATGCGTCCGTCGACGTTCTTGCTGAAGAACCCCATCGGGTAGGGCACGCGCAGCCGCACGAAGCGTCCGTCGACCAGGGCGAGGAGCGACTCGCCGCCATTGGTCATGGCGAAGGGGGTGTCGCGCCCGAGTCCAAAGGTGTCGTGCACGTCGACCCAGACGTAGTAGGCGTGGTCCGCGCTGCCGGACGGGTCGACCCCGCGGAATTGCGGCCCGGGGAAGCGGTAGAGGGTCCAGCCCTCGGCACAGTGGCGGCCCGTCGCCGCGTCCGGTCCGTCGAGAGGACCCTTGCAGCGGCGCCGGTCGAAGCTCGCGAGATGGCCGCTCGACAGCACCGTCCAGGCGACGCCCTGCGAATCCACGTCGACGCCCCGGCTCCCGAAGCTGCCCTCCGGCGGCTGGAAGAGTTCGGCGGTCGCGGTGCGGCTCGGGTCGGCGCCGGGCGTGAGGCGGATCAGCAGGCTCGGCTGGTCCATGCGCGAGAAGCCGGGCCCCATCGACTGGCCCCAGATCACGTCACCCTGCGGGCTCGGCGCGATGCCGTAGAAGGCGGCCCGCACCCACTTGTCCTTGCCCGCCTCGACCGGCTGGTCGGGCTGCACGAACGGCGCGCGCCGCCCGGACCCGGTGACGTCGGCGATGATCGGCGTCCAGCCCTGCGACCCCGCCTCGTCGTGGGTCGCCGCGAAGCGCTTGGTGTCGAGCCAGCCCACGACGCCGCTGGTGGGCTGGCCGGCGCTGAGCCAGAGCGTGTCGTCGCGGTCGTAGCCGAAGGTCAGGTGCTGGGTGGTGAAGCAGGTGTCGATCAGCGTCCAACTCTCCGCGGCCGGGTCGTAGACCGAGAGCTGGCGGCCGGATTCGGCGAGCGGCGTCACCGCCGCCGAGGGGTGGCGGGAGGCATCCTTGCACCAGGCGGGGTCGGCTGCCGGCCGGATCCGGGCGGTGAACCAGACCCGCCCGCGGGAATCCATCATCGGGTTGTGGATGCTGGTGTGCCCGTCCCAGATCTTGTCGTCGCCCCAGAACACCGAGGTCCCGGTCGGCTCGTCCCGGCTGCTCGGCGTCGCCGGGTCGCGGTAGGGGTGGCGGATCAGCCGCGCCTCGTTGCGCACGGGGTCGAGCACCGGCACGAGGTCCGAACTCTCCTCGGGCGAGCCGTAGATCGGGCCGTTGGCGTTCACCCGCGGGTCGCGCTTGTCGGTCGAGACCGCGTCGTGGAGGTACATCGTCGGCAGGCCCCAATCCCACAGGCTGATGACGAGATTGCGCTCGATGCCCGAGGGACGCTGCGGCTTGTCGAAGGGCAACTCGCCCGCCGCGATCCGGTCGGTCCAGTCCGCATACATCCGCAGGCCCGCGTCGGGCCCGAGCCGCGACAGGGTGAGGGCCATGTTGCTCATGGCCTGGCCCGACTGGAGCCGGCGCGCCCAGAGGTCGGTGGAGGCCGAGAAGGCGCCGAGGGCCGGGCTCGGCGAGCGGATGTTCTTGCTCCCCAGCGCGTGGCAGGACTGGCAGGAATTCTTGACCGTATCGATCCAGTCCGCCTGCGAGCGCATCGCGGCCGGGATGCCGGCCGGATTGTCGTCGGAGCCCGGGAACGCGTCTGCGGGCGGGATGCGCAGCATGGAGTACCAGTAGACGCCCGGGTAGAACTCGGCCGCCGCGGCCGCGCTCGGTGCCGGCTTGGCGGAGAGGCGCAGGACCTGGCCGGGCTTCGCCTCCGTCTTGTCCGAGTCGACGAGGCCGTAGCCGCGCACCCAGACCCGGTAGCCGGCCGCCGGCAGGTCCGGGATGACGAACCGGCCCTGCTCGTCGGTCACCACCACCTTGGCGAATTTCGTGGGCAGGTCGGTCGTCTCGGCGATGACCCAGACGCCCGCCTCCGGCCCCTGCGGCCCGGCCACCTGCCCGCCGATATCGGTCCCGCCGATCGCCACCTCGGGCGCGGGCTGGGCCGCGGCCGGCGCGCTGAAGCTCAGGGCGGCGAGGAGCGCGAAACGGGACGGGGTGAGCCGGAATGCTTCCGAAACGCGCATCGGACGTCCTCGCTGGGGTGAGAATGGATGGGATTTGCCTACGGAGGCGACCAGGATGGCTCTTTTTTCAAGCCTGTCCCCCTTTTCCGGACGACTGAAACGAAGTGGAAGGAGATCCGGAAACCAGCGCAATAAGACGCGAAGCGACTGCTTGTCAGCAACGCTGCTTGCAGCAGAGCCGCTTCGCGGCGATTCCTGTGCTGGTTTCCGGATCTCCTTCCGCTGACGCTGCAGTCGTCCGGAAAAGGGGTGCTTCAGGTGAAGGAAGTGCGTGTTCAGCTTCATCAGCCCGCCCCCGTCACGGCGGGGCCGGCTCGGCCACGGTGGCGTCCTGGCCGTGCCGGCGCAGGGCCGCGGCCACCAGGCCCTCGGCCTTCGCCGCCTCCACGAAGGCGCGCAAGTACGTCATCCCTGCCGCCCGCCCCGGCTTCATGCCCATCGCCTGCGCGATCGCCATGAAGCGCCCCGGGACAACGCGAAAACCCGGATGCGCCGCCGCATAGGCCCGCAGCGGCTGGGCCACGCCCGCCGCCGCGTCGAGGCGCTGCTCGGCGAACAGCGCGATGGCCGCCGCCGAGGTCGGCGCGCGCACGAGCTCGGCGTGCTGGAGGGACCGCCCCAAATACAGGTCGTAGGCGCTGCCGCGGCCCACCGCGATCCGTATCCCGTCGCGGTCGGCCTCCGCGATCGCCCGGAGCGGGGAGTCCTCCCGCACCAGGTAGGTGCCCTCGATGAGGAGGTAGGGGGCCGTGAAGGCGATGCTCTCGGCCCGGTGCGGATCGACGGCGAGGAAGCAGATGTCCCAGGACTCCCCGGCCGCCGCGTCCGACACGAAGCCCGCGCCCTCGTAGGTGACGAACGCGACCGGGACGCCGAGACGACGCCCCAGTTCCCGCGCGAGGTCGACCGAGACGCCCTCCGGCGCGCCCGTCGCCGGGTCGCGCCGCGCCAGCACCGGGTTGCCGAAGTTGATGGCCGCCCGCAGCACCCCGCGCGGCGCGAGGTCGGCCCGCGCCGCCTCCGGCGGAGCTTGCGCGCGGGCCGCACCGGCCAGTGCTGCGGCCAGGAGGGCGAGCACCGCCATCCGTCGCATCCGCGGCCCCGCTCAGGTCAGCCGGAACGTCAGCTCGCCCAGGCCCTCCAGGCTGCAGGCGATCTCGTCCCCCGGTTTCAGCCATTCCCGCTCCGCGCGCGGCTTCTTCTCGCCGAAGATCACCCCCTGCGGCGTCCCGGTGTAGAAGACATCGCCCGGCTTGATCGTCATCATCTTCGAGGCGAAGCTGATCAGCTGCCGGCAGTTGAAGATCATGTCGTTGGTGTTCCAGTCCTGGCGCTGGACGCCGTTGACCCGCGTCTCCAGCCGCAGGTTGTTGGGATCCTTCACAAGGTCGCTGGTGACGAGGTAGGGCCCGAGCGGGGCGAACCCATCGGCGGTCTTGCCGATCATGAACTGCGAGGTGAGGGTCTGGAGGTCGCGCGCGCTGAAATCGTTGCCGGTGGCGTAGCCGGCGACGTAGTCGAGCGCCTCCGCCTCCGACACGTTGGAGCACTCCCGCCCGAACACGATCACCAGCTCGACCTCGTAGTCGAACTCGCGGGCGACCGAGGTCGGCAGCTTGATGGTGCCGCCGTGGTGGTTGAGGGTGTTGTTGTACTTGTTGAAGAGCGGCGGGTCCTTGGGGATCGGGGTCCCGGTCTCGGCGGCGTGGCGCCGGTAGTTGAACCCCATCATGATGATCTTCTCGGGCCGGGTGACCAGCGGGGCGTAGAGGATGCCCTCCTCGGGCTTGTAGGTCGTCCGCGGGTCGCGGGCGGCGCCCTCCACCACCGCCTTCAGCAGGCGGCCCTTCCCGTTCTGCAGGAGGTCGTCCATGTCGGCGGGCGCCGGCAGGCCCAAAGCCGCGGCGGCCTCGCTCACGTCGAGGATGCCCCGGTCGGTCTTGACCCCGAGCCCGTAGCCGTTCCCGCGCCGCATGTTGAGCAGGGTCATGCCCCGCGGCATCTCGAAGGGCAGGGGCGTGACGGCCGCGGCCGCGTCGGTGCCGAGGCCCGTCGCCGCCGCCAGCCCGGCCGCCCCTATCAGGAAATCGCGGCGATCCGTCTGCATGATGTCTCCTCCCGTCACTTGCTCGGCGGCGCCGCGGCTTGTCCCGCCTCGGTCACCTTGCGCTTCCACAGGTCCCAGGCCCTCAGGTGGATCTGGTCGAGGGCCTTCTCGGCCTTCCCTCCCTCCTCGGCGTCGAGGAAGGTGAGGGGAGCGCCCAGCGCCATCGCCTGGCTCTGGATCCGCGCGTTCACCTCCGTGTAGACGGCGCGGAACACCGCCATCGGCAGGGTGGGGCCCACCACCACGTCCCCGTGGCCGCGCATCAGCGCCACCGCCCTGTCGCCCAGGGTCGCCGCCAGCGCACGGCCGAGGGCCGGGTCTCGGACCAGCATGTCGGTCGCACCGGCGGCCGCGCGGATGTCGAAGACCGGCACGCCGGGCGCCAGGAAGGCGGCGATGTGGTAGGTCGGCCGCAGCGGAACCTGCTGGGCGATGCCGAACGGGATCACGGCGGGTGAGTGGCTGTGGACGACCGCCTGCACGTCCGGCCGCGCCCGATAGATCTCCGCGTGGATGAAGCGCTCCAGGAACACGGCCCGGCCCCGCGGGTCGATGGCGGTGCCGTCGAGGTCGAACTCCATGATGTCGTCGGCCGTCACCAGCGCCGGTGCGACGGAGCGGGACATCAGGAAGCGGTTCGGGTCGCCCGGATGGCGCACGCTGACGTGCCCGAACCCGTCGACGACGCCCTGATCGGCCAGGATGCGGCTCGCCGCCACGAGGTCCTCGACCAGCGCGGCCGGTGCGGAGGCGGGCGCCTGGGCGCGGGCCTGCCCGCCGAGCCAAGCCCCCAGAAGGAGGAACGCGGCCGCCGTCACGACAACCCTCATCGGGGCGACCCCTCTCCTCCCGCGCGGCCGTTGTCCGGCCGCTCCGGCCCGGCGGGGGCGGGGACCCGCCCCGCCCGCCCGGCTCGATTGTGGACCGAGGATCGTGGAATCCACGGTTGAGTCAACCGGGCCCCGGTCACGGCTCGCCGGGCTTGAAGGGCGGCTCCTTGCCGGGCGGGACGCCCTCCTCGGCCATGGCGAGCAGCATCGCCACCGTCACGTAGGTGCCGGTGAGCGCCGTCAGGTCGACGACGCCCTGCTCGCCGAGCACCGCTTTGGCCCGGGCGAAGGTCTCGTCCGAGACCGCGTGCTTGGTCGAGAGCTCCGTGCAGAAATCGTAGACCGCCTCCTCGTCGGGCTTCATGCCGCGCGGGCGCCGGTTGGCCTTGAGGTCGGCGGCGACTTCCTCGGACAGGCCGGCCTTGAGGGCGAGCGGGTAATGGGCGAACCACTCGACCTGCGAGCGCCACTGGCGCCCCTGGATCAGGATGGCGAACTCGTTGAGCCGGGTGGGCACGGAGGTGTGCCAGCGCAGGTAATCGAGGAGGTCGTACATCCGCTGCGCCATCTCGGGGCTGCGGATCATCGGGTTGTAGGGGCCGGCGAGCCCGACGCTGGAGATCTTCAGGATCTTCTCGCCGAGCGGGCGCTGCTGGTCGCTCAGGGTCTCGAGCGTGAGCTGCGGGAAGCGCGGCTCCTTGCCGAGGGCCGCGTCGGGCGCGTGCCCGAGGGCGAGGCCGCCCGCCGCCATGACCGCGAGCAGCGCGAGGCCGCCGAACCGGTATCGTCCCATCGTTCCCTCCCTCGGGCAGCCCATCGTGGGGGGGGGCTGCTCATCGTTGTCGTGGCGCGCGGACGCGGTCCCGGGAGCGGGGCGGCCCGCGCCGGCCCTAGGGTGCGGCGGCGACGTGCTTGTCGATCCAGCCGAGCAGGATGTCGGCGATGTCGAGGCTGTTGTCGTCCTGCATCAGCATGTGCGAGTTCCCCTTGATGCCGATCTCCGGCAGCACGAGGATTTCGGCCTTGCCGCCGGCCGCGGTGAGCGCCGCCGCGAAGGCGCGACAGGTCTTGAGCCGCGGCGCCCAGCGCGGGAAGGCGTCGATGTAGTCCCCGAACAGCACCAGGATCGGCACGCTCCGGTAGGGCGCGAGGTCGGCGGTGGGTTCCGGGCAGGCGCCGGGCTCGACCGCGACGATCCCGGCGATCCCCTTCGTGGAGAGCGCGGCGGTCTGGAACGGGTAGATGCCCGACTGGGAGTGGCTCATGAGGACCGTCCCGCCGATCCGCTGCGCGAGGTCCGACAGGGCCGGCACGGTGGGGTTCGGCGTCGGCAGGCCGGCCGCGTAGTCCGGCACCATCTGCTTCCAGAACTCGGCCTGGGCCGCGAGGGGAAAGCGCAGGCCGGGCATCACCTCCGGGTAGGTCTGGCCGAAGCGGAAGATCGCCCAGGCCCCCTCGTGTCCGGCGGCGACGACGGTCGGCAGCGCGTCGACCGGTTTCCGCCCCGTGCGCACCGCGTTGAGGGCCGTCTGGTCGGAGGCCGACCGGCCGCGCCACGCCTGGTCGATCACGTAGGTCGGGTGGCCGTGACGCACGAAGTACTCGTCCCAGCCCATGCGGCCATCCGGCGTCGTCTCCCAGGTCTTGCCGGTCAGGCAGCAACCGTGGATCAGGGTGATGGGCACGCCGGCGCGCCCCGCCGGCACCTGGTAGCGCACGTACATCTGGTCGACCGTGATGGTCCCGGACGGCGCGTAGGCCGGCAGCGTCGAGAGCGTGTCGGAGGCGACCTCCCGCCCGCCGACGAAGAAGCTGCCCTGGCGGGCGAGGGTCAGCGGCCCCGGGTCCGGGCGCGGCGCTTGACCGACCTGCGGCGCTTGGGCGGCGACCGGACCCGCCAGCGCACAGAGCGCGGCGGCGAGCAGCGTCAGGCGCATCGGCATCGTCCTCCCGGGCCCGCTCGTTCGGCGGCTCCCCTGTAAGTGGGGCCGCCGGCCGCCCGGCAAGGGTGCCTGGGACGATATTCCAGAGAGCGCGGGATCAGATCGTCAGGTCGCGCGCTCCGAACGGCCGATACCGGGGGGTGATGGGGCGCCGCCCGCCCGGAAACACGTCGTGGCGCGACCGTTGGGCCGCGCCCGGGACGTAGTCGGGACCGGGATGGCCGCGCCCGGGCCGGTAGTCCGGGCCGGACGGGAATCCGCCGCCGCGCCCCTCTCCGCCGGCCTGCCCGAACCGGCGCCCCTCGCCACGGTCGCCGAACGGGTGCCAGGTCCGCCCGCCGGCGCCCGGATGCCGGCCATACCCGCCGCCGTGAGACCCGCCGAACCGGGGCGGGCCGCCGTGCCGGGACGCACCCCAGCCCCCGAGCCGGGCGCCGTAACCGGCCCGGCCGCCGTGGAAGCCCCGCGCCCACGCGGGTTCGGCGGCAAGGAGGCCAAGGCCGAGCACGGCGAGACCGACGATCACCGATCTGAACATGATGCCCCGCATCGCACGGCAAAGTTGAGTTTGCCATCCAATGCAAAGATCGGGGGTGCCGTCGAGCCCGTTCCGCTTGCGTGGTGAATCGCGGTCGGGCGCTTGTTCGGGGACGGCGCGGCCCTCCCTGGCCTGAACGCGCTCGCGCGTTCGCGGGACGATGGGATTGATGACGTCGGACGGGCTCAGCCCTGGCCTGCGCCGTCGCTCAGTCGGGCGCGGGGATCCCCTCTCCCAGGCTGGCTTTGGGATTCACTTATCGCGAGAAATAGAAACGGGGCAGATACTTACGCCGATACACGACGGTGCCCGGGTCTGTCGCGGGGAACCCCTCTCCCGTGCGGGAGAGGGGCAGGGGTGAGGGTCCAGGTGGTTCAGAAAGAAGACTGAACGGTCCCGCTGCCAGCACCACCGTTCAGCCAGTCTGCGGCACGGTCCGGGACCCTCACCCCTACCCCTCTCCCGCACGGGAGAGGGGATCCTGCGGGTCTCCTCGGTTTCGTTCAAGTGCCTGATAAAGAGATCTTTCTGATCCCGAGAGACGAAGTGTGAAGCCGCGAGCCCACTCGGGAGAGGGGATCCCGCGCCCGACGTCCAAGATGGTGGACCCCGTGGCCGCGGCGATCCTCGCCTCGCCGCACCCGCGAACGCTTCGGTCCACGCCGAAGCGTTCGCGGGTGCGGCGCGGGGTGGGGCGGCGTAGTCTCGCCTCATGTCCACCGGTCTTCCCCTCGCCGAGATCGGCGCGCTCGTGGGCGATCCGGGCCGCGCCAACATGCTGTCGGCCCTGATCGACGGTCGCGCCCTGACCGCCTCCGAACTCGCCTGGAGCGCGGGCGTGACGCCCGCGACGGGGAGCGGGCACCTCGCCAAGCTGGTGGCGGGCGGCCTGCTCACGGTCGTCCGCCAGGGCCGGCACCGATATTTCCGTCTCGCCTCCGCGGACGTCGCCCGCATGCTGGAGGGGATGATGGTGGTGGCCGACCGCGGCGAGCCCGCGGACCGCCGCGCGACGCCCCGAATCGCCCCGGGCCTGCGCGAGGGGCGCACCTGCTACGACCACCTCGCCGGGCGCCTCGGCGTCGCGATCGCCGACGCGCTCGTCGCGCGGGAGGTGATCGTGCTCGGGGACGAGGCGGGCGAGGTCACGGAGAGCGGGCGCGCCTGGCTCGCGGCCTTCGGAGTCGCGCCCGAGCCGGCCGGGCGGGTGCGGCGCCTGTTCTGCCGCCCCTGCCTCGACTGGAGCGAGCGCCGGCCGCACCTCGCGGGCGTGCTCGGCGCCGCCCTCTGCCGCCGCTGCCTCGATCTCGGCTGGATCCGGCGCGCGCGCGACAGCCGGGCCGTGACGGTCACGCCCGAAGGCCGTCGGGGCTTCTCCGCGGCCTTCGGGCTGCCGATGGCGTGAGGCGGTGCGGGCACGCGCCGGAGCGCGTCCCCGTCGCGGGGGTCGGTCCCGGCCCGCGCCTCACGCCGCGTCCGGCATCTCGGCGAGGAGCTTGTCGAGGGTGATGGGGTAGTCCCGCACCCGCACGCCGGTGGCGTTGTAGACCGCGTTCGCCACCGCGGCGCCGACCCCGCACAGGCCGAGCTCGCCCACGCCCTTGGCCTTCATCGGCGAGGAGGTCGGGTCTGTCTCGTCGAGGAAGATCACCTCCTGGTGCGGGATGTCGGCGTGGACCGGGACCTCGTAGCCGGCGAGGTCGTGATTGGCGAAGAACCCCCGCTTGCGGTCGACCGCGAGCTTCTCCATCAGCGCCGCGCCCACCCCCATGGTCATGCCGCCGATGACCTGGCTGCGGGCGGATTTGGGGTTGAGGATGCGCCCCGCCGCGCAGACCGCCAGCATGCGCCGCACCCGGATCTCCGCGGTGTGCGCGTCGACCCCGACCTCCACGAAGTGCCCCGCGAAGGTGGATTGCTGATAGGTCTGGGCGAGGTCCCCGAAGGCGATCTGATCCTCGGCGGAGAGTTCGCCCCCGGCGGCGGCCTCGGCGAGCGGCACGGTGCGGTTGCCCGCGCGGACCTGCCCGTCGGCGAAGACGGCGTCCGCCGAGTTGATGCCGAGCCGCTGCGCGACCGCCTCGCGCAGCTTCACGCAGGCCGCGTAGACGCCCGCGGTGGCGCTGTTGGCACCCCACTGCCCGCCCGAACCCGCCGAGGCCGGGAAATCCGAATCGCCGAGCCGGACGCTGACGCGCTCCAGGGGCAGGCCCATCATCTCGGCCGCGGTCTGTGCGAGGATCGTGTAGGTGCCGGTGCCGATATCGGTCATGTCGGTCTCGACCGTGACCGTGCCGGAGGAATCGAGCCGCACCCGGGCGCCCGAATTCATCACCAGGTTGTTGCGGAACCCGGCGGCCACGCCGAGGCCGATGCGCCAGCGCCCGTCGCGGACCTGCCCGGGCCTCGGGTTGCGGTGCGCCCAGCCGAACCGCTCGGCCCCGAGGCGGAGGCAGCCGACGAGGTCGCGGTGCGAGAAGCGCCGGCCCGGGTCCCGCGGGTCGACCTGGGTGTCGTTGCGGATGCGGAACTCCACGGGGTCGAGCCCCAGCGTCTCCGCCATCTCGTCCATCGCGGCTTCCAGGGCGAGCAGGCCCGGCGCCTCGCCGGGCGCCCGCATGGCGTTGCCCTCGGGCAGGTCGAGATGGGCGAGCCGCAGGGCGGTGAGACGGTTCGCCCCGGCGTAGAGGAGCTTCGTCTGGTCGACCGCCGTCTCGGGCGGCCCCTCGTCGAGGTTGCCCGAGGTGCTCTCGTGGGCGATCGCCGTGATGAGCCCGTCCCGGGTGGCGCCGATGCGGACCCGCTGGATCGTGGCGGGCCGGTGCGTGGTGTTGTTGGCGATCATCGGGCGCGTGAGCGCCACCTTCACGGGCCGCCCCGCCGCCTTGGCGCCGAGCACGGCGAGCACCGCGTCAGCGCGCACGAACAGCTTGCCGCCGAAGCCGCCGCCCACGTAGGGGGCGTCGAGCCGCACGTTCTCCTTCGCGGTCCCGAGGACGGACCCGAAGATCTTGGCGAGGCTGCCCTTGCCCCAGGTAATCATCTGGTTCGCCGTCCAGAGGGTGACCTTGTCGCCGTCCCAGGCCGCGGTGGTCGCGTGCGGCTCCAGCATGGCGTGGGTCTCGTCGGAGGTCGTGTAGGTCCGGTCGAGCGTGACCGGGGCCTGCGCGAAGGCGCCCTCGAAGTCGCCGGTGCGCTCCGCGCCGTCGCCGCCGCTGCCCTCCTGGCTGTCGCCCCCGGCGGGCGGCGCCGAGGGCGCCTCCGCGGCGAGGTCGAAGCGGCCCTCCTCGGGCGCGATGTCGACGCGGACCAGGAAGGCGGCCGCGCGGGCCTGCTCGAAGGTCTCGGCCACCACCACGGCGACCGCCTGGTGGTAATGCTGCACCTCTGCGCCGCCGAACAGGTAGGCGTAGTTCATGACGCCGCGGCCGAGGCGGGGCGTGTCGAGGGTCGTGACGATCGCCAGCACGCCGGGGGCGCGGCGCGCCTCCTCGGTGTGCACGGCGAGCACCCGGCCCTTGGCGATGCCGGCGCCGATCACGTAGCCGTAGGCGGCGTCCGGCGCGACGTCGTGGCGCTCGTAGGCGTAGGGCGCTCTGCCGGTGGTCTTGTACTTGCCGTCGATGCGGTCGGTGGGCCGGCCCACGACGTTGAGCTGATCGATCGGGTTGGTGCCCGCGGGCGTGTCGAACTTCATGGCTCAGGCCCTCGCTTCGTGGAGCGCCGCGCCGAGGGTTCGCTCGGCGAGCGTCAGCTTGTAGGCGTTCTCGGGGGTGGGGGTCGCTCCGGCGAGGAGCCCCGCCGCCACGGCCTTGGCCCCGCGCGGCAGGTCCGCCTCCGCCGCCTCGACCCGCCAGGGCTTGTGCGCCACGCCGCCGAGCGCCACGCGGCCGGTTCCGTCCCGCTGCACCACGGCGGCGACCGAGACCAGCGCGAAGGCGTAGGAGGCGCGGTCGCGCACCTTCCGGTAGATCTGCGTGCCGCCCAGCGGCTTGGGCAGCGTCACCGCGGTGATGAGTTCGCCGTCCTTGAGCGCCGTCTCGACCTGCGGGGTGTCGCCGGGCAGGCGGTAGAACTCGGCGATCGGGATCCGCCGCTCGCTCCCCGCGGCGTCGATCGTCTCGATTGTCGCGTCGAGGACCCGCATGGCCACCGCCATGTCGCTCGGGTTGGTGGCGATGCAGGCCTCGCTGGTGCCGATCACCGCGAGCTGCCGGCTGACCCCGTCGAGGGCCGAGCAGCCCGAGCCCGGCTGGCGTTTGTTGCAGGCCTGGGCGGTGTCGTAGAAGTAGGGGCAGCGGGTGCGCTGCAGGAGGTTGCCGGCGGTGGTCGCCTGGTTGCGCAACTGGCCGGAGGCGCCCGCGAGCAGCGCCCGGGACAGGACCCCGTAGTCGCGGCGCACGCGCGGATCGGCGGCAAGGTCGGTGTTGCGCACCAGCGCTCCGATGCGCAGGCCGCCCTCCGGCGTGTCCTCGATCGTGTCGAGGCCGAGCCCGTTCACGTCCACGAGGTGGGACGGCGTCTCGATCTGCAGCTTCATCAGGTCGAGGAGGTTGGTCCCCCCGGCGATGAACTTGGCGCCGGGCCTGTTCGCGACGGCCGCCGCAGCCTCGGCCGGCGTGCCGGGGCGCTCGTAGGTGAACGACTTCATGCCTGCCTCCCGGCGACCTCGGTCACGGCCTCGACGATGTTGGAATAGGCCCCGCAACGGCAGATGTTGCCGCTCATGCGCTCGCGGATCTCCTCCTCGGTCACCGCCGGGGCCGCCGTGAGGTCCTGCGTGACGTGGCTCGGAATGCCCGCCGCGATCTCGGCCAGCACCGAGACGGCCGAGCAGATCTGGCCCGGCGTGCAGTAGCCGCACTGGTAGCCGTCGTGGCGCACGAAGGCGGCCTGCATCGGGTGCAGGTCGTCGGGCCCGCCCAAGCCCTCGATGGTGGTGATCTCGGCGCCCTGGTGCATGACCGCGAGGGTCAGGCAGGCATTGAGGCGCCGCCCGTTCACGATCAGCGTGCAGGCGCCGCACTGGCCGTGGTCGCAGCCCTTCTTCGAGCCCGTCAGGCGCAGGTGCTCGCGCATGGCGTCGAGCAGGCTGGTGCGGGTGTCGAGTTCGAGCTCCCGCCGCTGGCCGTTCACCGTGAAGGCGACCGTCGCCAGGCAGGGTCCGTCGTCGCCGCGCGTCGCGGCCGCGGGGGCGGTGGCTCCCATGATCCTGATTCTCCGTTCGGGCCGTGCCCGGGGATTCCCGTGTCGGCCCCCTTACGTAGCGCTCCCGCTGGCGGCGGTGAGGGGTCGAATGCCGCACCGGCTGCCGGCGCCGATTCGCGAATCGCTAACCGGGGAGCATCGGCGCGTGTCGCGGCTTGCGGCCTTGCGTTTCACCGCGGCGGCCGGATGCCCGATCGCGTCCCGCACGGGTGGGCTGAGAGCGGCGGAACGCGCTCGATCCCTCGTATTCTATTTGCCGGCAAAGACTATCTGTTGCGGGGCGGTGACATGCGCCCGCTCCCGATCAATTGTGACGGAGTATGACAACGACCGAAGCGTGGCTTTAAACTAAGCGCTGACCTCACACCGCTTTTCAGCGTGCCCTGGGGGGTCTCATGAGGTTTCTGTCGAGTGTCTCGGTCGCGGCCGTGGCCGTCGCGACCATGGGTGTCGGCGCCGTCTCGGCGCAAACCGCCAACACCACGCCGGCCAACGTCAACGTCCTGAACCTGCTGTCGCCGTTCCTGAGCCTGAACAGCAATGCGGTCGGTCAGCAGACCCTGCAGCTCAACCTGTCGCAGGCGATCGCCGACAACCTGAACGCGACGACCGCGCAGCGGCAGCTCGCGATCAGCGACAAGGCGCTGCCGGGCAGCGCGGCCTTCACGACCAGCATCACGCTGGCGAACGGCACCGTGGTCAATCTCGGCCCGGCCGACAACCTCGCGGGCGGCCTGCCGCTCCAGGCGATCCAGGGCAACGGCACCCTGAACCCGCTCCAGCCGGTGGGCGGCCTCGGCCCGCAGCTCGGCAGCATCTACCAGACCGGCATCCGGTCGAGCACCGCCAATGCGGGTCCGCTGCGCGCGACCTTCAGCCTCCTCAACACCGCCTACTCGGTGATGAGCACGGATCTCGGCGTCGCCAAGAACTACTTCGCCAACGGCGCGGCGACGAATCCGAGCACGACGCCGGCGAACTACGTGCCGGTCCCGGCGGTGGCGCCGGCCGGCTACACGCTGCCGACCTTCAACGGCCTGCCCAACACCCGCGACAGCGTCTACGACCTCGCCTACGGCGTGACGAACCGGCAGGCCGGCCAGGACGTCTACGGCTCGTCGCGGCCGATCCAGGTCGCCCCGAACAGCTACAACATCTTCGACCCGACCGCGCTCAACGGCATCGCCACGAACCCGTCCTTCCCGAGCGGCCACACCCAGTACGCCTTCACGGACGGCATCCTGCTCGCCATGCTGGTGCCGCAGGAATACCGCAACATGCTGGCCCGGGCCGCGGAATACGGGGACAGCCGCATCGTTCTGGGCGTGCACTACCCGCTCGACATCATCGCTTCGCGGGCCTTCTCGTCCTACGACATCGCCCAGGCGCTGACGAACCCGCTCTACATCAACAACGCGGCGACGACCGGCACGGCGATGAACCTGCCGAGCCTGTTCACCGCGGCCCAGGCCGAGCTGCAGAGCTACCTCTCGGCGCAGTGCGGCGCCTCCGTCGCGACCTGCGCCACGAGCACGGCCAACACCACCAACAACCCCTACCTGCCCACCGCCGCCAACCAGGCGCTCTACCAGTCCCGCCTGACCTACGGCCTGCCGACCCTCACCTTCGCCCAGGCGCTCCGCGAGCAGGCCCCGGCCGGCGGACCCGACGCCTCCATCCTGCTCGCCCCGCTCTACGGCGGCAGCACGACGGCTGCGGCGACCATCGCGCCGAACGGCGGCCTCTACGGCACGCTGCAGAGCAGCACCATCAACCAGATCCTGGTCAACACCGAGACCAACGCCTTCGCGGCCTTCTACGGCCAGCCGCTCAGCTACTGGTCGCGCCTCGACCTCTACTCGGCCGCCGGCTACTTCGACAACGTCATCGGCACGCTGCAGATGGACCCGGCCGACCGCCTCAACACGGCGGTCACCATCGGCAATACCGGCGCCCTCTACGCCAACGGCATCATCGCCGGCCCGGTCACGATCGGCGCGGGCGGCCTTCTCGGCGGCACCGGCACGGTGGGCGGCGTCGTCGCCCAGAGCGGCGGCACCGTGGCGCCCGGCAACTCCATCGGCACCCTCAACGTCGCCGGGAACGTCTCCTTCGCGGCCGGCTCGACCTTCCAGGTCGAGACCAACGCCGCCGGACAGGCCGATCGCCTGGCCGCCACCGGCACCGCCACCCTGGCGGGCGGCACCGTCCAGGTGCTCGCCCAGAACGGCGCCTACAACCCGCGCACCCTCTACCCCATCCTCACCGCCAATGCGGGCGTGAGCGGCACCTTCGCGGGCGTCACCTCCAACCTCGCCTTCCTCACCCCCACCCTGCGCTACCAGGCGAGCGAGGTCGACCTCACCCTCACGCGCAACGACATCGCGTTCGCCACCATCGCCCGGACCCGCAACCAGGCCGCCGTCGCCACCGCCATCCAGGCCAGCGGCGCCGGCACGGCGATCTTCGACCGCACGGTCGGGCTGACCACGCCCGAGGCCATCACCGCCTTCCAGGCCACCACCGGCGACGTCCACGCCAGCTCGGTGTCGAGCGCCTACGAGACCGCCTTCTTCGTGCGCGAGGCGATCCTCGACCGCCTGCGCTGGGGCGGCTCGGGCCTGCGCGACTACGGCAGCCTGCCGGCCACCTACACGGCCGACCTGCCCGGCCGCGCGGCGCCGGTGGCGCCGGTGCCGGTGCGGGTGCTCGACCCGCAGGTCTTCGCGCTCTGGGGCCAGGGCTTCGGCGCCTTCGG